>JACQFH010000543.1 GCA_016200145.1 Planctomycetia bacterium | reverse complement strand
GTGCCCGCGGAGACCGCAGGTGAGCCAGACAAGGATCTTGTCGAAGCGGGCCGACAACAACTGCAAGACGACAAGTACATCCCGATGCCCGTCTACTCACGGGGCGGCAGCCTGGGGATCATTCGGCTGGTCGAAGCCGATATCGGGAAACTTGAGGACGCGATTTTGATTCTCGAGGGCAAAGACATCACCGACAGCCGTTTGAAGCTGGACAATGGCTACGTGTTCTTCAATGTCGACAAGACCGGCCCGGTGAAAGTGGGAGACTTTGAATTGAAAAAAGGCGAATGTGTTCTGTTCAGCAACGGGCAATTCAGCAAGCTCGATCTCCTTTTATCCGTCAATCTGCCGAGTCCACTTCCAAAGGAGATCGTCGATGCCTGGACTGAAGCAGGGGCCCGCATCGGTTGGGGGCAGGTTGATAAGCAGAATCTGACTGAATTCAGAATCCGAACGGAAGGCCTGCCGGGCGAGTTGCCGTTGATTTCATTTCCAAATCGGAAGGATGGTGTGTTGGCAAAGCTACCTGCGCCGATGGCGGCGTTTGGGCTGGACCTTTCGGGCAACAAACTGACGGACGAGGGGGTGAAAGAACTGGCTTCGCTAACGAACTTGCGATGGTTGAAGCTGAGTGGAACTGCGGTCACCGATGAGGGATTGAAGGAACTGAAGGGGCTCAAGAACTTGCAATGGCTGGGCCTTGGCTTCACCAAAGTCTCGGACGCGGGAGTGAAGGAACTGGCCAGCCTGGAAAGCCTGCAATTCCTCGACTTGGAGAATTCCCATGTGACAGGCACCGGCTTGACGGAGCTGAATACGCTCCGATGGCTGTACCTCGGCGGATCCCATGTCACCGATGCGGGACTGAACGGCTTGGGCCAGCTCAAAAACTTGCAATGGCTATCCCTTGGCGCCACGCCCGTGACCGATGCTGTGCTACAGCAACTCTCCGGGCTGGAGAATCTGCAAACGCTCTATCTTTCTGGCGCCCAGGTGACGGACGCAGGTCTGCAGGAACTGGCAGGGCTCAAGAGCCTGCAGACGCTGAGCCTGTTCCATACGAAGGTCACTGATACTGGCCTGAAGGAATTGGCGGAATTAAAAAACTTGCAAACGCTGGAACTCGACTTTCTTCCGGTCACGGACGCCGGGTTGCAGCAACTTTCGGGCCTGACGAGCTTGCACTCGCTGAGTCTTGAGAAAACCGAGATCACGGATGCGGGCCTGAAGGAGCTGACCGGTCTCATGAACCTGCAGCTACTGTACGTGGGAGGCACTAAGATCACGGAGGCTGGCCTGATTGAGCTGCGAAAGGCGCTGCCGGAATGCAAAATCTCCCAGCAAACCCGTTTTGCAGGATAGTCGTCGTGCGGGTGATCTGATGAATTGGTCACACATTGCTGCCCTCACTCTGGCGGCTTTGCTGCTCATCGGCGACGCGGCTCATACGATGACACCAGCCGCTGGAGCGGGAATCAAGTATGCGGTGGAAGACGCTGTCGTAGCGGCGAATGTTCTTGCCGAGCCACTCAAATCGAACAGCGTCGAAAACCACCACCTTGTCCGAGTACAGAGCCAGAGAGAATGGCCGACACGGATGATTCAGTTCCTCGGTGCCTTGGTCGCAAATCAGATCCTGCGCATCCTCCGCTCGAATCGACCACCGCGACTGCCACTTCTTGCGCGTCTCTTGATTCGAACACCGTTCGTCAAGTCTGTTCTGCCGCGGATCATCGGCATCGGTTTCTGGCGTGTCCATGTGGAAACGCCGCGGTAACGCCCCGGCAGTTGAAAGGACGACCTCTGACCTCATGGGCCGGAGGTACGATCCCATGAGCGGAAGTCTGACTCCATGAGCGCATAAAAAAACTTGCGACGTTCCCGTCGCAAGTGTCTGTCGATCCGCAGCTTTCGAATCCGCCCACTTCCGCGCCCTGCTACCGCAGAGCGGCTTTTTCACGCACACTTCTCTGACACACGCTCTCGACGATTTGACGTAAAAAGCGACTCCGACGGGACTTGAACCCGCGACCTCCGACGTGACAGGCCGGCGCTCTAAACCAACTGAGCTACGGAGCCGGGAGAACCTGATTTTAGCGTCTCCCGCCCGGGCGTCAAACCTCCGGCGTCAAACCTCCACGGGAAGTGCCTCCTTGACTTTGCCTTTCGCCACAATCAGAATCAAGGTAAGCCTTTCTGTTTTCTGATCATCCCCTGTTGACTGTTCCGGCGCGAATGGGCTTCGCATTCTTCGTGCCGAATTTCGGTTTTTTTGCGAGCTGCGGCAGGCGGCCCGGTCGGCCGACTGGGCGGTGTTTGCGCGTCACGCCGGCGGAGCGCGCTCCGTGCCTGGCAATTTGATTCTGACGAGGAGCCTTATGGCCGACGACTGGATTCAAAAGCTGCTCAAGGACGGGACGATCTCCAAAGAGCAGTTCGCCGAAGGCAAGGCCCTGGCCGAAAAGCTGGGCATTTCGGTCGGCGACGCGCTGCAGAAGCTGGAATACATCTCGCAGTCCGACATGGGCCAGGCCCAGGCCATGCAGTTCGGAATGGACTACGTCGACGTGTCGTCGGTGCAGATCCCGGCGGCCGTGATCCAGCTCGTGCCCGAGTCGGTGGCCCGCGAAAACCTGGTGATTCCGCTGTCGCTCGACGATGCCGGCACCCTCACGGTCGCCATGCACGATCCCCAGCGGTACGACGTGGTCGACAAGCTGCGGTTCATCATCAACAAAGAGATCAAGGTCGTTGTCGCGCCCAAAGACGTCATTCAGCAGTCGATCAATCGGCATTACGGGCAGAGCGAAACCGAGTCGGTCGACTCGATGATCGCCGAATTCACCGAAACGGCGATCGATTTCACCGAAACCGAGCTCGCCGCGTCGGGCGCCGTGGTCGACGACGACAGCGCCCCGGTCGTCCGCCTCGTCAACCTGATGATCACCGAGGCGGTCAACATGCGGGCCAGCGATATCCATATCGAGCCCTTCGAAGAGAAGCTCCGCATCCGCTACCGGATCGACGGCGAGCTGGTGGAACGCGACAGCCCCCCCCGGCGGCTGCACGCGGCGGTGATTTCTCGTATCAAAGTTATGGCATCTATTGATATTTCCGAGAAACGGAAGCCCCAGGACGGCCGGATCAAGACCCGCGTGGGCGGAAAAGACTTCGACATGCGCGTCAGCCTGCTGCCGACCGGTCACGGCCAGGCAGTGGTCATGCGTATCCTGGACCGCGACAACATCAAAATCGGCATCCGCAACCTGGGGTTCAGCGAAGAGAACTACCGGACGTTCCAGAACATCATCCGCCGGCCGAACGGGATCTTTCTGGTGACAGGTCCCACCGGGTCCGGAAAGACTACAACTTTGTACAGTGCTCTGGGCGAGCTGAACCGTCCCGACCGGAAGATTATCACCGCAGAAGACCCCGTCGAGTACTACCTTCCAGGCATCAACCAGGTGGAAGTTAAGGCAACAATCGGTTTGAACTTCTCGCGCATTATCCGCGCGATGCTGCGGCAGGCGCCTAATGTGATCCTTGTCGGTGAAATCCGGGATACCGAGACGGCTGACATGGCCATTCAGGCTTCTCTTACTGGACACTTGGTTTTCAGTACACTGCATACGAACGATGCGCCCAGTTCTATTACACGGCTGATCGACATGGGAGTTCAGCCATTTCTGGTCGCTTCGAGCGTTATGGCGATTATGGCCCAGCGCCTCGTGCGCCTAAACTGCACTAAGTGTTCGGCGCCGACCAAGCCCGACCCGAGCGAATTGCAGTACCTCGAAGTCACTCCCGAGCAGATTGCCACGGCCAAGTTCATGAGGGGCAAGGGGTGCGCCAACTGCCAGCACACCGGTTACCGGGGGCGGAAGGCTGTCTTCGAATTGATGACGATGTCGACGGCCATTCGCGACATGACGTTTAAGGGGGAGCCGACCCAGAACATCCGCCGCCAGGCCCAGATGATGGGCATGAAAACGCTCGTTCAAGATGCCTTAGACAAGGCGCTCCTTGGAATTACGTCAATTGAGGAAGTGTTGATGCTCCACCGGGGTGGGCACTGATGACGCCGGTTGCGATCATTGATCGACTGGTTTTCGCAGGCCGTTCGCGCGGGGGTTTGAATGGCGGAATACCCCGTCGGGTGGCTGGCGTACAATCGACGTTTGTCGTGCCTTCCAGTACGAGCATCGGGTGGCACCGTTGAGCGCGATGTTGCGAAATGCGGCAACTCGTGCGGATTGATTAGCAGGCAAACGGGTTCCGACTTTTTTAATAAACAATAGTTCAGTTCGGCGGATTGAACAGGACGCAAACGAGTTTTCCAGTCGATCGAGTGCAGCGCGCTGGCGGACGAAAACTTGAGAAATTCTGTTGGCGATTTGAGGAGGGCCCGTTGCCCCTCCATAATTCGACAACGCCATCTGATGAAACAGGAGTGACGGGCTGATGGCAATTGCAGAAAAACAATCTCTGCAGATCGACAAGCTGCTGCAGACGGTCGTCAATCAAAAAGCGAGTGACTTGCACATCACCTCCGGGCAACCCCCGGTGCTGCGGATGGGCGGTCACATGGTGCGTCTCGAAACGAAACAACTGGAGGCCGAAGATTGCGTGGCGCTGATGAAAAGCATCACGCCCGAACGCAACCAGCAGGAACTTCAGGAAAGGGGGGGAACCGACTTCGGATTTGCGTTCGGCGAGCAGGCCCGCTTCCGCGTGGCTGTGTTCAAACAACGCGGCCACATTGGTATCGTTTTGCGGCGAATTCCCAATGAGTTTCTGACGTTCGAGCAGTTGGGGCTCCCCACGGTGATCAGGGACCTGATCGTCCGGCCGAGAGGGCTGATCCTGGTGACCGGGCCGACCGGTTCCGGAAAAACGACCAGCCTGGCCAGCATGATCAACTTCCTGAACGACAACGTCGACCATCACATCATCACGATGGAAGACCCGATCGAGTACTACCACAAGCACAAAAAATGCACGATCAACCAGCGAGAAATCGGCGTCGATGTCCCGACCTTTCCCGAGGCGCTCAGACGCGCCTTGCGTATGGACCCCGACGTCATCCTCGTGGGCGAAATGCGAGACCTGGAAACGATTCAGTCGGCCATTACGGCCGCCGAAACGGGCCACCTGGTGTTCGGCACGCTGCACACCTCGAGCGCGGAAGGAACGGTCAACCGAATCATCGACGTGTTTCCGACCAACCAGCAGGAGCAGATCCGCACGCAGCTTTCGACGGCGATCATCGGCGTGTTGAGCCAGGCCCTGCTCCCCAAGAAACCCAAGGGCATGGTGGCCGCGTACGAGATGCTCGTGGTGACGCCGGCCATCGCCAACCTGATTCGCGAAAACAAATCGTACCGCATTCCGTCGAGCATCCAGACCGGAAAGAAGTACGGCATGCAGTTGCTCGACGACTGCCTGTTCAACCTGTGGAAAAACGGACTGTGTGAAGAAAAAGACGTGTGCGGGCGGGCGAACAACGCCGGCGAGCTCCGCACCAAAATCCAGCGGGCCAAACAGGGATTGTTTGACGAGGAGGTCGAAGAGGACGAAGAGGAAGAAGAAGATAAATGAGAGATGACGAAAGAAGCCCGGCCGAAGAGACGCTTATCGCCGTTCGGCGGTCTTATTCTTTCTTTCAGATTCTGCGAATGTCCCGTTCGGGCTTCGTCGTCTCCAGATCTCCAGTTTCCTGAACATCCTGTCGCGGGTCCGCGGGCTGCGTACACCGGCTCAGGGGCCTTTGTGCGCATTCCCGGCAGGCGGGGAAACTGTTTCGTCGTACGGTGCGTCTAAGACACCAGCCTGAAGCGTCTGCGATAAAGAAGGTAGCCCGACGCGTCGGGCTTCCAAAAACGGTTCGACCTTCAACTTCAGATTTTAACCTCGGGAGAACAGTCGTGGCCAAACGGCGTCTCGGTCAGATCCTGGTGGACCTCGGTTACATCAACGAAGACCAGCTCTGGGACGTGCTCGAAGAGCAGAAGAAGTCTCCGGGCGAAGTCATCGGCCGGGTGGCGGTCCGCATGGGGCTGGTGACCGACGTGCAGGTCAGCGAGGCGCTCGCCGAACAGTGGGGCATGCAGGTCGTCAGCCTGAAAGACACGACGATCACCCCCAAGGTGCTCGAGCTCGTTCCCGAGACGATGGCCAGCATCTACAAGATCATGCCGGTGTCGCTGAAGAACAACGTGCTCACCGTGGCCATGGCCGACCCGCAGAACATCGCCGCCCTCGATGATCTGCGGAACTTCCTGGGTTACGACGTGCGCGGCGCCGTGTCGAACCCCGCCGACATCCAGGAAGCCATCGAGCGCTACTACGCCGACAAGCAGGAGAGCATCGAAGACGTCATCAGCGGCCTGGAAGACGACGAAGACTGGGTCGACCGCACCGGCAACGTGGGGTACGATCTGGCCTCGCTCGAGGAAATGGCCGACGCCGCCCCCATCCGCAAGCTGCTCAACATGGTGCTGCTGCTGGCGATCAAAGACCAGGCCAGCGACATTCACTTCGAGCCCTTCGAAGACGAGTTCAAGATTCGCGTCAAGGCCGACGGCGTGCTGTATGAAATGGTCCCTCCGCCGCGGCACCTGGCCAACGCCATCATCACCCGCATCAAGGTCATGTCGAACCTCGACATCGCCGAACGCCGCCTCCCCCAGGACGGCCGCATCGAGCTGAACGTGGGCGGCAACTCGGTCGACCTGCGGGTGAGCGTGCTCCCCACGCTGTTCGGCGAATCGGTCGTCATGCGGGTGCTCGACCGCACCGTCGTGCAGCTCGACCTGAACAAGATCGGGTTCGACCCCGGCACCCTGTCGCGGTTCCGCACGGTGATCCGCAAGCCGAACGGCATCGTGCTCGTCACCGGGCCCACGGGCTCGGGGAAAACGACCACGCTGTACTCGGTGCTCAACGAGCTCAACGAGATTTCGTCGAAGATCATCACCACCGAAGACCCCGTCGAATACGAGATTTACGGGCTCCTGCAGATTCCCGTGAATCCCGACATCGACGTCACGTTCGCCAACGTGCTGCGGGCCATTCTGCGGCACGACCCCGACATCGTGCTGGTGGGCGAGATCCGCGACTACGAAACGGCCGAGATCGCCGTGCAGAGCGCCCTCACCGGGCACCTCGTGTTCAGCACGCTGCACACCAACGACGCCCCGACGGCGATCACCCGGCTCCGCGATATGGGCATTCCGCCGTTTCTGATCACGGCCACCGTCGAGTCGATTCTGGCGCAACGGCTGGTGCGCAAGATCTGCGTCGAGTGCCGCACCCAGTTCGAGCCCAGCGACGAGCTGCTGATGGAGCTGCAGCTCCCCCTGGCGCAGGCGCGAAAATACAAGTTCTACTACGGCCGCGGCTGCCAGCGGTGCAACAACACCGGGTACAAGGGGCGGACGGGGATCTACGAGCTTCTGGAAATCAACGACGACGTCCGCGACCTGATCACCTCCGACGCGTCGGTCGACGACATCCGCAACCTGGCCCGCTCGCAGGGGATGACGTCCTTGCGCGAATCGGGCCTGAAGCTGATCTTCGACGGCATTACCACGATCGACGAAGTTGTCCGCGAAACCGTGATGGAAGATATCGAATAACCTGTGGGGACGCACGCCGTGGCGAGTGACACGACAAACGACGCAGAGCGTCGCAACACCGGTTCCCACGCAGAGCGTGGGAACCAGAATTCTTGAGGAGTACGGGCTATGCCGGTTTACAGCTACGAGGCAATGGACCAGTCGACGGGCGCCGAAGTCAAGGACACCGTTGAAGCGGCGACCGAGGCCGAAGCGCAGGCCCTCGTCCGCCAGAAGGGCTTCTTCGTCACCAAGATCGCGGAAAAGGGCCGCGACAAAAAGAAGAAGAAAGACAAAGACAAGAAGAAGGGCCCCACCGGCAAGAAGCGAAAGACGTTCTCGCTCGGCCGTGTCAACGCCAAGAAGCTGTGTACGTTCACCCGCCAGCTCTCGACGCTGCAGGACGCCGGGCTCCCCATTCTGCGGTCGCTGCGAATCCTGGAAGGCCAGGCCAAGCCCGGTGCCCTCAAGAACTCGCTGATCGGCGTGATCGACGACGTCGAAGGCGGCAACACCCTGTCCGAGGCCATGGGCAAGCAGCCCAAGTGCTTCGACAACCTGTACGTCAACATGGTGAAAGCGGGCGAAGCCGGCGGTGCGCTGGAAGTCATTCTGCAGCGCCTGGCCGAGTTCAAGGAACGCGCCCAGAGCCTGAAGAAAAAGGTGCAGGGGGCCATGATTTACCCGTGCGCGGTCGTGATCGTGGCGACCGCCATCGTGGGCTTCATCATGTACTACATTATCCCCAAGTTCAAAGCGATCTTCGACGGGTTCGAAGTCAAGCTCCCGCAGATCACCGTCGTCCTCATCGCCTGCAGCAACGCGGTGGTCGACTACTGGTACCTGGGCCCGGCGATTCCGTTCGGCTTGTGGCTGATCGTCAAGATCATCAAGAAGAACAAGCTGGGCTGCTACATCATCGACCGCATCACCCTCAAGATCCCGATCCTGGGGAAGATCCTCGAAAAGAGCATCGTGGCCCGCACCGCGCGAACGCTGGGCACCCTGATCGCCTCGGGCGTGCCCATTCTCGAAGCGCTGCTCATCGCCCGCGATACGTCGGGCAACGAGGTGTTCATCCGGGCTTACCAGCACATTTACACGGCGATTCGCGAAGGGGAGTCGATGGCGGTGCCCCTCAAGGAAACGCGCGTGGTCGACGACATGGTGGTGAACATGGTGGACGTGGGCGAGGAAACAGGCGCCCTCGACAACATGCTTTATAAAGTGGCCGACGTGTACGACGAAGAAGTCGCCGTGCTCGTCGACGGTTTGATCAGCATCCTGGAGCCGATCATGGTGGTGGTGCTGGGGCTCATCGTGGGCTTCATCGTGATCGCGTTGTTCATGCCGCTGATCGAACTCTTGAACAAACTCTCGTGAACGAACAATGACCAGGGGCAATTCCGGAGCAGTCGCAATGCAAACGCTGAATCGATTTCGTACTTCCGAAATCCGAAATCCGAAATCCGAAATCGCTCTTCCCGTGCTCCCCCCCTTAGCAAGGGGGGGGCAGGGGGGGTCGCGCACCCGAAGTTTGGCTCGCCGCGCGCGTCGCACCGGCGCCGGCTTCACCCTGGTCGAAATGCTCGTCGTGATCGTGATCATCGGCGTGCTGATGGGGCTTGCGGTGCCCGTGTTCATGCAGTCGCGCGTGAGAGTGAACGAAGCCGCCGTGGCGATGGAAATCAAGGGCCTGGAATCGGCGGTTTCGGCGTTCAAGGCCAAGTACGGCGTCGAGCCCCCCAGTCAGTTCCGGCTGTGGCTGACGCAAGCCGGCTGGAACTCCGATCCCGCCAGCATGGCGACCGTCCGCCGCATCTGGCCGCAATTTGATTTTTCGATGGGCGGCGGTGCGGGAACGGCTTATCCCTGGTTCTGGGCAAGCATAGCCACCACCGGCGGCGGGAACCCGGTGCTCAACATGAATTCGGGCGAATGCCTGATGTTCTTCCTGGGAGGGGTGATCCCGGCCCAGGGGCCCAACCAGGCGCCGGTCGGGTTCAGCAAGAACCCTTCTTACCCGTTCGCGCCGATTACCCCAACCAACGCGTCAGGTACCCCTACGGCTGGTGCTGCTGCGAATTCCAACCGCGAAGGCCCGTTCTTCGAGATGGCCAACATTGCCCGCATTAAAGACTCCGACGGCAACGGCATCAACGAATGGTACGATTCGATTCCGAATCAGACGAGACCGTATCTATATTTCAGCAGCTACGAGGGGGGTGGATACCGCATCGCCGAGTTGCCCAGCGGAGGCACGTTGCTCGACGTTTACCGCGTCTGGTCCCCCCCCACGAGCACTCCCAACGCGACGCCCCCCGTTCCGGGCACGGCGACCCAGTCGCTGCCGGCGCAGAAGCCGCAGACGTTCCAGATCATTTCGCCGGGCTATGACGGCGACTACGGCTACGGCGGCGTGCATAACGACAGCCTGCCGAATTCCGGCCTGCAGCGGAACACGGCGACCGGCAAGTACCCCGACGCCGACAACATCACCAATTTCTCCGGCGGCCGCCTGGTGAAGTAGCCCCCGACAACGCGAACACTTTTGTCACCCCGAGTCTGAATCATGCGTACGAAAATCCGAAATCCGAAATCCGAAATCCGAAATGGATTCACTCTCGTCGAACTCCTGATGGTGATCACGATCATCGCCATCCTGATGAGCATCACGATCGCCGTCGTGGGGGCCTTTATCGGCCAGGCGCGCGACTCGGCGACGACGACGACGCTTTCCAAGATCCAGTCGCTCATGGACAGCCGCCGCCGCGCCTTCGATCGGCTCATTCAGCGCAAGGGATTTCTGACGGGATCGACCGAGTATATTGCGGCCGGCCCGGGGTTCTACGGCCTGCAGGGGCAGACCCAGAAGATCGTTGCGATCAAGCTGTTGCAGGTCAAGTATTTTCCACAGAGCGCGAGCGACCTCAATTTTCTGTTGCAGGTCTATGGGGCGAACAACGCCGCGAAAGAACAGCTCGCCTTAATGTACCCGAAGCTGTTCGTGCAGCCGCTGTCGAATCCGCCTGTTGTCGTGCCGAATCTGACGAATTCCGAGATCCTGTACATCGTCCTCACCGAAAACGTCATCGGCGACACCCCAATCGGTCAGGACGCATTCAGCACGGCGGAATTTAGAACCGAGGCCCCTCCTCCCTCGGGGGGATCGATGAGGACTGCCGGCCTGCCGTATTTTACCGACGCCTGGCAGAACCCGATCCGGTTCTATCGCTGGCCGACGCGGCTGTTCCGTTCCGGGGGGCCGGGCGCCACTCCTACGGCTCAAGATGTCGCAAACGCCAAGGTCACCTTTTCGGCGCTTCCCGTCTTCACCGGAAATCTCGCCAACGACCTGCAGCGCGACCCCGACGATCCATTGCAGGTTTGCACCAACATCGTGATCAACGGGAACACCATGAATTTTGAGTCGGCATTCGGCGCGCCGGCGTTTCATACGCCGGCCACGTTCCACATGCCGCTGATCGTCTCGGCCGGCGCCGACGGCTATCTGGGCCTGGCCGAGCCTGATGCCCCCGACGTTGCCGGATCGCCGGCGGTTCTGGGGAGGCTCGCGTCGCTCAACATCACCGCGACCCACACGGCGCAGCAGGCCCAGGACGAACTCTCGGACAACATCGTTTCGGCAAGCATCAAAGCGGGCGGAAAGTAACGGCAGATCATGCGCGTCCACATCCGAAATCCGAAATCCGAAATCCGAAATGCTCGCAGATTGCGCTGCATTCCGTCAGCGCCATTCACCTCACCCCCCCTGCGCCCCCTTACGAAGGAGGGGAGAATGCGCGGCGAAATCCGAAATCAGTGGGGCGGCTTCACTTTGGTCGAGATGCTGGTCGTTATCGCGATTTTGCTGCTCCTCGCGTCGATCACCCTCGCCGTCTATAACTCCAACCGCAGCAGCGATCGCATGCGTTCGGCCGCCCGCGTCGCCCAGTCGGCCTTCATGGGCGCCAAGGATCGCGCCATGCACGCCAGAAACTTGCGCGGCGTGCGCCTCGTCCGCGATCTGACCGACCCCTCCCTGGTCACCGGCTTCGTGTACCTGGCGCCGATCGAAAACCGATCCTACGGCGGCTCGATTGCCGGCAGCGGGACAACCATCCAGATCCTGCGCCCCGACGCCAATAACGACGGCCAGGGGACCGACGCCACGTCATCCGACGCCACAATCCTCTCGGGGACGGGTTCGGGCATTGACTGGGTCACGCTCGACACGAACGGCTTCCTCCCCTGGCCGGCCGCACGGGTCCGCATCCCCGCGACGACCGGGCACTGGTACGTCTTGCAGCCGGTCGCTGGTCGCACGTCGCCCCCCTATTACACGCAGACGCGCGGCTCCGCCGTACTGCTCACCCTCTCGACCGGGTTCGATGCCCCCGATGCCACGTTCCCGAACGTGGTGGCGGTCGACACGGCCAGCGGCAAAGCCAGTTGCGAGCTGGAGCTCGCGTGCGAATTGCTGCCATTCCACCAGCCAACCCCCCTCTCGAGCGGGATTGTGATCGACCTCGACCAATCGTCGCCCAATGTGCAGTCGCTGTGGCCGACGACTCCTGTGCCGGCGCACATCGATTTGATGTTCTCGCCGCGCGGCATGATCGGCGGGGCGACAGCGGGGCTGGGGAACCTGCACTTTCTGCTGAACGATATTGCCGACGCCACACAAAATCTGAACCCGATCGATCCGCGCAACCGGGGAGACAAGCTGATCCTGACGGTCAATCCACAGACGGGCCTCGTGTCGACGTACCCCATCGACCCGACCGACGCCAACCAGGACGGCATCGCCGACGATCTGTTTCGCTTCGCCAAACAAGGCAAAACGGCCGGACAATGAACACAAAAAAAATAATTCGGATTTCGGAATTCGGAGTGCGGAATAGAACGCGCTT
>JACQFH010000542.1 GCA_016200145.1 Planctomycetia bacterium | reverse complement strand
CTCCCTGAAGGCTGGCTGATGGATGCAACCAGATCATCGACCGGAGCCCCAATGATGAACTCACGCCCCTCGAAACCTCGCTCCGCGAAGCGGAGGGCCGGCCCATGATGTCCATTGCTAAAGTGTTGATCTCCCTGGCAAACTGGTTGCCGCCTCTCCTCGTGGGCGCGACGTTTACCCTGGTTGGTTCGTTGAAGCTCTACGGCTTCGTCAAAGGGGTCGTGGGCGGCGCTGAGAAACCGTTCGTGACCCGAATCTGCGGAACCTGACCGACCTGGGAGAGCCGCAGTTTGCGGCTCGGTCTGCCGCTCCTTTTTCTTGCGATCGGGCTGGGAAATCTCGGCTGGCTCGCATGGGTCCTCTGGCACGGGATATGAGCGAACAGGTGAGTCACCCTTACGCGGAACATCGACATCCAGGGGATCAGCGTCGGCAGGAACTGGGCACAGCGAATTCCCGCGCGTCTGAGCACACGCGGCATCGGTCGCCAACTGTAACGCGCCCCGACGTCGTCGATCAGGACGCGGACTTCAACCTGGCGAGCGATCGCACGCTGCCGTTCGCACCAGGACTCCTGTAACGGGACCTTTCGATTCGGCTCGAATCGACGACTCGGACAAGCCCGGCTTAACCGTCACGTTCCGGGGTCTGTCGCGGCTGGACTGCGTTTTCGAGCAGGCGCCAGCCCGTCTGCATGAGAAACCGCCCGGTATTCGCAGCCTGCTGTCGGAGCCGCATCCAGTACTCTTCGTCCTTGAACTCCCGCAGGCACCGCAGGTACTTCAAACGCTGGGCCGCACCGAGATAACTCAGAATCGCTGGAATCAGGCTTTCTTCGACGTTGTACAGCTTTCCCTCCAGGAGGCAGACGGGAATCACCCGCTCGACTTCGACCGCGAGATCACCCGCCGTCGTTTCGACCGCCTCGCGAATTTGCCCGGCCTTGGTTCCCTGCGGCTGAGTGAGGTCGTAGGGGGGATCCCATTCTCGAAACGGCCGTAACTGGTCGATGCGGGTCAATGCCACGATCAGCGGCGGGAACTCGCGATCGGGCGTGCGTTGGAACAGGACACGAACTTCGTCCAACAGCCGGCGATCGGCGTCGCGGGCGGCGTTCTGGGCGGAACTGACCAGCACAACCAGATCGCATTTCACGATCTCGTCCCGCGCCTGATTCAATGCGGCAGCGGTTTGTGTCGGGTCTTCGTATCCGGCTGTATCAAGAATGATCGCCAGCGGCAGCCCGTCGCGCTCGAGCAGGTACGGCTCGACACTCTTCGTGCGCGGGACGACGTCGACGGCCGCCCGCGTCTGGCCAAACAGCGCGTTCACAAGACTCGACTTGCCCGCCTTGACTTGCCCGAGCACCAGGATCCGTAGCGGCTCTTTCTGCAGCGCCGTCATGCGCTGTTGCTCGCCGGCGATCGTTTGCCGCGATCGCCCGGTGGAATACCCGGCGAACTCAACTCCCCGCAACACGAGATGGCCGCTGAACAATTCGATCGCGTAGAAGCCCGTCTTTCTGACGGCAAACTGCAGCACCCAGCGGCGGGTTTCATCGGCCGAAGCGTTCAGCATTCGTTCTTGCGCCATCGCGTTCAGCTCGCGCGCCAGCGCCGTCGCCGGATCAACGACGAGCGCCGCCAGCCGATACAGGCGAAACAGCGTCGGTGCCAGCTTGACGAGCTTCTTGATTCGAACGAGGTCGTTGATCGTCAAGATGTGCGAGCCCGGAATGTTGGCCGAAACCGCGTTGCGCAGGTCGCGCGCGACCAGCTCAACGATCTGCAAGACATGGGGAACCGGAATTTCCAGGACCGGGTTCTTCGAGCGGGCGTGGAATTGCCGTGCCACTGTTTCCACGACTTCTCTGGCCAGGTTGATGAGCGGTTCAGGGCGATCAAGCCGAACGTCCTCGGAATCAAGTCGCCGGGCGATCGCCTCGACGTCGGCCCAGGCCGACCGTCCGGCGGGAGACCAGTCCTGGGCCGGGCCGGCATCGGGCGGCATCGGCAGAATGGTCCGCTGCTGTAATTGCCGCATCAGGGGCCAACCGCTCAGCGACACCAGCGCTGCGCCGACCACCCACCACAGCCCCCAT
>JACQFH010000541.1 GCA_016200145.1 Planctomycetia bacterium | reverse complement strand
CGGCGGCGAACGCGACCGCGCGGCTGGCCGACACGTCCCACAGGCGAATCCCGTCGCCGCACGCGGACGCCAGCCAGCGGCCGTCGGCGCTGAAGCCCAGTCCTCCAGGCCCTTTGCCGTCGGCATGGTTTTCTTCGAGCCGGCGCAGCTCGGCCCCCGAGGCCAGTTCCCAAAAGCCGGTTCCGGTTGTGCCACTGGCGAACGCCAGGCGCTGCTCGTTCGGCGAGATCTGCATGTAGGCGGTCCCCAGCGCGCTCACCAGCTCGCGACGATTCGCAGGGTCCCACAGCCTGGTCGTGCCGTCCCAGCCGGTCGACACCAGGATATTGCCCGCCACACTGAACACGACGCCGGTGACCTCCGCCAGATGCCCCTGGAGCACGGCGAACGGTTCGCGGGGTTGCGGCGGATCGGCGTTCCACACGTAGACGTGATAGTTCGCGCACGCCGCAGCGAGAAATCTTCCATCGCCGCGCCAGGCGACGCCGCGCACGCCCGCCGGATGCGGCAGCGAGAAGAGCACCGCGCCCCCGTCGATCGCGCAAACTTCGACGACCGCGGACGGCAGCGACGAAATCGCCAGCCACGGCTGCGTCGGATGAAACCGCAGCGTATGTGCGAGCGGCTTTCCCGTCAGCCGGCGTGTGATTTCTCCTGTTGAGAGGTCATACAGCACGATCTCGCCGCCGGTCGTCCCCAGTGCAAGTTGCCGCCCATCGGGCGAAAAATCGCAGGCGCTGTGGTGCATCGTCTCGGCAGGTCGTAATACGAGTTGTCCCGTTTCGAGGTTCCAGACCTGGACACGGCTGGCAGCCTCGTCGCCGGGCTGATGATGCTTGGCCGCCAGGTGCCGGCCGTCGCGGCTGAACAGCAGGACCCAGGCCGGCCCCTCGGGAGGAGGCGGCAGCCGTCGCAATTCTTCGTCGCCGGCGACACTGCGGATGCTGATGGCGCCGTTTTCATCCGACCGCGCGTAGCGCGCAAGCTGACCGTCGAACGTTGCGATTGTCGTTCCTGCGGGGCGGCCTTCCCATTCGCGCCCCGGCTGAATATCGACGAGGGCCAGGCAGGCAATGGCCTCGTCGCGCAGCTCCATCGACGGTTCGATCGCGGCTGCCTTCGACAGGGCCTGCAGACTGTCGAACCGGCGCCCGGCCCGGCCGCTCCACCGGCCGGCACGGGCGCGATCGAGATACGATTCGCGCAGCTTCTGTGTGGCGTCAGCGGCGTGCCGCTCGGCCCGCACTGCGAAGAACGACGACGCAACCATCCCCAGCGCCAGTGCCCCAATGGCGGCGGTCGCCAGCACCGTGATGGCGGGATTGCGCCGGCACCAGCGCCAACCCCGCGCCGCGGCTCCGATCGGTCGCGCGACGATCGGGTCTCCATTCAGAAAGCGCTGCAATTCGACTGCAACGTCCCGCGCCGTCCCGTACCGGCGGGCCGGGTCTTTTTCGAGGCATTTGAGCGAAATCGTTTCGATGTCGAGCGGAATGTCAGGGTTAAGCCGCCGCGGCGGCACAGGTTCCCGCTCGAGCACCTGCACCAGTGTTTCGGTGGCGCTGGCGGCGTGGAATGGCGGGCGACCGGTGACCAGGCAATACAACAGCGCCCCCAGCGAATACACGTCAGACCGCGGGCCGATCTGGTCGATCCGGCCCGCGGCCTGTTCCGGAGGCATATAGCCGGGCGTACCCAGCACCTGCCCCGTGCCGGTCAGGTCGGCGTCCTGTTCGAGCTGCTTCGCGAGGCCGAAATCGGTGATGCGCGGCTGGCCGTGCCGGTCGAGCAGGATGTTTCCCGGTTTGAGATCGCGGTGCACGATTCCCTGTTCGTGAGCGTAGTCTACGGCGAGGGCGATCTGGCGGATCAGATCGGCGGCGGCGCGCGGCGGGAGAGGACCGGCCGCCAGACGACGCGCCAGGCTGTCCCCTTCGACCAGCCCCATCGAGAAGAAATGCTGCCCGTCTCGCTCGCCGATTTCGTAGATCGGCACGATCCCGGGGTGATCGAGCCGGGCGGCGGCTTCGGCTTCGGCGCGAAACCGCTTCACCGAAGCTTCGTTCGCCAGGCGGCCCGCCAGAATCATCTTCAGCGCCACGACGCGGTTCAGGTTCACCTGCCGCGCTTTATAGATGACGCCCATGCCCCCGCGCGCAATCTCGGCGATCAGCTCGTACTCACCGAAATACCGGGTGCGCATGCCCGGCAGGGCGTCGGCCGATGGCCCTCCGGCCTTTGGCACATCGTCGATGGGGCCCGAATACTCGATCCGCGGGTTCTCTTCGAAGGGCCGGGGAAACGAGTAGGCGATCGTCGGTTGTTCGTAAATGTCGTCGGAGCTTTGCCCGGACTCTGAAGGTGGACTGGGCTGATCGGGCGCACCGGGAACTGGCTCACCGGGTCTGGAGGCCGGCCGGTTTCGCGGAGAGTCAAAACTGGGTTCGCTCATAAGCGCGTACGGCACAACCCGCGTGAAATCTCAGTCGCCCGTCTAAGACCAACCGCAACCAGTATAACCTCTTTTGTGCAATGCCCTACAGCAGGCGAGAATTCCAGCGGCGCGCAACGCCAGAAATGGGAGGAAACAATTGCAGAGAGTGCATCGCGCCTGAGGCGGATGCATCGTGCAATTCGAACGCACCGGTGCCGATCTGCCTGCCGTCCATCCTCAACAGTCCTACTTCGCCCCATCCAGTTTCCAGGCATAAATTGACCCGCCTTTATCGGGGGCCAGCAGGACGTTTCCGCCGGACAGGAACGCCGGATCGCCGAGCGAGCCTTTGCCTGGCAGGACGCAGCGCAGAATGGCGTCGCCCGACTTGACGTCCCACAACGCGGCCTGACCGGCCGGCAGATTCCCCCCGGTGGTGGCCAGTCGCTTCCCGTCAGGCGAGAACGACAGGCGTCTGCCCTCGACCCGATTTTTCGGCACGCCAGTCCCGGCGTCGAACAGCCACACAGTTCCGTCGGTTTCGCTGCCGGAGGCCAGCAGAGTTCCGTCTGGCGAGAACTGCAAACTCTCGACCACCCCCAGGCAGGTCTTGAAGGTGGCGGCGACCTCCATTGTGATTGGCCTTCCTCCCCGCTTCCCGGGCTGCCAGAACGGCACGCGAAACAACTGGATGACTGCGTCCTGCTGCCCCAGGGCCAGCAACCTTCCATTCGGAGCGACGGCAATTGACCGGACGAACGCGGATCCGAAGGGAGTACTGGCGACTAATTCGCCCGATTCGAAGTCCCAGATTCCACCGTTGTTGTAAAATGCGCCCGCCAGGTGTTTGCCGTCCGAAAACCAGGCCACCGAGTTCAATGAATTCGCAATGACGGGCGGGCGCGGACGCGGCGGCCCATCAAAGAGCTGCCACAACGCCAGCGCGCCCGACAGCGGCGCTCCTTCGGGTTCGCTCGGAAGTCGACGATGCGCCAATCCGGCCAGCCAGCGCGAATCGGGGGACAGACGCAGGGCCGTGATCGGCTCTTCCGATTGCACTTTGAGTGACTTGGGCTTTCCGTCGGCGGTATTCCACAGCGTCAGCGGGCGCTCCTTCGATTTCGTGCCGACTGCCACGTGATCGCCGCTGCGTGAAACATCGAACGCCAGAATCGCGCCGCGCCGCTGAAATCGGGTGCCGTCGGCCTTAAGCGTCGGGGCGTCCTGCGCAGCGTGCGGCGGATTCCCCACATCCAAGTTCAGCATCGCGGCATCGATTTTGTAAGCCGCGATGACTTCGGCGTCGGGCGATCCTTTCAGATCGTCAAACCGGCGCCGCGCCTCGTCACGCCAGCCCAGCTTCCAGGTCGTCACCAGGTTCAGCGTCTGCGTCCGGCGGAGCTGGTCGGGCGCCGCTTCGCGCTCTGCGACAGCCAAGCTCTCTCGAATGGCATCCCCGGCCTGCATGGCGTCGATCAACGGGCGGGCGTTGGCATTTTCTTCGGCGATGTCGAGCACAGCCTTGTGGAATGTTTCGGGCACGCGGGTGTCGAACCGTCCGGTTCCCAGGCATTCCAGGCCGAACATCAGCATTTCGATGTGGCTGCCTCCCCAGCGCGGACGCAGCGCAAACATCAGCAGGCGGTGGGCGTGCGAAGCGTCGATTTCGGCCGCCACGGCCTGATCGAACCAGAAGCGGGGCGATTCGCCGGCGACTGCTGGCAGCGCCCGCACGACCATGATCAGGTCCACCGCGGCCTCTGGAAAATAGGGATGCATCCGCCAGGCGGCGATCCACCGCGCCTGGCTCTGCGCAAGGACCTTGTGAAAAACTTCGAAGCCGACCTCGGTCACCGTGTCGGCGTAACCTCCGCCGCGCGCCTGCCAGGCCTGGTCGTGCTGGTAGGTGGCCAGCACATGGTTCAGGATGAACGGATCGGGGTCTTTGCTGTCGGCGAGGAGCCGGCACAGGGCTCCCCGGTGGTTTGCGAGCACGCCCTTCTGTGTTGTCGACAAGTCGCTGCGCAGCTCGTCGAGCAAGGCGCGCGAGTCGATCGGGCTCATGCCGCGGGCGGCGGTCTCCACGGTTTCTGCAAGGGCCCGCCTCAAGAGCCCGTAGGCCGTGTCCGACTTTTCGGTCGATTGATCGAGCATCACCCGCGCGAGCAGGGCCGGGGCCAGCCGCGTCGCCCGTTTGGGGAACGCGGACCCTTCGAACTTCAATACGGCATGCAGCGCATAAGGCTCGGCACGCGAGGGTTGACCGGCGCGCCACAGTTGCCAGGCCTGAGAAAAGCAGACCAGCGGGTCGTCGCAGCCGAGATCGATCAGCGCGTCTCCGGCTTCGATCAGCGCCGCAGGCGGCTCCTCCGGGATCTGGGCGCAGCGCGAGAGGTAGTCGTGGGCCGCTGCGTCCCAGCTCGGATCGCGATGTCCATGCCGGTGGTACGCCCATACCAGCCGGCTGCGGCGCCAGGCCCGGCGCGCCTCGTCGAAATCAGCGTGGGTGGGAACCTGCCGGTCGCGCGGATGCGGCACGGCGGCACCGCGCCGAACCAGGCGCGCGATGTGTCGGCGATCTTCGCCGCTGACCGAGACCTTGGAAAACGGTTCGCCCGGACGGAGCACGATGTCGTAGACGCCCGCACCGGGGTCCGGGTCCCAGATTTGCACCAGCACGAAATCTGGATAAACCACCGTCTCCACTTTGCCGCGTCCGCGAATCGTCCAGTGAGTCATCCCGAAGAGCAGCGCCGATTCGGGAAGGAAGACTGTCGCACCAGCATTGTCGATTCGGGGAGTACGCTGCGGATCCCAGGGGGCGCCGTTGAATTTGATCTCGGTCGCCCGTTCCCCGAAAGTGTGCTTCCATTCGGCCCGGTCGCGGTAAATCCTGAGCTCTTCCGAGCCGTCGATCGTGGCGGTGATTCGCAGATCGCCCGACGCCGGGGCGCCGGCAACCACGTCAGGCACCTGCGGCGCGCCAGTGGCAAGATGCGACAGGTCGCGAAAGCGGACCGTGACGTCGTACACGTCGGCCCCAACCTCACCGTCGTTGAACTCGACAATGATGGAATCCGCCGACTCGCGCCGCCAGGTCACCTTGCCGCGACCTTTGCGCACGACGAGCTCGGGGTGCGCGAATTTGACGTCGGCCGCCGGGAATTTTTCCAATTCGGCAGCCGCGAGCTTGGGCTGCTGTTCTGGGTTCCACGACTTGCCGTTGATCGTGACGCCCGAGGGCCAGCCCCAGTCGTGGTGCATCCATTCCAGGCCGTTGCGGCTGATGCGCAATTCATCGCGGCCGTCGATGGCCGCCTGGATGACGAGCGCCGGGCCAGGCGACTTGCCGGCGGCGCCGTCGGCCTTCCCTGCGGTCTGGGCCATCAGTCCGCTGCGGCTGAAATCGAGAATCGATGCCATGGCTGCCAGGCACAAGAGCAGCCGATGCGAATCCGAATTCCGCATGCTGTTCACACGACTCGTCATGGGCTGCTCCTCGAGGCGCAACGGCAGCAATCGATCGCAACTGGCAGCGTCAGTTTATCACTGCCTCCGGCGGCACGACAGCAACGCTGCTTCTGTCTTCTGACGTCTGACCTTGATACCATCCGATCAGGATCGATCTCTTATGGGGCAGGAAATCAGCGTCGCCCATTTCAAGTACCACGACTTTCACCGTTTCGAACGGCTGATCGATCGGGAAATGGAAGTTCTGCACCAGTGGTTCGAAGAGGGCCGGTTCTCGTCACGGCGATCCATCGGCGGATTAGAACTGGAGACGTGGATTGTCGATCAACAGGGGAATCCGCGGCCTGTCAACGACGAATTGATCGCGCGCGTGAATTCGCCCGACGTGGTTCCGGAGCTGTCGCGGTTCAACGTCGAATTCAACGTCGAGCCGCAGCCCCTGGCCGGGCGCGGACTCGAAACCCTCGAATCGGAACTGGACCGCACCTGGAAAGCCTGTGACCGCGCCGCCTCCGGATTGGGGGCCTCGGTGATGGCGATCGGAATTCTTCCGACGGTGACCGAAGAGCACCTCTCGCTGAAGAACGTCTCATCGTCGTTGCGCTATCGGGCGTTGAATGAACAGACTCTGCGACTGAGGCAGGGGCGCCCGATCGTGCTCGACATCGAGGGGCGGGAACGCCTGCAGACCAGGCACTGCGATGTGATGCTCGAGGCGGGAACCACGTCGTTTCAGCTCCACTTGCAGGTCCCCCTGGACGAGGCCGTCCGGTTCCACAATACGGCCATGATTCTTTCGGCGCCTCTCGTGGCGGTGACGGCCAATTCGCCGCTGCTGTTCGGAAAATCGCTCTGGGACGAAACCCGGATCCCGCTGTTCGAACAGGCGGTGGACGTAGGCGGCGGCAGGTTTTCACGCGTCTCGTTCGGTTCCGGATATGCAGAACGCAGCCTGGAAGAATGTTTCGTCGAGAATCGCGAGCATTACCCCGTCATGCTCCCGCTGGCCATGGAAGACGTGTCAGAACGCCTCGCGCACCTGCGATTGCACAACGGAACGATCTGGCGCTGGAACCGGGCGCTCATTGGGTTTGACGGTCCCGCGCAGCCCCACCTGCGGATCGAGCAGCGTGTTCCGGCGGCGGGACCTACAAGCGCCGACATGGGCGCCAACATGGCGTTCTATTTCGGACTCGCAGAGGCCCTAGCCACTGCCCCGGTGGCGCCGGAAGAGCGGCTGTTGTTCACTACCGCGCGGGCCAACTTTTACCTTGCCGCGCGGTACGGACTGGACGCGCAACTGGTGTGGCTCGACCGGCAGCCGGTAACGGTGCGCGAGTTGATTCTGCGGCAGCTCGTGCCGCTCGCCCGTCACGGACTCGCACAACTTGGCGTGGCCGATGATCTGGCCGACCGGCTGCTGGGAATCATTGAGTCGCGCGCCTCCACCGGGCAGAATGGTGCGACCTGGCAGCGGCGATTCATCGAACGTCACGGCCGCGACATGGCTTTGCTGACCCGCGAATACCGCGATCGGCAACGGACAGGGCTGCCGGTGCATACCTGGGATTTGTAGAATCACTCGACTGTTATTCATAAGTTCTGTCTGAGTCGTGCCAAAGCTGGGATTGCTGCAGGTCGTTCGGCTAAGATGGCCGGACGGATCAAACTTCACCGATGAACGAACTTGCGGAGGCGACGTAATGCAAAGGAATCTGTTGCGGTGCATGCCATCTGTCGTACTCGCACTGCTCTTGTTTCCGGCGACCGGCATCGCGGCGGAAACGGAGAGCGGCAAAGGCGGCGCTCCGGACGGTTGGAGCACGAAAGTCTTCCGCGACGAGACGGCGCCGCAGTTTAGATACGAGGCGCGCGGCGGCCGAGATGGGAACGACAGCTTTGTCATCAGCCACGACCGCCGCGAGGGACTGGACGGCTGCTGGACGAAAACGTTTCGTGTCACCGGCGGGAAACATTACCGGTTTCATGCGGTGCGGCGGGTCGAGAATGTTCCGGCGGCGCGGCGGAGCGCGGTCGTGCGCGTCGTGTGGAGCGACAGCCAGGGGCGGGCGGTGCAGCACGAAACCCCTTCGGCCAACACGTTCCGCAAGGGGGAGCGGCCGGTCGCCGAGCCGGAATATCCGACCGACAAAGCAACCGACGTCGGCGGCTGGACCGAAGTTTCCGACGTCTACCTCGCCCCCCCGCTGGCGGCGCAGGCTGTCATCGAGCTGACGCTGCGGTGGGCGCCGCGCGGCAGGGTCGAATGGAGCGAAGTCTCGCTCGAGGAAGCTCCGGCGCCCAAGGGGCGCAAGGTGCGCCTCGCGGCGGTCCATTTCATTCCCACCGCAAAAACGCCGGAAGGCAACTGCAAACAGTTCGCCCCACTGATTGAAGAAGCGGCACAAAAGAAGGCCGATCTCGTCGTGCTCCCCGAGACACTGACGCAGACGAACTCCGGCAAGCCGTACGTGGACTGTGCCGAGCCGATTCCCGGGCCTTCCACCGACTACTTCGGCACACTGGCAAAGCAACACCAGCTCTACATCGTGGCCGGGCTCATCGAGCGCGACGCGCACTTGATCTACAACGTGGCCGTGCTGATCGGCCCCGACGGGAAGATTGCGGGCAAGTACCGCAAGGTGTGCCTGCCGCGCGGCGAAGTGACTGAAGGAGTCGCTCCCGGCTCTGAGTATCCGGTGTTCGACACGAAATTCGGCAAAGTGGGAATGATGGTCTGCTACGACGGGTTCTTTCCCGAAGTCGCCCGCCGTCTGAGCGCAAACGGGGCCGAAGTGATCGCCTTTCCCGTGGCGGGCTGCAACCCGGCGCTGGCCTCGGCCCGCGCCTGCGAAAACCACGTCTACATCGTGAGCAGCACGTATTGCGACGTGTCGCTGAACTGGATGCTGACGGCCGTCTACGACCAGGAAGGCACGCCGATTGCGAAAGCCGAGAAGTGGGGGACGGTGATCGTCACGGAAGTCGACCTCGACAGGCGCGTGCAATGGTCGAGCCTGGGGGATTTCAAGGCCGAGCATCACCGGCACCGGCCGGTGGCGGTGGGGGAGAAGTGACAGGGCGGATGGAGGATAGCAGATGGAAGATCGAAGATGGAGGCGGGCGGCGGCTGGGGCACCAACCTTTTTAGGTTGGT
>JACQFH010000540.1 GCA_016200145.1 Planctomycetia bacterium | reverse complement strand
CCAGTTGTTCGAACTCGTGGGCCAGCGCCGGGGCCGAGATCCGTTCGCGGTCCCACCCGAGCCGCATCTTGACCGTCACCGGAATTCGCACCGCGCGGACGACGTCTGCGACAACGCCGCACGCGCCGTCGGTGTCGCACATGAGGCGCGCCCCGCCCCCCTGCCCCGTAATTTTGGCCATCGGGCAGCCCATGTTGATGTCCACCGCCGCATAACCGTGATCTTCGAGCCACCGTGCAGCGCTCACGAGGTCTGCGAGCACGCCGCCGTAAATCTGGACCGAAAGAGGCTGGTCGTCGGGGTGCGTGGCGACGAGTTGCCGCGCCCAGCGCGTTCCCGAAATGAGATGCGCCGCCTGCACGAGATCGGTGGTCGCCAGTCCCACGCCGCCGCACGCTCGGACCACGCGACGAAAGGCCAGGTGCGTGTAGCCCGCCAGCGGCGCCAAAAAATACCGGGTGGCAAGCGTCCGATCGCCGATGCGGATCGGGCCTTCCTTCCCGGGCTCGGCGGCACACGCGCCGGCGTTCGGGGCGGCTTCGAGTTCAATTGATTCCTGCCGCATCAATCTGCAATTCCCGGAAACAATCCAAGAGGGCTTCAAGGGGCATGCCGATCACGTTGCTCAGGCTGCCGGAGAGGTGCGAGATGAAGATGCTCCCCGCCCCCTGGATCGCATAGCCCCCGGCCTTGCCTCGCGGCTCTCCCGTGTCAATGTACCAGTTCAGGTACGGCTCGACATCGGCAATGAACCCGACTTGCGTGTTGACGATTCGTTCGACCGGCTTTTCGCCGGGTGTACCGACGAGCAGCGCCGTGACGGCGATATGCGTACGGCCGGCAAAATGGACTCGAAACCAGGTGCGGACCACGTCTTTCCAGGATTCATCCTCGGGCGGCTGGCCAAGCACGTGGATCTGTCCGCGATCGCTCGAAGCGACAATCGTCGTATCAGCGGCGACGATCGCCTGCGGCATAAGGCCGCCGGGGCCAGCCCATTTCTCAGCCAGTTGTCCGGCGACGTCGTTGTACTTCTTGCGGGCGATGTCGAGCAGGCGGGCCTGCACGGCCGGCATATCGCGAAGGCCCTCGAAGCCCGCCTCGGCGGCGTCGCGCGGCGGCACGACCGAGATGCGAGCGGCCGGAACGACCAGACCCAGCAACTCCAGCCGCCGGGGCGATCGCGAGGCGAGAATAATTTGTGTCGTCATGAGATTAAGGTCGCGCCAGCCAATCCTGCAGGGCGGTGACCTCGGCGGTCGGGTTGTCGGACAGGGCCTGCATGGCGTGGACGGCGGCGATGCAGCCGGCGAGCGTCGTCACGCAAGGAATCCCGTACGAAACCGAGGCCGCGCGAATCCGGCCTTCGTCGGTCCGCGCGCCCTTGCCGCTGGGCGAGTTGAAGATCAACTGGATTTCGCCGTTGGCAAGGTAATCAAGCAGGTTCGGGCGCCCTTCCTGCAGCTTGCGGATCATCTCGATGTTGACCCCCGCCTCGCGCAGAACGCGGGCCGTGCCCGACGTGCCCACGAGACGAAAGCCCAGCTTCTCGAGAATCCGGGCCGCCTCGATGAACAGCTTCTTGTCGTTGCGGGCGAGGCTGATGAACACAGTTCCCGTACGCGGAAGCGCGTTGCCCGCCGCCACCTGGCTCTTGGCGAACGCGATCTCGAATTTCTCGTCGATGCCCATCACTTCGCCGGTCGATTTCATTTCCGGACCGAGGACGATATCGACCCCCGCGAAGCGCACGAAGGGGAAGACACTTTCTTTGACCGAGCTGTATTTCGGCCAGGCTTCGGTCGTGACCCCCTGCTCTGCCAGCGATACGCCCGCCATGATCTTGGCGGCGATTCGCGCCAGCGGTACGCCTGTGGCCTTCGACACGAACGGCGACGTGCGGCTGGCCCGCGGGTTGACCTCCAGGATGTAAACGATTTTTCGACCGTCGACTTCTTTCACGGCGAACTGGATGTTCATGAGCCCGCGCACGTTGAGGGCCCGCGCCAGGGCGTATGTCGCCTGCTTGATCTCGGCGATCGTCGCCTGCGAAAGCGAATACGGCGGCAGAGCGCAGGCCGAATCGCCCGAGTGGACGCCGGCCTCTTCCACGTGCTCCATGACTCCGCCGACAAGGGTCGTGTTTCCATCCGAAATCGCATCGACGTCGACCTCGCCGGCGTCTTCGAGGAATTTGTCGATCAGCACCGGATGATCGGGCGAAGCCTCGAGGGCCTTGGTCATGTACTCGACCAGCGACGACTCGTCGTAACACAGCTCCATCGCCCGCCCCCCCAGCACGTAGCTGGGGCGCACCAGAATCGGATACCCGATCCGATTGGCGACGAGCCGCGCGCCTTCGGTATCGGTCGCGATGCCGTTGGGGGGCTGCATCAGCTTGAGCCGCTCGAGAATCTCCTGGAACCGCTGGCGGTCTTCGGCCGCGTCGATCATGTCGGGACTGGTGCCGATAATCTTGACGCCGGCCGCTTCCAGCCCGCGCGCCAGGTTGAGCGGCGTCTGGCCGCCGAACTGCACGATCACACCGTCGGGAGAGAGCCGATCGCAGATATTAAGCACGTCTTCAGTCGTGAGCGGCTCGAAAAACAGAATGTCCGACGTGTCGTAGTCGGTGGAAACGGTCTCGGGGTTAGAGTTGACCATGATGCTCTCGATGCCCAGCTCGCGGAGCGCGAACGAGGCCTGGCAGCAGCAATAGTCGAACTCGATCCCCTGCCCGATCCGGTTGGGACCTCCCCCCAGGATCATGATTCGTTTCTTACCCGGCTTGCGCGGGGGCGTTTCGTCTTCGCTCTCGTACGTCGAATAGTAGTAAGGGGTGTACGCCTCGAACTCGGCGGCGCACGTGTCGACCTGCTTAAAGGTCGCTTCGATGCCGCGCGACTTGCGGTGCCGCCGCACTTCCATTTCGGTGGCGTCCCACCACCAGGCGAGTTGTCGGTCGGAATATCCCGAGCGCTTGGCCTTGCGAATCAAATCGTCGGAAGCCGCTTCCAACCGGTCGACGCCGCGAATCTCCTCTTCGAATTGCACCAGCTCTTCCAGGTGCTGCAGGAACCACGGGTCGATATTTGTCAACTCGTGAATGTGGGCGACGCTCATTCCCGCCTTGAATGCGTACCGCAGATAGAACATCCGCTCGGCATTCGGCGTGGCGAGCTTGTTCTCGATTTCATTAATCGACGGCTGCTGCTCGGTTCCCCACAGGTCTTTCTTCCCGCCGCCCAGGCCGAAATGACCGATCTCGAGCCCGCGAATCGACTTCTGCAGCGACTCTTTGAACGTGCGGCCGATGGCCATCGTCTCGCCAACCGACTTCATCTGTACGGTGAGCACCGGATCGGCCTCGGGAAACTTCTCGAACGTCCAGCGGGGAAACTTGGTGACGACGTAGTCGATTGTCGGCTCGAAACAGGCCAGCGTCTCGCGCGTGATGTCGTTCGGGATTTCGTCGAGCCGGTAACCGACGGCCAGCTTCGCAGCGATCTTGGCGATCGGGAAGCCCGTGGCCTTCGACGCCAGGGCGCTCGAGCGGCTGACCCGCGGGTTCATCTCGATGATCACCATCCGGCCGGTGCGCGGCTCGATGGCGAACTGCACGTTCGAGCCCCCCGTTTCGACACCGATCTCGCGCATGATGGCGATCGTGGCGTCGCGCATCCGCTGGTATTCCTTGTCGGTCAGCGTCTGCGCCGGTGCGACGGTGATCGAATCGCCGGTGTGCACGCCCATCGGATCGAAGTTCTCGATCGAACAGACGATGACGACGTTGTCGGCGACGTCGCGCATCACCTCCATCTCGAATTCCTTCCAGCCGATCACCGATTCTTCGAGCAGTACCTCGCCGACCGGCGACATGGCGATCCCGCGGGCGACGCGAGATTCGAATTCGTCGCGGTTGTAGGCGATGCCGCCGCCGGCGCCCCCCAGTGTGTAGCTGGGGCGAATGATGAGCGGCAGCCCGATCTCGCGGAGCGCGGTACGGGCGTCTTCGAGCGAGTGCACGGTGAAGCTGCGCGGCACGTCGAGACCGATGCGGACCATGGCCTGCTTGAACGAGTCGCGCCCCTCGGCCTTGGCGATCACGTGTTCTTTCGCGCCGATCAACTCGCAGTTGAGCTGCTTGAGGATTCCGCGACGGGCCAGGTCCATCGCCACGTTCAGTCCCGTCTGCCCGCCCAGTGTGGGGAGCAGCGCGTCGGGCCGCTCTTTCTCGATGATCTTCTGCACGTATTCCCAGGTGATGGGCTCGACGTACGTGCGATCGGCCATTTCGGGATCGGTCATGATGGTGGCCGGGTTCGAATTGACCAGCACCACCTGGTAGCCTTCTTCGCGAAGCGCCTTGCAGGCCTGCGTTCCCGAATAGTCGAATTCGCAGGCCTGGCCGATCACGATCGGGCCTGAGCCGATGATCAGGATTTTCTTGATGTCGGTTCGACGCGGCACGTGAAATCCGTTCGTTCAATTCGTGCGCCGGGCCTTCCAGCCCGACGGATTTATCATTCCGGCCGGGACGTCAGGCTGGAAAGCCTGACCTACGGCCCGCGCGCAGACCGATCGCCAGCAGGGCCGCAAGATTTGGCAGGCTCCCAGCCTGCACGGAAAGTAAGGACGGCAACCGGTGACGACTGGTCTCACCGCGCGGGGATCATATTCGGCGGGAAACTGACCTAAGTTAGCAACCCCGACAGAAGGTGAAAAGGCTGCCGGGTTCGAAAAATGTTACCCCAGAATCTCTTTGACCACCTTGCCGTGCACGTCGGTCAGCCGGTGGTAGCGGCCCTGGAATCTGAACGTGAGCTTCGTGTGGTCGATCCCCAGGCAGTGCAAGAGCGTCGCGTGCAGGTCGTGAACGTGAACGGGGTTCTCGGCAATGTTGTAACAGTATTCGTCGGTCGCCCCCCAGGTCGTGCCGGGTTTGATGCCGCCGCCGGCCAGCCAGATCGTAAAGCAGCGCGGGTGATGATCGCGGCCGTAGTCTTCGGCGGTGAGTTTCCCCTGGCAATACACCGTGCGTCCGAATTCGCCTCCCCAGACGACGAGCGTGTCGCCGAGCAGACCGCGCTGCGCCAGGTCGTCGATGAGAGCCGCCGACGGCTGATCGGTATCGCGGCACTGGCCGACGATCTGTTTCGGAAGGTTCGTGTGCTGGTCCCACCCACGGTGAAAGAGCTGCACAAATCGTACGCCCCGCTCGACCAGGCGACGGGCCAGCAGGCAATTGGCGGCGAACGTCCCGGGCTTTCTCGAATCGGGACCATACGCCTCGAAAATGTGTTCAGGCTCCTTCGAGACGTCGGTCAGCTCGGGCACGGACGTCTGCATACGGAACGCCAGCTCGTACTGCGAGATGCGGGTCGAGATCTCCGGGTCGCCCGCATCCTCCAGCTTGAGCTGATTGAGCTGCGAAAGGTCGTCGAGGAAGCGTCGCCGTGCCGCCTTATCGATGCCGTCGGGATTCGAAAGGTACAACACCGGATCGCCCACCGAACGGAACTTGACCCCCTGGTACTTCGACGGCAGGAAACCGCTGCCCCATAGCCGGTCGTAGAGCGGCTGATCGTTCGGATTGCCGCTTCCCTGAGAGATCATCGCCACGAATGCCGGCAAGTCGCGGTTCTCACTCCCCAGGCCATAGGCCAACCACGCGCCGATGCTCGGCCGGCCGGCCAGTTGCGCGCCGGTCTGAAAGAACGTGACGGCCGGATCGTGATTGATCGCTTCGGTGTGCAGCGTTTTGATGAAGCACAAACGGTCGGCGACTTTCGCCGTGTGCGGCAACAGCTCGCTCAGCCACGCACCGCTTTGCCCGTGCTGCGCGAACTTGTATCGCGTGGGGGCGACGGGAAAGCTCGTCTGGCTCGAGGTCATGCCCGTCAGACGCTGTCCGCGGCGAATCGAATCGGGCAGTTCCGTCCCCCGCAGATCGGCCAGACCGGGTTTGTAGTCGAACAGATCCATCTGCGACGGAGCCCCCGACTGAAACAGATAGATCACCCGT
>JACQFH010000520.1 GCA_016200145.1 Planctomycetia bacterium | reverse complement strand
GATTATTCACTCCTGTTATTCAGAAGTTTTGTCTGACCCTGCCTGGGTCTGCGGGCGATGCAAACCCATTCAACACAATGAGATGCGACCGTCGCGCTGAAGCGCCTCGGGATTTGTAATGGAATTCCGATCGCGTTGAGTCGATATGAAGATTAAGGCCTGCCGGTTGTAACGATTGCACAAAGTTTGCAGGCAATAACGATTTTCGGGGGCGCTTGTCGGAATGGGTTCGCTCGATTTCCATCGATCGTTCGGCGTACGCGCGCTCGGGACCGGGCTGGTTCTGAGTCTGGCGCTGGCGACATCGGGCCTGGAAGGCGCTCCGCCGCAATCGATTCTGCGACGCAGGGCCGCTGTGGCACAGAGCCCGCTGAAGTCGCCGATGCTGTCTCAGGCGAGCACGTCCAATGCCCCGCCCGCCATCCAGTCCGAACAGAAGTCGCGCATCCGACAGGCTTCCGCAGTTGCAACCGACGAACCGACGGGCGTCAAGGAGCGGTCACAGTCTGCGACTGCCCCGGATGCCGTCGATGACAGCCTGCCCGACGAGCGGTCGCTGCCCATCGACCTGGGGTCGGCGTTGAGGCTGGCGGGCGTCGAGAACCTGGAACTGATCGAGGCCCGGCAGCGAGTCGAATGGGCCGTCGCGCAGCAGCAGTTCACCGCGGCCCAGATTCTCCCCAACATCAATCTGGGTACAAATTACGACGCGCATACGGGCAACCTGCAGCAGGCGAGCGGCAACATCCTGAAAGTGCAGCGCAGCGCGCTGTATGTGGGGGCCGGCGCCAATGCCGTCGCGGCGGGGACGGTCCCCATTCCCGGCGTGCAATGGAACCTGAACGTCTCAGAGAGCATTTACAACTATTTCGCAGCGCGGAAACGCAGCGAGCAATCGCAGTTGGCCAGCTTCGCCGTCGAAAACGACGTGCTGCTGAAAGTGGCGGTCGCCTACACCGAGCTGCTGCAATCCCGCGGCCGATTGAGCCTGGCGATCATCACCCGCAACGACGCCCGTGAAGTCGCGCGGCTCACGGCCAATTATGCGAAAACGGGCGACGGCCGCCAGTCGGATGCCGACCGCGCCGCCACCGAGCTGAGACGCCGTGAAGAAGACCTCGTCGCGGCGCGAGCCGAAGTCGGGCAAACCTCGCGGCGTCTGGCGGAGCTCCTGAATCTGAACGTCACGACGCCGCTCCGCCCGGTCGAATCGCAGGTGGTGCCGCAGGCCATCGTCCCGAACCGGATTCCGCTGGCCGAGCTGATCGCGGTCGCCATGCTCGACCGGCCTGAGCTCAAAGCGCGGCAGGCGGCGATTCAGGCGGCCCTGCTGGAACTCGATTCGGCCAAGATGCTGCCGTTCTCGCCGCAGCTCATGCTGGGATTCAGCGGCGGCCTCTTTGGCGGAGGGAGTAATCTAGTCGCCAGTTCGACTCCGCCGGCGATCGGCCTGCCTCCCAACCAGCCGCGGTTCGGCGATTTCAAGGGCCGCACCGACATCGACGCCATTCTGTTCTGGTCGGTCCGCAATCTGGGGCTGGGAAATAAGGCCTTGATCGACGCGGCCCGTGCGCGGGCCTGCAGCGCCGATTTCGAGCAGCAGGCCACGCTCGACCAGGTGCGCCGTGAAGTCGCCGATGCCTTCGTGCGGACGCACATCCAATTTGCACAAATCGAGGTCCGGGCCCGCGGGGTCCGCTCGGGGGCCGACGCGCTCTCCCAGGATTTCACGCGCGTGCAGGGGCGCGAAGGGAAGCCGATCGAGCTGCTCGACAGCCTGCGGCAACTGGCGACCGAGCGCCGCGATTACCTCGACGCCATCGCCGATTACAACAAAGCCCAGTTCGAGCTGTACGTGGCCCTCGGCCGCCCGCCCGCCGACCTGCTGGCGCGGCCGGTCCCACAGGACCTGAGCACGCCACCGGAATGACGGTTACTGTCTGACAATCATGCGATTGAAGATCATCACGGCCGTCTCGATGAGCTGGTGCATCGCACTGTCGGTGGGCGCCGCGCTCGCGGAGCGCCCGGTGGACGCCGAAAACCTGCCGGGGCGCGCCCGGATCAGCACGCGCAGCCCGGTCGCAGCCCTGGCAGAACAACTCGCGCCCGGCGTTCGAGGGCGAGTAAGGGGAGAATTTCGGGGAGAGCGTCGTCGCAAAGTCAGACGATCTCCAAACGCGGAAGGATCGTCCCGGCCGGCCATCATTCCGGCGACGAACCAGTCGCCGCGGACGACGACATTTTCGATCCGTACGATTCGATCATCAATTCTGCGGCGACTGAGGGAGAATCAGACCCGCTCCAGGATCTTTTGAGCCAGTCGGTGACTCCCATCGACCTGCCGGCGGCGCTGCAACTGGCGGGCGAGCAGAATCCGCTGATCCTGCTGGGCCAGCAGCGGGTCGTCGAAGCCGTGGCTTTGCGACAACTGAGCGCGGCCCAGTTCCTGCCCACGATCAACCTGGGAACCAGCGTCGACAGCCACTGGGGCGTGCTGCAGCAATCGACGGGGAACATCCTGTCGGTGCGGCGGGAAGATGTGTTTGTCGGCGCGGGCGCCCATGCCGTCGCGGCCGGAACCGTCAATATCCCCGGCGTCGCCTGGAACTTGAATGCCTCCGATTCGATTTTCAACTACCTGGCAAGCCGGCAGGAGGTTGATCGCCGCGAATTTGCCAGCCAGGCGACGCGGCAGGACGCGCTGCTGCGCGTGGCTCTCGCGTACAACAATCTCGTGCGGAGCGAAGCGGCGCGGAGCATCGCGATCGTCTCGCGCAACGACGCGCGGGAGCTGGCGCGGATCACGAGCGCGTACCTGGAAACAGGCCAGGGGCGAAAAGCCGACGCCGACCGCGCCGCGACCGAGCAGGCGCGGCGTGAGGCCCGCCTGCTCGAGGCGCAGGGCAATGTCGTGCGGGCCTCGGCCGCCTTGTGCCAGATGCTGCACCTCGACCCGTCGATCCGGCTGCACGCGGCCGACAACCAGGTGATTCCGCGCTCGATCGTTCCGGATCCGATTCCGCTGCCTGAGCTGCTGGCCGTCGCGATGATGAATCGCCCCGAGCTGAACGAACGGCGAGTCGCCGTGTCGCAGTCGCTGCTGGCCCTCAACGGAGCGAAGCTGCTGCCGTTTTCGCCGACGTTGTTCGTCGGTTTCAGCGCGGGAGGACTCGCCGGCGGGAGCGATCTCGTCGCGCAACCTCTGACGTCGCTGCCGTTCGGCCGCAACGAGCCGCGCTTCTCGACGCTCGACGACCGGGAAGACCTGGACGCCATGGCCTACTGGACGCTCCAAAATCTTGGGGTTGGAAACAAGGCCCAGATCGACGCGGCCCGCAGCCGCGTGTGCAGCGCCGATTTCGAGCTGCTGGCCACGCTCGACCGGGTTCGGGCGGAAGTCGCCGCGGCGCAGGCCCGGACGCATGCCCGGTTCGCCCGAGTGCGCACCTGCGAACGGGCGATCAGGGCCGCGAATCGGGCGCTGGCGGAAGACATGGCGCGCATCCGGGGGGCCGAGTGGCTGCCGCTGGAGGCCATCGACTCGCTGCGCCTTCTGGCCCGGTCGCGCCTCGAATACCTCGATGCGATCCTCGACTACAACGAGGCCCAGTTCGAGCTGTACGTGTCGCTGGGAAAGCCCCCTGCCAATCTGCTGGTGCGACCGGCCGGGAACGCGCAACCGGCGCCTCGCTCAGAAACTGGCGCGCCCGATGAGGGCTTGCACGACAAGGCG
>JACQFH010000049.1 GCA_016200145.1 Planctomycetia bacterium | reverse complement strand
GGGAGCGACAGCTCCACCACGTCGCGATGCACGCAGGGGTTCGCGGGAAGCAGGTCCACATGCTCGTGGAGCATCTGCCGCGTGTCGCACTCGTCGGAGATCGATTTGATCTCTTCGCAGTTCGCCTCTTCGTCGGTCAATTCGTTGACCAGCCGGTGCAGAACGCGGCGGCGTGTTTTCGTGATCTTTGCCGCGGGAATGTATGCCAGCAGCAGGTTGGCACCCATGCTGAAAAACCTCCTTTCGATTCCAGGGGAAAGACGGGGAATCCCGCGAAACAGGGTTTCGGATTACAGGGCCGGCACGGGCGCCGCCTCGAGCCAGGCCAACTCGGCCTGCAAAGCCGCACTGCGCGACGGAAACGGCCCCAGGACCGGGCCACCCGAAGGAGACAGATCCGCCTGCCAGCGACCATCAGGCGTCGGCTCGACGAAGCTGGCACGGCGGATCTGCAGTTTTCCGAAGACGGTCAGATCGATCTGTTCCCCATAGACACAATGAACGGTCCCATCAGGCGCCACGAACAGCTTCATGGTTACTCCGGTTAACGGGGACGACGCAAGATGTTGCGGCGGGGCCGGTCGACGAGCAGACCGTCCACGACCGACTGGATGCCCGAAAGCTGGTTGACCACCCGCTGGCGCAGCGGCATGTCATTGCGCAGCGATTGCGGCTCGATCCCCCGCACGGCGCCCTGCACCTGGTCGACGAGCTGTTCGAGCTGCTCGTTCGAGCGGATGTTGAGACGGCGGAACCGGCCGAAGAACTCGGTCAGGTTTTCGATGGCCGAATCGCGGAACACTTTGGGCTTGCCGTCTTCCTGGCCGGAGAGCCGCTCGGTGAGGTGTGAGATGAGCCGGTCGAGCTCCGCCAGAAAGGCTTCTTCGGCCAGTCGGACCGCTTCGTCGAACCGGGCAGCCACCCGTTCGCTCTCCTGCTGGTACAGTTCGGGACTCAACCGCGACAGGTACGAGGGCGGCTCGACGCTGGGAAAATCCCACGTCACGTCGAACAGGCCGGTCAGAGAGGCGGGATAGTCCGACGCGTTGTAGAGCCGGCCCAGCCGGTCGCGAGCGGTCGCCTTGAGCTCGGCGTAATGGATGTTGAGCCCGCTGATCGCTTCGTCGAGATCGGCCTTATGAGTCGTCATGTGCATGTTGAAGGCGCCGATGTCGTCCTGCCGGATCAAACGGATCCCCGGCTCGGGATAGGGGAGCGAATTTCCCTTCCAGTAGCTCAGGATCTGGTGCCGGACCGACGTCACGGCCCGGAACGCCGGGTGTTTCGTATCGAGCAGCTTCTTGGCGGCCGACAGGTAATTGCCTTCCGCGCCGAACGTGTCGGCCGCTTCGGCCTTCTGTTCGGGGCTGAGCGTCTTGCGGGTGCCGAACCAGGTAAAGGCGACCCGCACGGCCGCGGTGATTCCCCGCAGGTAATCGGCGGGGGAATGGGAATCGGAACTCGATGAGGTACGACCAGCCGCCCGCGGGGCCGGCGCATCGACGAGAGTTGCAGTCATAGAGTGAGTCTCCTGGAGGGAAGGAATGACAACTTCGGGTTCGGAAATCCGCCGAACGAGACGCGATTCACGTTTCGTCCGCGAAAACCACTTCGGGGTATTCGGCATCCTGGGCCGTCGGCACAGCGATTGGCAGGATCAACACGTCGTTCAGTCGGGCGGCCCAGACGGCCGCCTCTGCACAGGAAGGGAAGACTTCCGTGCTGACGAGCCGGTCGGAATCGGGATCGTAGACGACATGGCGCGTGCTTTTCTGGCTGATGGAATTGTCCGACGGGAACACAGAATCAGAGCCGATGATCGTGTCGTACAGCACACCCTGCTCGCACGCCGCGTCGATGGCCTGCTCGACATCGCTTCCGGCAAGTTCTTCCAGAGGGGAATGGGGCATGTCGATGACGGTTGCCGAACAGGCACGCCCGTCGAGAACCAGGTCGACCTGCGCGGGGTTCATGTCTTCGCCGGTGTCCCAGTCGACGACGACCACCTGAAGCTCGGGAATCGAAGAAAACACATCCTGCACGATCCCCCCGTGGACGTTGAGGACGACCTGAGGTCGGGGCATGGGAAATTCCCCGCTGTGGAAACGAAAACTGCCGGCGGGGGTCATGGGCAGGAACCCATCCGCCGACAGTGGAAGGAGGACTTGTGGCAGACGTGTCAGTTATTAGTCGGCTCGCCCCGGCTGACTCGTCGGGTCGACCGCATTGCATTCGCTTCGCGCCCGTAAATGCCAGGGGTATTGGCTGACAAACAGCGGCCGCTCGCCCATTGCCGCAGCCGTTCCACGGATTCGTGGGCGGTGCGGGCGACCGGCACGACATTCTTGGCCGCGTCGACCAGCGACAACTCGAGCATCTTTGCCAGCCGGCAGCACGATCGGATCTCAGCGCCCGTCCAGTCGGTGTCGACGGGCAGCGGCTGCTTCGCGTCCAGTCCGAACTTGTCGAGATACAGCTTCCAGATCGCCGTCCGTTCCCTGTCGGCCGGCAGGTCCAGAAAGAAAATCCCGTCGAACCGTTCGGCCCGGCTGAACTCGGGAGGCAGTTTCGAGATGTCATTGGCCGAACAGGCGACGAACACGTCCGATTCGTGTTCGGAAAGCCAGGTCAGGAGCGTCCCGAACAGCCGTGTCGTAACGCCCGAATCGCCCGCGCCGCCGCTGGCACCGCTGAGCGCTTTTTCCAGTTCGTCGATCAGCAGCACGCACCGCCCCATGGCGTCGACCGATTTCAGGGCTTGGCGGACATTCTGTTCGGTTTGCCCCACGAGGCTCCCCATCAGTGCGCCCACGTCCAAAATCAGCGTGGGACGTCCTGTTTCGTTCCCCAGCGCTTTGCAGAACTGGCTCTTGCCGCAACCCGGAGGGGAGAGCAGCAGGATGCCCCGCGGCTGTGTCAGCAGATCACGCTGCGCTCGGGGACGAAGCGCCCGCAGGCAGAATGACTTCAGGGGCTCGAGCCCGCCAAGGTCGGCAAACGTCTCGCCACCGCGGTGGAGAGTGAGCAAGCCGTTCTTCTTGAGCATCTGGGATTTGAGCTCCCAGAGCGTTTCCGGGACGAGCCGGCCGTGGCGAGTGAGCGACAGGCTGCAGGCCGATTCGGCTTCGAAACGGGTGAGTCCCGACGCCGCTTCCAGCAGTGCATCCTGCTCTGCCGGGTCCTGCGGAAAATCGTCTGGTTGAGTGGCGATTCCGCGTGCGATTTCTGCAAGCTGGTTGCGACCGGGAAACTCATGCTCGATCACGACGAACTGTTTTTCGAGCTCGACGGGAATGTTCACGACTGGCGACAGGACGACGATGAACGTCCGCTGGTCTTTCCCCCGGTTGAGCTGGTATTCAAGCGTCTGGACGACGTCGATTCCCGACACGAACCGATGGAAATTGCGAAGCACGAGCAGGGCCGAGCTCTGAGGGTCCGCCAACTGGCCAAGAGCTTGGACGGCTGCCAGCGGGTCGCCACCGCCGGAGGGGACCGTGCCTGCGTCGGCCCCGGCCACGGACAATCCCTGGACGACATCCCACACGGCCAGGCGCCAGTTCTCCTGGCGGCAGACGGAGGCGATTTCGGTCAGCGCATCGGCGTGCTCGTGGGACTGGATCCAGATTCCTGTAAAGCAGGCACTCACGTACTCGAGCAGGCGTTCCGCGAGCGTCATGGAGCGGTTCCTTGTGTTTGTGGTGAGGAGAAGGCGACAGACCGGAGCATGTATTGCGCCTGGCAACCGGCGAGTCGGCTGACACAATTACGTTTGGCTGTGCGCTGAGATCCGGCGTTCCAGGCGGGCAATCGTTTGCCGCTGTTTTTCGACGACATTGCAGGCCCGTTTCAGGCGAGTCAGCCAGCGGTCAAAGGTCTTGCGCTCCTGTTCCAGCCGCGCCTGCCAGACGGGGAGCCGCTCGGAGTGTTGCCGGCTGACGCCGTTCGGAGAGACCGAGGCATTGCGGCGAAGAATGCGCCGCCGGGGCGTACTCATGGCGTGGTTCCTTGCTGAACGGATTGGGGCTGGGGTTCGGACTGGTAAAACTCAGACGTCCGCTCTTCGTCCTGGCGCACACCGAGGGCCTGCTCCACAAACCGGCTGGCCTCCAGGCAGGCGGCCCCCGAAAAGCCCTTCGTTTGAACGGTGGTCTGGCCGGTGCGACTGACGACAATTTCAATCGACTTCATGCGGCACCTCCAGCGACCTGCACGATGACTTTGATCGAACCGTCGGCCAGCGGCTGCTCGATCACGGTGTGTCCGTGCTTGCGGGCTTCAATCCGCGCTTTTTCGACGGCGTACGCCTGCAGGAACTTGTCGAGCTCCGGCTGCGCACCCCAGTGACCGTTGAAATTGTCGTAATGAATCTGGCCGGTGGTCGTGTCACAGACGACCGGATAGTGCCAGTCGGGGAGCTGGACCGCGAGGCCGGTTGCACTGGCGCTGTACAGCTTGAACGTTCCGCGGACCGGCTGCGGCAGGTTCAGGCGCTGGCAGGCGGCTGAAACCGCATCCGCGTCACGGATCTCGGTCTGGATTTGGACGATGTGGGACAAGGATTTGGTTCTCCTGAAGAAATAGGCCTGAATTGCGCGACCGCGGGCAATGCCGACTGCGGCAGATTCATGAGCCGTGTGCCGCTCCGCCGCCGCAATCCGGTTCGACCGGCACGTCGAATCCGGTGACAGGCGATTCGTCGACCAGCGTGCGACGTGCGTCCGGGGCGGGAAGCAACAGGCGAGGTGTCTCGGACACCAGTTCCGACACCAGCAACTCGTTGAGGGCCGTTTCGTCGGCCTGTGCGGTCGACAGGTTTCGGAGGACATAAACGCACAGCAGCAAGGGCGCCAGGCACGCGGCCAAGACGCCGAGGCTGTGCAAAGTTTCGGCGATTACCGGTTGCCAGTAGCGGTCACGGGCAATGTCCTTGCGATCTTGTTCCAGTTCGGTCCGTTGCTGGTCGAGGGTCGCCCGCTCGGCCTGCAGTCCGGATTGCAGCGACTGCTGGGCGGTGACAAGTTCCTGGCGGGCACGGGCGTCGGCTTCCACCAGATTGCGGGCTGCTTCGGCCACCTGCCGGTTCTGCTGGGTGACTTCCTGGTTCTGGCGGGCGATCTGGTCGTTCTGCCGCGACTGCTGGTCGACGCTGTTCTTCGCGTAGTCGGCCAGTCGTTCATTTTCGTCGCAGCCGCCCGCTCCCATCGACGCGAGGGCCACCGCCCCCAGCAT
>JACQFH010000519.1 GCA_016200145.1 Planctomycetia bacterium | reverse complement strand
GTTCCGAAGCGCGCGGCAATCGCGTCGCGCGCCGCTTCGAGCGATTTGCGGTCGAGCGCGTCGGCGGACTGAAACAGGGCCGTGCCCCCGTCGGCCTCGATGCTGCGGACCCGTTCGGCCCCGCGCTCGGCGCTGCGTCCCACAATGGCCACCCGCGCCCCGCTACCCGCCAGCGCCTGGGCCATCCCCCCGCCCAGAACGCCTGTCCCCCCGATCACGACGGCCGTCTGGTTGCTGAGATCAAATAACGCGTGGCTCATGCTGCTTTCCCTGGTGACCGTTCATGCCTGCTGGCAGGTGCTAACCGTTCGCGACTCGAAGCGCCCCGGGCGAATCCAGTGCTCCCGGCCGCTGCGAGCGGCCGGGGCACTTCCCGAGCGCTGCTCCCGACCGGCAAAGCGACCAGCATATCAAACGAGCCAGCGCGCGGCACGGGTGGCCGTTTTCCGTTTGACGCGCAAGACCCCTTGCCGGTTCATCCGGCAGGTGAACGAGTTTGTTTTGCTAGACTGCCGACGCCACGCACGAGAAGACCCCTGCCGGCTTGCCCGGCAGGGGAATCAGTTTCCTTAGCTGCGGTTATTGGCGCCCGTTCGAATTCAAACTGCGTCAACAGCCAAAAAAACTCATTCACCTGCCACACGAGGTGGCAGGGGTCTTGACGACGTATTAAGGTTGGCTTCTAGCCAACCAAACTCCTTCACCTGCCGCACAAGGCGGCAGGGGTCGACCAATGGCAAACAACGGCTCTGAAATGAACAAGTCCAATCGTACTGACATTTTGTTCGCAACCGGCCTGGTCGGGCTGATCGTGGCCGGGTTTGCGGTGCAGGTGTTCGTCTGGCCGCGGCTGGTCACGTTTGGCATCGTGCCGCGCACGTCGTGGGGCCTGGTGGGCATACCGCTGATGCCGTTTCTGCACTCCAATCTCAAGCACCTGCTGGCGAACCTGAGCGGGCTGGTCATTCTGCTCGGCTTCGTGTTCGCGTTTTATCCCCGGAAGATTGCCGCGGTCACGGTCCAGGTGATTCTGTTCGGGGGGATTCTGCTGTGGCTGTTCGGGCGGCCGGCAACGCACGTCGGGGCCAGCGGACTCATCTACGGACTGGCCGCCTTCATCGTGGTGTCGGCGATTTCGCAGAAGAAATTCCTGCCGATCGTCGCGGCCATCGGCGTTTGCGCTCTGTACGGCAGCTCGCTGTTCTGGGGGCTGGTGCCGATCGAACCCGGAATCTCGTGGGACGGACACCTGGCGGGGGGCCTGGCCGGCGTATTCGTCGGGCGCAAAGGCGGACGAAAGTGACTGCGAAAGTCGCGCCCGCGATTGTCGCCTTTCGCTCCGCGAAAGGGCGTTCTTTCGCGGAGCGAAAGACGACAAAAACCTGGCGGCCCAAAATCGCAGGGTCTGGCTAGCGGTTCATCCACCAATAAAGGCCGGCGGCCGCCGCACCTACGAGGCAAATCGTCACAACGAGCGCCACCCAGCGCCAGCGCGAAACGCCTGATCGAACCGCCTGAAACTTGCCTGGACGCACGATCTGCCGCGTCCCTTCCGGCAGCGTCTCGTTGCTGTAGGCATGGGCGTATTCGAGCGACTCGAACGCGAGCAGCTCGGGATATCGTTGGGCCGTATGCAGCGGCAGAAGAGTCCCCGCGTATTCCTGCTCCTCGGGAATCGGCCCATCCGACTTCGCGACGAGCAGAAAACCGGCATAGATGCTGGCCGGTCGGGAATTGCGATTGTCTTCGATCATCGATTCCAGGTCGTCGGCGATGGCCCACAGCCGCGCCCGGCACATGGCGTTCCGCTGTTCGTCCGACATCGGCGCGGGCGCCGGTTGATCTTGGAAAGCGCCCTCCTGTTCCGCGGCGGCTGCGGGAATAAAGGGTATGACGATGCTGTCGGCCGTTTCCGCCGAATCGATCGTGACGGAATCATCGTTCGCGTCCGATTCGCCGGACAGGTCGTCCGCGCAAGACTCATCGAAATCCCCGGCAATGCGGGGGAGGGAATGCAGCTTGTCCTCGGGAAATTTATCGGACATCGGTAGAGCCCAATTCTTTTGAGCCGAAATGCAGGCGCCGCATTCCGCGCAGCGCTGGCAGGCACTTGCCGCGCACATCACGAAGTTAGCCTACCGACGGCCTGCGCGGCCTGCAACCGTCAGCCGTCCCTCCGCAGGTGCTGCACCCAGGCAGGGGGCACGTTGACGAACACCCAATCGCGCTGAAAGCGGTGCTTGCCCAGGTAGTCTTGCAGCACGACTTCCAGTTCAGAAAGCCGCTCGCGGCCTTCGCGATTCGAAACGACCTTGCGCAGCGGCCGCATGTACATGTATTCGAAATACGACAGCACGCCCCCCGGCGCTAAGAGCTTGAAGAACGCACCGAAAATCTCGCGCACCAGGGCCGGGGGAAAGTTGTTGAACGGCAGACCGCAGATGATGAAATCGTAGGGCTGGTCGCTGTGGAACTCCTGGATCGGGCACTGGTGCACCTGTGCGCGATCGGCGACGCGGCGGAAATCGGCGTCCTCGACAAACCGCGTCTGCAACATGCCCACGAACGTTTCGTTCAGCTCCACGAGATCAAACTTGTCTTCGGGTTTGAGGACGCGCACGATCCGCCGTGTGACGGCCCCCGTTCCAGGGCCGACTTCCAGCACCCGGCTGGGGCCCGCGTGCTTTTCCAGCGGCCGCGACAGGGCCCGCGCCAGAAAGCGGCTGCTGGGCGCAACGGCCCCGGTCGTCTGGAACCGCCGGCGGTACTGGCGGAAGAACTCGACGTGTTCGCCGAAGAATCGCTTCATGACAGTCCCGCCAGCGCCTGCTTCAGGTCGTCGATCAGGTCCTGGGAATCTTCGGTGCCGATCGACAGGCGGACATAATCGGGAGTGACGCCCGTGGCGATCTGCTCCTGCACCGTGAGCTGCTGGTGCGTCGTCGTGCTGGGGTGAATGATCAGGCTCTTGCTGTCGCCCACGTTTGCCAGGTGCGAGAAGAGCCTCACCCGGTTGATCAGCGTCCGCCCGTTTTCGCGCTGCTGGCTGGGGGTGGCCCCCTTGATGCCGAACCCCATGATCGCACCGCATCCGTCGGGCAGGTACTTTCGCGCCAGCTTGTAACAGGGGTGCGATTCGAGGCCGGTGTAATTGACCCACGCGATCTTGGGGTGCGACTGCAGGAACTGGCCGACGGCCATCGCGTTTTCGCTGTGCCGCTGCATTCTGAGGTGCAGCGTTTCCAGCCCCTGCAGGAACAGGAAAGCGTTGAAGGGGCTCATCGCCGGACCCAGGTCGCGCAGCAGTTGCGTGCGCACTTTCAGAATGTAGGCGATTTTCATCGCGCCAAATGTTTCGAAGAATTTCATCCCGTGGTAGCTGGGGTCGGGCTCGGTCAGCTCGGGGAATTTGCCGTTGGCCCACGGAAAATCCCCCTTCTCGACGATCACCCCGCCGATGCTCGTGCCGTGCCCGCCAATGAATTTCGTCGCGCTGTGGATGACGATGTCGGCCCCATGTTCGAAGGGACGGCACAGGGCCGGCGAGGCGAGCGTGTTATCGACAATCACCGGCAGGCCGGCATCGTGGGCGATTTTGCAGATCGCGTCGAAGTCGGGAACGTCCAGGCGCGGATTGCCGATCGTTTCCATGAACACGCACCGCGTCTTGCCGTCGATCGCCTTTTTGAAATTCGCGGGGTCGCTCTGGTCGACGAATTTGACGCCGATCCCCATCTTGGGAAATGTATAATGGAACAGGTTGTACGTGCCGCCGTAGAGGCTCGCCGACGAGACGATGTTCTGCCCGTGGCTGGTGATGTTCAAGATCGCCAGCGACTCGGCCGCCTGGCCCGAGGCCACCGCCAGGCCGCCACTTCCCCCTTCCAGCGCGGCGATCCGCTTTTCGAGCACGTCGCAGGTGGGATTCATGATCCGCGTGTAAATGTTCCCGAACTCCTGCAGGCCAAACAGCCGCGCGGCGTGGTCGCTGTCGTTGAAGACAAACGAGGTCGTCTGATAGATCGGCACAGCGCGGGCGTTGGTAGCCGGGTCGGGGGCCTGCCCCGCGTGCAGACACTTCGTCGCCAGCCGCATCGGTTGTTCGCTCATGACGCCTCCCTCGGTTCTCATGCAGATTTCTTGGTATTCGCGGCCTCAAAAATACCCGATGCCCCTCTGCGCCGAAACGGAAAGGACCAAACTCACACCGCGAACGCGAAGGATCGTTTGACCGCGGATGACTTGCCGCCCGGTCAGCCGTCACCAGGAGGATTCTTGCCGCGCTTCCACAGCCTTGCCATTCAAGGAACGTCCAAAATCACTTGGAAACGAGCGGTAGGCCGACAGGTGATCGCTCAAGGCATCGCGTGGGGGAAGGCTGAGAAGGGATTGGGCGACCGCGTGATCCTTGATGGGACGACCATTTACATTGCGGAACCCGTTGTATTCGACAAAGAAGGGCGTCTCGTTGAAGTATCGGGAACGTTGGAAAAACTCCGCGTGCCCCCTGCGCCACTGACCTCGGGGGGCTTCGGTCCGAAAGGACTCGACTACTACGCAATCAGTGGAGCTAAATGGCGGTATGTCGATGCTGTCTCGTCGCCGATGTTGGTCGTGCGAGACCGGGGTTCTACGGCGAGATGAGCATCTGAATGCCAAACACTCCGACAGGTCGCTCGATGTGAGACGGTGCTTGCCGTGCCGCGTCGTTGCAGCTTACACTATTTCCGGTTGGGATCCCTGCCTGCCGTTTTTCTGGCAGCCAGTACCCGCTGGCCGCCCCTCCTGGTTGAGACGCCGCCATGAGCGCGCCCGATTACCGGTCCGCATTCAGAATTCTACGGGAGCATTACACTCGGCTTTGTGACCGTGCGGTGACGGAGATCCTCAGCGACCGCAATCATGCAGAGGAACTACTCGACGAAGTCCTCGAGAATTATGCGGGCAAATTCTATGCGCTCAGCGTCGTCACAGATCAAATTGCCAGCCACCTCGAAGACAAGTCGCAAAGACAACCTGGCGTTTGCATGCCAGCTCAAGCCGACAAAACTGAGGCCTCACCCGCGCTGCCGCACGTAGCGTCCACTGCCCCGTTGCGTGTTTCGACGGTGCATTGCCGGGCAGACATTCTGACGGAGACAATCAACGAGTGGCTCGCGAAGCACTCGAATATGGACGTTGTCTCAATCAATTTCACGCAGCTCGGCAGTGGACTGTCGTGTGTGATTTTGCACCGATTGAAGTGAGTGAACAATTGCGCAACTTGGCGGGCCGTCGTGCGTTATTATTTTCCCAACGCTGCTTTCACGGCGAGTGCTATGGTCCCCCCCAGCAGGATCATGACCAGGATGCCGCAGACCATCCGGGCGACGAGGACACTCTTGGTGCCGATCAGCGCCATCCATTTCCGCCCGACCGGCCCGGTCAGAAATTCGTTTGGCGCCACGAGACAGGCGCCGGCCACCCCAAGCAAAATGCCCACGGCTCCGAAGATCAACGGGGCCAGGAGAAGCATCTTCAGGTCGTTCTTACTTCCTTTCTCCATCACCGCGCCGACGGTTCCGGCAATCGACACGATCACGCCGCACACCGCGGCAGTGATGATTACCCGCGTGTGACACCGGGCGGCCGGAATTTCAATTCCGCCGGCCTCCTCCAGATCGGCCGCTTCGGGTTTGAAGTATCCTGTGGCGGCCTTCAGGAATTCGAGGATTTGGGACAATGCCATTAGTCGTCCTTTCCGGCAGTACGCCGACGCTGGTCCGCCTGGTCGGATCAGCCAGGGGAGGGACTAACCGCGCAGTTGAGGTATTGTAATTTGAGCAGGATCGGTCCGTGAGTCATTCGACCGGGGGCGCGAGTCTTCGGCAGGCGATGGTTTCGCCGACACGCGGGCATAGGCGCATGTCGACGGGGCGGGAGGGGAGCGGAAAGGGATTCCACGCGGTGTAGGGCAACGACTGTAGGCTACGCGGTCATTTGCTTCAATTCTCGCCAGAAGCTTGCAATGCCTCGGCCAGTGCTCTTTCAAGGTCCGCGGTTGAACCGCCACGGTAATAGGTTCGCTGTTCCCAAGTTGCTCCGGAGTTCCAGAAACGAATCACGCCCCTCCCGCTGCTGCAGCGCCTGGTTCGGCGGGGTTGTCCGGCAGAAACTCGAACCCCTTGAACACCACCTCCAGTTCGATCCCCGAGGCGAACAGCACCCGATGGACGAGCGCGCCGGTCGGTGACAGGTCCACCTCGTCGTAGCCGAGGTCGCCGTAGCCTTGCGAGCTGAACCCGCCGACCGGGTCGGGCTCGCTGGTGAATTGCTCGACCCCGGTGTAGGCCAGGGTGAACCGCGCCCCGGTGTATCGATTGTCCAACAGGATGTGGAGCGTGGCGGCCGCGGGCTCCAGCCGCAGGTGGCGGAGGGTGCTGTCGTGCAGGGCCAGCCCAAGCAGGGCGTCCAGGGCCGGCAGCCGCTCCGGCGGAACGCGGGTACGGAGGGCAGTCACGTAGGCGAAGTAGTCGTCGTGCGGGTGCGCGGTCAGGCCTTTCTGCACACCGTACCACCACGCCATCGTGAAGTGCCGCATGCCGACCACCTCTGTCGCCGAACAGGTATTCGACCGCTCAAAATCCCGAATACCCGTCGGCCAGGACCGTTGTTGGAACCGCGAGTGACGCATGTCCGAATGAATACCCGTTAGGACTCACGCGAACGGCCGGCATTTTATCACGCCGACCGCTGCCAGGCGAGAACTTTTGTCTTGCCGTTTCGACGCTGGTGCGGCTAAATTCCCGGCATGTCGATCGTGCTTTTCGCCCTGGCCGTTTCTTTCGGCGCGTTCTGCGTGTGGCTGACGGTGCGGGTCGTGAATCGCGGCTGGAGGCCGACGCGGCGTTCTTGGATCGGCGCTCTGTTCATTTTGATCGTAGCGTATCCGCTGAGTTTCGGACCGTGGCTCTGGATTGACTGGTCGTTCGATGTGCCACACGAAATCGAAACCGTCGCGTATTATGTATACTGGCCTTGTTACGATCAGCACTCGCATGCCGCCGGTTGGTTCGTTGCATACATCGAGTGGTTTCAGACACACGCTCTCAATTGTCCGTGGTACCTGAAACGGTGAGCCAGTCCCTGGCCCAGATTAATTTGAACGCTTGCGACGACATCGGAGTGAATTCGGGGAAATCAAACCATTGCAGTCCGAACCAACTGCCGCGGCCCCTCACCCCCGACCCCTCTCCCGCAGGGGGAGAGGGGAGAAGTTGGAGGGAGGGGCGCGTCGTCTAGCTCAGGAAACTCGTTCACCCGCCGGGTAAACCGGCGGGGGTCTTTATGATGATTTCCAGTTTCTCACACCGATCGGCATCAGGACCCGTTTGCGCCCGGCGCGCCTTGTTCGGCGCCGGCCGGCGTCCATTGGAAGCGGTAGACGTTTCCCAGCCGCAGGCGGGTGATGTAGACGATCTGGTGCTGGTGGCCGACGAAGTGGCTGACGGTTTCGAAAATCGCAGTGAGCAGCGTCGTGTCGAATCCCTGAATCCGCCGGCGCTCGAGCAGGCCCGCGGCAGGCAGCGCGCTCAGGACCCGGTCGCAGGCCTCGACGGTGTCGCGGAGCATCGCGGCGAGTTCCGCCCGCGGCCTGTTTGTCCGGTCCGAGAACTCGCCGGGGCGGTCGCGCGCGTCGGGCTCGCCTCCCACGCCGTGCAGGATCCACTGCCGCAGGTTGCCGCACAGGTGCAGAATGACATTCTGGATGCTGTTGTGCGACTCGTGCTGCCGCCACCACAGATCGGTGTCGGCCAGTTGCGCCAGGCAATGCTCGATTTTGCGATGCGCGCCGGCAAGCGTCGCGCGGGATTCCGCGACGAACGCCCCGCCGATTGTCGCGTCGCCGGGGGACTGTGATGCGCCGGATTCGAGTGGCATGTTTACGGTCGTGTTTGGTGTTTAGTATTTAGTGTTTGGTGTTTGGGCCACTTCCATACTATTGGCTGGACACAAGCCGGAGCGACCGTGAACACCAAACACAAAACACCGAACTAAAGACAGTGGCCGCCAGCGCGAAGTTCGGCTTCAATGGCACTTCATTGGACGTTCGGCGGAACTGAAAAACTGCCCCCTTGACCCTGCCAGGAATCAGCCGAACAATGTTCGTGCGGAACGCCGCGCACGACGCCAGCCACAGGTGACCGTCGCACCATTCGCCCGACAGAGGCCGCCGCACTGCGAAATGGGCGCCACGATGCTCCCTCGGTGCAGCTTATTCACAAATCGGATTCTGAAAGCGCCCCCGGAGCGCGCATTGGCGGACCAAACTGGCCATTTTGTGAAATTGGGCTCTTCAATTGTGAATACTCTGCAAGCTCTTTCAGCGACGCAGGTTGTGCTCGCTTTCCTGCCAAAAACCACGCCTCCGCGAAGCTCTGCGCGAAGCCGGATTCTTTCGGCCGATTCGACGCAAGTCGCCATGCTCTCAGCAGATGCGGAACGCCACGCCGAGAGTCGCCGCAAAAAAGTTTTCGGGTCCAGTATTCACTCTATAAATATTCAAAAATTCTGTCTGACCCGGAAGGAGCCGCTTCATCCGACGCGATGACATACAGTGTCAGAATCACATTCTCAAAGAGTCGGACCGCGCGGACCATTCAATGTCGGTCAGAACCGAGCGCCCTCACTCGCACGGCCCGAACTCTGGCGAGTTCGGCTACGACTTTGGCTTCGGCTTCCAGGCCAGCACCAGGCACGCCGGAAGCAAGAGCAGCACGCCCAGCAGGTTGCCGAGGATTGTCACGCCGGTCAGCTCGGCGAAGCGCCGCGTGGGGACGAAATTCGAAACCATGAGCACTACGGTCCCGGCTATCAGGAGCAGGCTGGTGGCGACGATGGCCCTGCCCGTTCCATGAAAGGCCTGCAGAATCGCCTGCTTGACGTCGCCGGTCGCGTCGAGCTCTTCGCGGAAGCGGTACAGGAAGTGAATCGTGTTGTCGTCCGCGAGCCCCAGGCAGATCGTGAACACGATGACGTTGGCCACGTTCATGTCGTAATCGCGCAGCCCCATGTAGCCCAGCGTGACGACAAGAGGAGTCAGATTGGGCAGCGCCGCAATGATCCCCGCCCGCAGCGATCGGAATTCAATGGCGATCAGCGCGAAGATCACAAACGACGCCGTCAGCAGCGAGTAGAACAGATCGTGGATCAACGTAGTCAATGTGTGAGCGTTCACGTACGCCTCGCCGGTGAGCCGCGCCGTGATTGGGCCGCCGGCGGGAAAGTCCTCGGCCAGCCGGGTTTCGAGCTGGCCCAGGAGGTCGAGCGTCTTGCGCGATCCGATTTCCTTGAGGCGAATCCGCACGCGGGCGCGGCGGCCGTCGGCCGACATGTACGAGCGATAGTGAAACACTTCGGGAAAGCGCTCGATGAAGCCCGAGGTCCGTGCGAGGCGGGTGCGTCCCGCCGCGTCCGCGGGGACGAGCTCCTCATCGGTTTCCGACACGCGCCGGCCCGGCCAGTGAACGAGCACGACTTTAAACAGGTCGGTATACGACTGCACAGAAAGCACGCCCGGCAGCTTCCGCGCCGCCGCTTCGATCTCGCGGACGTGGTGGTACATCTCGGGCTCGAGGAACGTTTCGTCCGCGGAGGATTGCAGGCTGATTTCCAGCGGAATGATGCCGGCCAGCTTCCGCTCGACCAGCCGCAATGTCTGCACCGACGGATGTCTCTCGGAAAACGTCTCGGTGACGGAATACGAATTGATGATCACATGGCTGCCGGCCCAGCACGAACCGGCGATGACGACGAGCGCCCCCGCGACGGTGATCCAGGGATGCCGGGCCACGGCTATGCCTGCCGCCGAGACCGCCCGCGTCGTGAGGCCGGGGCGCACCCGTTCATGATCGACGATCCGCGGCGGGGCGAAAAACCGAAGCAGCGTGCCCAGGAAGATCAGCGTGCCAACGTACTGGTACCCGACCCCCACCGCCGCCTGCCACCCGAAGTGCCGCAGCACAATCGAATGCGCCGCCGCCAGGCTGGCAAAGCCGATCGCCGTCGTCAGCGCCGCCAGGAGGCACGCCGGCGTCATCCGCGTGATCGTCGCCAGGGCGGCGCGCGCGGGGCTGCTCCCCGTAGCGGCGACTTCTTCAGCGTAGCAGCTCACGATCTGGACCGAACTCGACACGCCGATGATCATCAGCAGGGCCGGCAAAACGTTCGTGACCAGGTTCACCGATTCGCGAGTCACTGAGAATGTCGCCAGCGTCCACGTCAGTCCCATGCCGACCGCGGCCAGCGGCAACAGCGCACCCGAGATGCGGCGGAACATCAGCCCCAGAACGATCAGGTACACGGCACCGGCCAGCGGAATCAGCGTCATCTGATCGTCGCGCAGATCGTCCACGATTTCGACGCTCAGCACGGGCAGGCCGCTGAGCCGCACCTGGTAGTCGGCCGGCGGCGGGCGGGCCGCCAGCGCCGAACGCAGCGCCGCCACGATTGTCCGCAGCGAATCGATGTCGCGCGCCGTCGGGTCGAGAAACACGGGAATGCCGGCGACGCGGTTGTCCTGGCTGAGCAGCCCCTCGCGGACCAGGGGCAGCGTGTCGAACATCGTGCGCGCCGCGTCGGCCACGTCGTCGTCGATTTCCCCTTCCGGGACGATCGGCTGTAATTCGATCCCCGTCAGTGTCGGGTGCGGCGCCGCGAGCGTCACCAGCGACTCGATCGACAGCACGTGCGGCGCGGCCATCAGGTCGGCGGCAATCTCGCGCTGCCAGCGCAGAGCGGCGGCATCGAGCGTGTCGTGTCCGCCCGTTGCTTCCAGAACGACCAGCGCCACCGATTCGTCGTAGCCGAATGTCCGCTTGAAGTCCTCCGCGAAATTCATCAGATCGTCGTTGCCGCGATACACCGCTTCGGGCGTGAAATCGAATTTCAGTCCCGGCAAGAGGGCCAGCGCGGCGCAGGTCGACGCCAGAAGCAGCCCCAGAACGAGCCGCGGGCGATGAAGAAGAATTTCGGCAAACCGCCGGCACACACGATCGATCAGGGGCTTCATTGACGTCCGCGTTGGAGAAACCCCGATTATAGGGGCGGACGCGCGTTCTGCGAATGGCTGGGGGGAAGCGTGCGGAACTGTCTCCACAATCGGACAAAGAGGGGGAGACAGGGAGAAGGGACGAGGATGGAGGATAGAAGAGGGAGGATGGCGACGGACGGGAGAGGTCCCGCCATCTTCGATCCTCCATCCTCCTCGTTCTCCCCCTCTCCTTGTCTCCCCCTCTTCGT
>JACQFH010000048.1 GCA_016200145.1 Planctomycetia bacterium | reverse complement strand
AATCGACGGGAGCATCCGGCTTCATGTCGTACATGTCGATGTGGCTGGGGCCACCCGGCAAGTAAATCATGATGACCGACTTGCCGCATGCTGCGGCGCGCGTGTCGCCGTGCGCTTTCAAGCGAAACAATTCCGCGAGGGATAATCCCGCCAGGCCCAGGCTGCCGATCTGCAAGAAGTTGCGGCGGGAAATGCCGTCGCAAAATCGGCCGCTCGTCCTTCCATCGACAGTCCACATTCGGCAGGTTCTCCTGTTGGGGCCGCCCGTTTAGGTGAATGGCCTCTCTGCGGCCATACGGCATCGCCTCTTCTCCAGGGATATTGGTGCAACAGAGCTTATCGCCATGTAACTGAAGTGCAAAGCGAGTCGAGCACGGCAGCGAGTCTCCGTTAATCTGGAACCGGCGCCCGTGGGACCGTGATCCGTCGCGATGAGCAGCACATTGGGGCACGGACGGACAACGAATCTCGGCCATTCGGGACGATCTCGGCCATTCGGGACGCAGCTCTTTGTTTGTTTCGTCCCTTTTCTGCTCGCGGGCAATTTCATCCGCAGCCAAACTCGCGCAGAACGACGGTCGCATAACTGCCTGACGGCAGCGTGAACTCGAGCCGGATTCCCTCGGGCTCGGCGGCGACGGTGAGCCCTTCGGGCCAGATCAGATACGGCCGCCGCGTCCCTGGAGTGAGGTTTGAGAATCGCTCGAACGCGGTCACGGGAATTCCGGCATCTTCGAGCAGGCGCGCCTCTCGAGCAGCGATTTCGCCGGCCGGCTGTTTCATCTTCGGGCCGAAGATCGGTCCCGAGATGACGATTTCGCGGGTCTCGAATCGCTGCTGTTCGCGACCTGCGTCGAGCACCACGAAGGGCCCGCCCGACGCCGTGACCTGCATGACGTCCCCGATGGAAACCTGATGCAGCGTGCCATTGTTCAAGCGATCGGCCAGCGCGCGGTTGAACAATGCCGACTGCACCGCCGAGAGCGCCAAGCGCAGCAGAAACTTCCGGCGGGCGCGGGGAATGCTGCCGGGCCCGCGGGCTCCACTCAAGAGATCCAGCCCCAGCGCGAGCGTTTCGGCGTCGCGGCCGAAACGCTGCTCGCCGAAGTAGTTGGGGACCCCGGTGCGCTGCAGCGCGTCGGCGATGGCGCGCGCCTTCGATTCAGAATCGTTCTCGACGTCGCGCACGAGAATCGAAAAGCGATTTCCCTTGAGGTGCCCCGTCCGCAACTTGTGAGGATGCCGGTGAACTTCCAAGATCCGGATTTGCTCGTGCGAAAACGACTCGAGCAGGGCCTGGCACCGGGCAGGGACCGACACAAATTGCCGGGTGACCGCCTGGCGGTCTTTCATCCCTGCCGCGCCGACGTCCTGGTGGGCGATTCCCAGAGCGCGTGCCAGATGGCTGACGAGCTGTTCCGCGGAGACATCGCGCTTTTCCACACGCAGGAACAGAAAGTCTCCGCGCTCTTCCGCAGCGTAGGCCGGGATCTCGTCGACGACGAAGTCTTCGGCCCGCGATTTCGTGCGTCCGCCGATCCCCGGCTGGCCATTTGTCATGCGGGGGAGCGGACCATCAAAAAAACGAAGGTGGTCGGCTCTCGATTCGCCAGGCGTTGCTTCCATCCGGGGGATTGTATCCCAAGCGGAGGAAGCGGGCGACGCTCACATCCAGTAGGCCAGCCGCTTGCGGCACCGTGCGAAGATGGCGAATGCCACGGCGCAGCCCAGCACGTTGATCAGACATGCGGCGCCCCAACTGGCCCACGGGATCGGCTGTCCCAGCAACGGAGCGCGGCAAATCTCCACCAGGTGATACACCGGGTTGTACATGGCAATCCACTGGAGTTTGCCGAGCGACTCGACGCGATAGAAGATCGGCGTCATGAAGAAGAACAACTGCGTGACGACGGTCATCGCCTGTCCCAGGTCGCGATACCTGAGGCACACCGACCCCACCGCCAGCGTCAGCCAGAAGCCGAATACCGCCAGCATCAGGATTCCCGGGATGACTTGCAGGGTCGACAGTCCCAGCGGAACTCCGAAATACAACGCCACGGCCCAGAACGACACCCACGTGTGCAGAAACTGAAACACGGCATTGGCGACGCGCCGCAGAACGTAAAGCGAAAAGGGAAGGGGCGTCTGGTGAGCCAGGTTCGCCGAGCTGACGAATACGGTCGGCGCTTCGTTGGCGAATGACGCAATCAGCGACCAGAGTGCCAGCCCCGCGGCCAGATACGGGAAGTAGTCCTGTAATTTCATTCCCAGGAGTTGCGCGTAGACCATGCCCATCAGGGTGATGCTGATCACCGACGACAGGGGGAGCCAGAACGGGCCGATCATCGTGCGCCGATAGCGGAGCTTGATGTCGAACCACGCCAGAGTGAGCCAGATGTCGGTTCGCCTGATCCCGCTTCTGAGATCGCGGGCGGCCACTGCCAGATTGGTCATGTGCGACTTCCCTGTCTTAACGACGACTCAAGCCGCTGCTTGAGCGGGCTGCCTGGGGACATCGATCGGAACGTCGCCATAGCGTCCCGCATTGTAATAGGCGATCGCGTCGTCGATCGTTCCGTAGAATTCCGCCCGGCCGGATCGCATGACAAGGCCCTTGTTACAGAAGGATCGCAGCATATCGTCCTGATGGCTGGCCAGAAACAGGACGCACGCGCCCCGGATGAACTCCTCGGCCCTGCGGCGCGCCTTCTGGATGAACTGCGCGTCTCCCGTCGAAATGTTCTCATCGATGACGATCGCTTCGGGACGTTTGGCGGTCGCCGTTCCGAAGGCCAGACGCGCCTTCATTCCCGCCGAATAGGTGCGGATCGGCAAGCCCAGGTATTCTCCCAGCTCGGTGAATTCGCAGACGTCGGCGACCGCGTCGGCAATTTCGGCTTTGGCGATCCCCCGCAAGAGGCACCCCACGCGGATGGCTT
>JACQFH010000518.1:8849-10125 GCA_016200145.1 Planctomycetia bacterium | reverse complement strand
ACGCCTTGCCGAGGAAACCGGGGCCGGGGACGTGGTTGCCATCGCCCATGGATACGAACGGCGGCAGTCCGTTGATGACGCCGGCATCGCGCCGCAGCTTGCTGATGATCGAGCCGATCGACGGCCGATTGCCGCTGAGCTGGCCGGTGTAAAGCTCGGGCGAGGTGTGCCCTTGCTGGCGAAAGCGCATGTTGCGAATGATGGCGAACTTGTCGGCGATCTGCGCCTGCATCGGCAAATGCTCGCAGATGTCCATGCCGGGGACGTTGGTGCGGACGGGCCGATACTCGCCACGATATTCGCTCGGGGCATCGGGCTTGAGATCATACATGTCCATGTGGCTCGGGCCGCCGTTCAGGTAGTTCATGATGATCGCCTTGGGCGCGGTCGGCGCGGAGGCGTGCGCTCTGGCGCGCAGTAGATCGGCGAGCGTAAGGCCGCCCACAGCGAGGGCGCCGAGCTTGAGAAATTCGCGGCGTGACGCGCCATCACAAAGTCGGCGATTGGCGCCAAGGATCGATAACATGATAGTCCCCCCCCCTGTGCAAGTTGTTTCGAATCCAGCGAGTCAAGTCATCAATTCTGATTCGTCATGCATGTCGTATTTTCGGGCGATGTCCGGATCGGTGGTGACCAGATACGTGGAGCCGTCGGCAGTTGTTTTGGCTGCATCGATCGAGACGCCGTCGTTTAGCATTGCGTCAAACGTGGCTTGTGATGCGGTTTCATTGCTCCAGATTAGCACAAACCGTTTTTCGGGCGGCCGCGTCCCGCGCCAAAGCTCCAGGTATTTATCACGGACATAGGGATTGAGCTTCTGGGCAAGGTCGGCAGGCAAGTTCACCGTCTTGATCAATTCCTGAATATCCGCCAGGTCTTTTAGCCGTTCCGTGTTTGACATTCCCGACGCGAGCTTCAGTTCAATCAAGGTCGCGAGGTTGACATAGCAAATCCCATCTTTCGTAACGGCCACCGTTGCGGGTTCAGGGAACGCGACGGGTTTTGGCATCCCGTCTCCCGGAAAGTCACCCGTGATAAGAAACTCGATCTTTACTCCCGTTTCCGTGTCGCGAAGGTTCTTGCTTCCACTGAAAGGGGGTAGGTAACCAAGACCTTCCAGCCTTTCATGAATCTCCTTGAGGCCTTCTCGATTGACCAGCACATCGACGTCCTCGGTGAACCTTCGCAGGCCGTGACTGAAAAGGGCCATTCCGCCAACGACCGCATAGGGAATGCCGATTTCGCTGAGCCGTTTTGCGATTTTCCGCAAGGACTT
>JACQFH010000518.1:0-8832 GCA_016200145.1 Planctomycetia bacterium | reverse complement strand
CCAGACGTTTTTCGAAGGCGGGAACGGCCGAGACGTCTGCTCTCCCCGCGACCAGACGCTTTTGGACAAGCCGGTTCATAAACCCATAGTACCAAAGGACGTCGGTGTCACGCAAACAAACTCAAAATCGGCTGCCCCACGCTCGCCGGCCGCGTGAAGCCATCGGGCGATAGCCGCGTCTCCGGCGGAATGCCGAGCGCATGAAACAGCGTCGCCCCGAACGCTTCGGGCCGCACTGCCGCGTCGCGCACGTAAGCGCCCTGGCGATCCGACGCGCCATGCACATGCCCGCCGCGGATGCCGGCGCCGGCCAGCATCGCGGAATAGACTGAAGGCCAATGATCGCGACCGACGCCGCTGTTGATGCGTGGCGTGCGGCCGAACTCGCCGACCATCACGACGAGCGTATCGTCGAGCAGGCCGCGGTTGTGCAGATCTTCGAGCAATGCGGAGACAGCTTGATCGACATTGGGCAGCGCCCAGCCGAGGCCGAACGCGCTGGTGCCGAAGATGCCGCCCAGACCGCCGCCGTGCATGTCCCAGGTTTGCACGTTGCGGAATTTTTCGCCGGCAGGCGTTCCGGCCCACGCCGTCACGCTGACCAGGCGCACACCCGCTTCGATCAGGCGGCGCGCCATCAGGAGATTTTGCCCCAGTGGATGACGACCGTACCGCTCGCGCGTCGGCGCAGGTTCCTGCTCGAGATCGAAAGCCCGGCGGGCTGCCGCCGCGGTCACGAGGTCGATCGCCCGCTGCTGGAATTCGCCGAACGCCGCCAGCTTCGAACTTCGGGACCGGTCGCGCGCCGACGCGCCGGCCGGATCGAGCGCCGACAGCAGGTCGCCACGCGAAACAAGCCGCTCGGTGGACAGGCCGGCCGGCGGATCAAACGCTTTCATGCGGAACCCGGGCGCGGCGGGATTGTCTTCATCGGTCCCCACGCGCAGGGGACCGAAGGCCGATCCCAGAAAACCGCCGGAGAGGTACCTGGGCAGCACGTCTCCCGCGAGGTTCTGTAGCCACACGTACGAGGGAATGTTTGCCATCGCCGGTTTGAGCCGCGCCATCACCGATCCGAAATAGGGCGTGCTTTCGACCGGGGCCGAGCGTCCCGTCATGCAGACGTGCATGCCGCCGTCGTGGCCGGGGTTGCCATGGGTCATCGAGCGAATCAGTGCGAAACGATCGGCCATGCCTGCCAGGCGCGGGAGCAGTTCGCCAATTTGGACACCCGGCACGGCCGTGGCGATCGACTGGTAGGGACCTCTAATTTCGGCCGGCGCGTTCGGTTTCAGATCCAAGCTGTCGATGTGGCTCGCGCCGCCGTATTGCACGATGAAGATGCACGACCGGTCGCGATTCCCGGATTGCGTTCCGGCGTGCAGCAAATGCGGCAGGTTGAGACCGACCATGCCGAGGCTGCCGAGCTGAATCAGTCTCCGCCGGTTCATCATCGGTTGGCCGTGGTCCATGTCATCCTCTGCGGTGTCGCACCGTAGACGGTCGTGCAAGCGGGTGCCTGCGGTGTTCAGGATACCGTGGGCGAAGTGGCGAGTGAATGGCAAACGTCGTCCGGCCTGAAAGGCCACAATAATACAGCCCAGGGCAACGCCCTGGGGAAAATGCAAAATACGGAACCAAGCCCTGAAAGGGCGAAACAAAACGGTTCAATCCCACACGTATCGTTCATCAAATTCGACCTGGTGACGTTTGTGCAAGTCCGGGCGAACCGGTTTCAGCAGGAGAGGCGCACGATTCTTGGTGCTGAAAATGAGGTGTATCAGGATTTGCGACAGCGATTGGGGCATAGGGCACCGTAAGGTTGATGATAATGGTTCATTCGCGACGCGCTACGAGCGCTACGAGATGACTGTCGCGCGTCGTCGCGTGTGTAATCTTGTTTCGCCCTTTCAGGGCCGGCGGTCGTATTGGGGCCTTTCCCCAGGGCGTTGCCCTGGGCTGACATATTTCCGCCTTTCAGGCGGACGTGACGCTGACAAGGTCGAATGAACGATTCCATGCAAAGGAGCCACGGGGCGTTGATAAAGAAAACGACGGCACACGGAGTGTGCCTGCGACTCTGAGGGGGCCGGCCTCGGGTGTCTACAGGAAATTCACCAGCGTGAGCTGCATCGTCTGGGCGGCGATGCGCAGAGTGGCTTCGAAGGCGGTCTGCTGCGCGAGGAGCTCGCTGAGGACCTGCGCCATGTCGACGTTCTTCGCGCTCGACAGGGCTTCCTGCGTCTGGATGTTCTGGTTCTGCAGAGTGCTGTCGATGCTTTCGAGAGTCTGCACGCGGCTGCCGATCACGCCGCGGACGCCCGACAGGCGATCCGATTCGCTGGTGATCTGCCCGCCGAGCCTGGTCATCGTGCGGTCGTCGCCCGCGATCAGGGCCCGCTGCAGACGCACCAGGATGTTCAGAATGCCGCCGGCTTCCTGCGGATTGGCGTCCGTTCCGACGAGTGCGACGGCGGGATTCGAGCCAGGCTCAGTCCCTGCCATCCCCAGCGCGATCCCCAGCGTGCTGGAGTCGACCGACAGGGCGCCCGCTCCGGAATCGTCGGTGAGAGAAATTCCGTTGCCGACGCTGTTCAGCGACGCCACAAGGTGCCCCGCGTCGACGGCGTTGATCTTCGTGATCACGTCCTGAATGGTGAGCGATCCGCTCAGATCGACGTTTACGACAGAGCCGTCGCGGCGGGTGATCGTCAGCGGGTTGCCGGCGTTGACCGGCGCCCCTTGTCCGTAATTGAGGGTGGTCAGCAACGTGTTGCCGGTCAGCGTGCGGATTCCGAGCAAGGTGGCGTTCGTCCCGCCGTTCTCACCGATCGAGAAATCGGAACCGCTGATTCGCGTCGAGACGGCCAGGCCGTTCCCCTGCGCGTTGATTCCCACGGCCAGGCCCAGGTCGGGGTCTTTGAGCAGGTTGACGAGATCGCCGACGGTGACGGCCGAGGATATATCGACGACCTGGCTGATCGCCCCGTTCTTGATGAGCAGGCCCTTGCCGGCCGTCACACCGATCCCGGTGCCACCGTTCAGGTCGGAGAGTTTCGTCGTCAGCGTGAGAGTCGGGTTGAGGTCGCCGCTGTCGATCGATGCCGCGGCGGCCGAGGCAATCCGCAGGTCGCTGGCCCCGGTCCCGCCGGCCGTGTCGGAAATGGCAATCGTGCCGGCCGCCGGCGTGATCAGAAATCCGTCCTTGGTCGTGTTGATGCTCACCGTGACGTTGAGCGCGCCGAGGGCGTTCTCGACGAGGTCTTTGACGTCGCCGATGGTTTTGGCCTGCGACAGGTCGATCGTGACGGTCGTGGCTGGGCTCGAGAGGACCACGTTGATCTGACTGGGGACGACCCCCTGGCCCCCGTTCAGATCGCTGAGCCTCGTCTGCAACGTGAGGGCCGGGTTGACGTCGGCACTGATGGGGGGCGAAAGCACCGCGAGCGCCGAATTGCCGTCGACATTGGTCGCCGCGGCAAGCCCTGCCGCCACCGGCGCGTCGAGGCTTTGCTGGTCGCCGTGGTAGACGACGCCGCCGCTGGGGTCGATGGTGAACGGCACGCTGGCCGACTGGCTTCCGCCGAACAGGTAACGCCCGCCGAGCGTCGAATTGCCCGCATTGACGACCTGCTGAATCAGGCCCTGCACCTGCAGCGAGATCGCCTGCTTCTGTGTGGGGTTGCTGCTGGCGCCGATCCCCGAGCTGTTCAGGCCCTGGGCCGTGATCAGCGCCTGCGAAATCTCGCCGAGCGCCGCATCGGTGTTGTTCAGGAAGGCCACGCTCGACTGGATGTTGGCGTCGTACTGCTTGTTCTGGGCCAGCAGAGTCGTCAACTGCATGGCGTGCGATGCGGCCGACGGGTCCTGGCTGGGAAGCTGGAATTTCTGGCCGCTCGAAATCTGGTCCTGCAACAGCGCCATCTGGTACTGCGCATCCTGCAGGGTGACCTGCAGGCGCTGCGACCTGAGCGAATTCGGCATTCTGCCGGGAAGGAGCGGTCCGATGTCCATGTTAGAGCTGTGTCAGAATAGTGAACAACTGGTCGATGACGCTGATGAAGCGCGCGGCGCCCTGGTACGACTGCTGAAACTGCATGACCTGAATGGTCTCGGTATCGAGGCTCACGCCCGAGTATTGCGAGCGCTGGTTGTTGAGGGAATCGCTGAATCCCTGAGCCCCCTCGGTGACGGCATTCTGCGACGCCGATGCCTGCCCCAGACCGGCCACCGCCTGCTGGAAGAAATTCCCGATCGTTGCGCCGCCAAGCGATGAGGGGGAGAGGCTGGGAAGGTTCGCCAGAATCGACGCGTTGTTGCCGTCCCCCGCGCCGCCACCCTTCGCGGCCGCGAGCAGCGTCGGATCGGCCGTGAGGGCCGAGTTCACGCCGATGTTCGACGATGTCCAACCGGTGAAAAACGTGTTGATCCCGAGCGCCGCCAGGGCGCCGCTGTCGTCGTCCGAAAACTTCAGCTCGTACCCGTTGGCGGCCGTGATCTGCAGGCGGTTGTCGCCGGTCACCGAGGCCGTGACGTTGGTCAGCGCGTTGAGCTGGGTCACGATGTCGCTCAGCGTGGTTTTGGGATTGACGCCGGCCAGGTCGACGCTGATCGTACCGGTCTGCTCCAGCCCGGTTGACGTGTTGACGACGTGCACCTGAAAGCTGCCGTTCTGCGGCGTGAACGGGAGCGATGCGGCGTCGAGTGCCGACGTGGGCGTTTTGACCTGGTAGGTGCCGGTGACCGAGTCGTACCCGTGGATGCCCTGCCCCGACGAATGGATGACGTTGACCTGGTTGATGACGGCGGCCGCGAACTGGTCGAGCTGGTCGGTGAACCCGCCGATGACGGTATCGCGCCCCAGCACGGCGCCGGCCAGCTCCCCCTTGGTGCCGCCGATGACGAGGTTTGAATTCTGCACCGACACGTCGCTGACGGCGACGCCCCGGTCGTTGCGCGACGTGGTCGTCAGGTGCTGAACCTGTCCTGGAATGATCAGCGCCTGGCCGTTGATCGACACTTCAATGCCCAGGGGGCCGTGGTCGACGACGGTGACGGGAATGATCTTCGTCAGGCGATTGATGGCGGCATACCGCAGGTCGCGCAGCGCACCGGCGTCGCTCTGCAGGAGGCCCGCCGATTCAAGCCTGGTGATGCGCGGATTGAGGTCGTTGATCTGGTCGATCAGGCCATTGGCTTCGCGGACGAGGCCGTCGACGTTCTGGTTGACGCTCGTGCGGAGCGTATCGATCTGCGACCTGAGGATCGCCACGGCGCGTGCGAACTGGACCCCCTGCTGCACCGCCAGTTGCCGGTTGGCAGTCAGCTCGGGCTGGTTGACCAGGTTGTTGAAGGCGTTGGCCAGCCCCGTCAATTGCGACGACAGATCTGAGCCGGTCAGCGTCTGCAGGGTCGATTCGAGCTGCTGGTAGATCGAGTTGGTCATGCCGGCGCCGCTCGATTCGGCGTTGGACGCGTAGATTCGCTGCAGCAGGTACCGGTCGACCTGCTGCTTGACCCCCTGCGCCGTGACGCCCGAACCGAAAATCAGCGTTCCCTGCTGCACGGGCAGCGCGGGATTGAGGTTCAACGCCTGGCGGATGTAGTTGGGATCATTCGCATTCGCGATGTTGTTGCCGGCGACCTGGATCCCGGCGGAAAATACGTCGAGCGCGGTTCCGGCGGCGGAGAGTGCGGCTGTGAGTCCCATAGGATCCGTCCTGCGCCCGGCGGGGCGCGATGCTCATGCCGCCGCGTCGAGCACGGCCCCGCCCGCGGTCGCCAGCGCCTTGCCGTAGGTCGGCGCAGGATGGCCCCCGTGGGCGATCAGCTCGAGCAACTCCGTGTAGTGGTTGTAACAGCGGTGCGAAATGATCCAGTGCACCCAGCTCTCGCGCTGCAGCGCGGCGGTGCGACGCTGCGATGCGAGAATCCGGCCCTGAATCAGCTCGATGGCCCGGAGAACGCGGGAATCGCCGACGGTCTTTCCAATCGCCCCGGTAAACTCCAGAAGCGACTCGACGGCGAAACCCGCGCCCCGGGCCTTGTTCAGCAATACGTTTCGTTTCCCGACCAGTTCCTTGAGGCGCGCGGCCAGCTCGCCCTCGCGCGACGAGAGCCGCAGCAGCTCATCCGGCTGGAAGGCGTTCAGCGCCCGCCGTTTGGCTGCAAACAGCGTCAGCAGTTCCTGCTGTGTCTGTTCGAGCTCGGTGAGAAACTGCGTGAGTTCATGCAACAGCGTCAAACGCATGGACGTTCTCCCTGGACGACACTTGTGGCGACACCTGCGGCGTCGCCGGCAGCGATTGCCGGGCGTACGCGTCGTAGAGGGGGCCGGCAAACGTCCCGCCGTGCTGGCGAGCCAGGTTTTCCGCCACCTGCTGGTCCATCTGGCCCCGGAAGATCTCTTCGGCCTGGCCGCCGTAGAAGTATTTCGAGTGCTTCTGACCCTGCCGCAGGGCCTTGAGCATTTCTTTGTAAAACGTTCCCGCGGCGAAGTCCTGAAACTTCTCGCGGACTTTCATGTCTCCGCTCGGCGCTGCGCGGTTCGCTTCGTCGAATTTGTTCATTCGCGACAGCAGCGATGCGGTTGACGATTGAGCCGGCGCGGCGCCGGTGGGAAGGATGGCGTTCATGAAATCACTCCGTAATCAGTTCGGCGTGCAGTTTGCCGGCGCGGTGCAATTCTTTCAGGATGTCGATGACGTCGGCCGTCGGGACTTTCAACTGGTTCAGCGCGGAAATGAGCTGGTTCAGCTTCTGGGGCGATTGCCGGGTCTGCTGGTCCATCAGCGGAGCGAAACCGACGCCGGGAACCGGCTCGGCCGGCTGGGCGGCCTGGTCGTCGGCGCCGATGTTGAGCGTCAGGTTCTTGTGGCTGATGGCGACCGGGCTGATTTCGACTTCGCCGGTGACGACGACCGTTCCCGCCTTGGCGTTGAGCACGACGCGGGCCTGGGTGTGCGGGTTGTCGATGCCGACGTCGAGCACCTGGGCAATGAATTTCATTTCGTCGCCGCGGTAGGCTTCGGGAATCATGACCTGCACGCTGCCGGGGCTGATCGCCTTGGCGACAGGCTCGCCGTTGTACTCGAACGCCGTGTCCTTATTGACCGCCTGCGCCACTTCGTTGGCCGAACGGAACGTGGCGTGGTCTTTGTCGAGCAGCAGCATGAAATGATTGTTCTGGATGAACCGGTGGATGACGTCTTCGGTGACGACGACGCCTCCGGGGATGCGGCCGGCGGTCGGCACCACCTGGTCTTCGAGCAGCACCCCGCCGGACGCCAAGCCCATCACCTTGTCGTCGTCGATGATCTCGGAACCGAGGGGAGAAACCATCAGCCGCCCCCCGCGCAGGCTCTTGGCGGCGCCGATGGAATTGACGAAGCAGTCGATGCGCTGGCCGCGGCGGATGCCGTTGGCCGGGATCGTGGCCTCGACCAGAACGAGGGCCACGTTGCTGGTGTCTTTGAGCTCGGGCGCGCCGGTCGCGGGATTGTTGAGCTTGCGGAGGGCCATCCCCAGTCCCTGGATCATGGGCAGAAATTTGCCGCCGTCCCCGGTCCCTTTAAGCCCCGTCACCAGGCCCAGCCCCACCAGGCGGACTTCGTTCTGCCCCGAAATCGTGCAGATGCTCTCGAGCTTGGTGCGCGCGTGCGCGGGCGTATTGCCTGCGGCGGCCAGCGCCACGATTGCGGCGACGATCCAGCGGGCGGCTCGTGAACGAAGACAACGCATGGGTGATTTCTTGAGAAAGGAAACTTGATGGAGACCACTCGGAAGTGCGGGGCAGAAAGCATCAGAACGGCAGGAAGAAATCGTACAGCGCCTGGAGCCAGCCCTGTTTGGTGCTGTCTTTCACCTGCCCGCTTTCACGCTTGGTAATATTCAGGTCGGCGACATTTTCGCTGCGAACTTCGTTATTGCCCGCGACGTCCTGCGAGCGGATGCGGCCGGTCAGCGAGTACTCCCAGACTTCGTTGTTCGTGCGAATCGTCTTGTGGGCTTCGAGGATCAGCGTGCCGTTGGGGAGGATGTCGACCACCGTGGCCGCGATCTTGTATTTCATCCCTTCCTGGCTCAGCCCCTGGCCGAACGACTGCAACTGGCTGCGGAGCTGGCCATTGATTCCCGGCGACTTCGAGGCGGCGATATCGAGGTTTCCTTCCTCGTTGATGCGCAGCCATTCCTTGAGCTGCGCGGTGTACACCGAGTTGCGCTGCCGGTTGAACCGAGAAGCCTGCGTCACTTCCGACTTTTCATCGACGGTGACGGTGATGATGTCGTGGACGCCGACTTTCCTCGGGCGCGGCCGGTCGATGTAGATCCACGACACGTCCTGGCGTCTGAGGTGCCGGTGGAGGGGAGGTTGTGCCGGGCCGATGATGCCCCCCGGCATCGGGAGGGCTCCGGTCGTGGGCCCCAGACCCGCCGGGGGCGCCTCGCCGGTCGGCGGCGCGCCGCCAGGATCGGCCGGCTGTCCGGGAATTCCCGCTTCGGGCGGTGTCTCGGGAGCGGCCGCGTTCTCGCGGCGCAGGTTGAGCGGCGCCGGTTCACGAGCGTTGGGAGGCTGCGCTCCGATCGAACCCGCCATGGCCAGCGTGACTGCGCCCGTGATGATCAGTTTTCCTGCGTTGGCGTTCATCGCGTCTGTTCCCCCGAAAGCAGTCGAATTCCCGTCCCTTTGTTGGGAGCGGGCGGTACGTCATTCACACCGGCGGAAATCGTGGCCTCGTGATACCCCGAGACGCGGGCCGAAAGTTCGCGCCGGCCGTCGAGCGAATTCAGGCGGATGATTTGCCCCAGGCCCCCGTCCATTGTGGCTTTGGC
>JACQFH010000525.1 GCA_016200145.1 Planctomycetia bacterium | reverse complement strand
CCCGGCGTGGGCGTACGGTACGTCGTCCCCGACAGCCCTGCGGCCCTGGCCGGTCTCGATCGCGGCCAGCGGATCCTGAAGTTTAACGACACCGAATTGTCTTCGTCCGGCGCGCTGCTCGATCTTGTCAGCCGTATGCGGCCGACCGATCGCGCGAACCTCACGATTCTGGATGGCGACGCAAAACGCGACGTCGAATTGACGCTCGGCCGTCTGCCGAATTCTGTCCCGGCCGACCTGCGCCCGTCTCCCATCGTGCCCCGCGAAAAGGAGCTGGCCGACAAAGAGCTCAAGACAGGCCGGTTCACCGACAAGATGCCCGCGCACGAACACGAGTACTGGGCGTACGTTCCCGAAGACTACAATCCCGAATTCAAATACGGGCTGCTGGTGTGGCTGCATCCCGGTGGCGACACGATGGAGGCCGCCATTCTCAAGGCCTGGCAGACACTGTGCGACGAGCGGGGTCTCATTCTCGTCGCGCCCAAGGCAGGCCAGATCGCCGGCTGGATTCCCGACGAGGCCGAGTTCGTCAAAGACACCGTCGAATTGTTCCTTGAAAAATACTCGATCGATCGATCGCGGGTCGTCGTCCACGGGTACGCCGCCGGCGGGGGCTTCGCCTGGCACCTGGCGTTCAAATACCGTCAGCTCTTCCGCGGCGTCGTGGCCGTGGCCGCCCCGCTGATGGCGCCTCCGCCCGACAACGAGCCCGACTTTCGCGTGCAGTTTTACCTGTTGAGCGGCGACAGTGATCCCGTCCACAAGCCCGTCGAGTTCACGGCCCGGGCCTTGTCCGAATTCAAGTTCCCCGTCATTCACACGACGATGCTGGGGACCGGACACAAGTACCCCGCCTCCAGCCCGCTTACCGAAATCGCCGTCTGGATCGACGCACTCGATCGAATTTGAGCAGCGCAGTCATCCGTGGGAATGTCACGCGATCCGTGGGCATTATCCTGAAGTTCGTGCACGTCAATGAGATTCCGCACGTCGCTGTGCAAACGATGCACAAGGTCACAGCGGACGCACCGGCGGACTTACGTCCGCCGCTCGCCGCGGTTACACGTCGCACAACCGCACGGCCTGGCGCAGGCCCTCCACGGGGTCGCGCGTCGGGATGAATTCCTGCCCTACATAGCCTTTGTAGCCCGTCGCCAGCAGCTTGCGCAGAATCGGCGGGTAGTTAATCTCCTGATCGTCGTCCAGCTCGCACCGCCCCGGGTTTCCCGCGGTGTGCACGTGGCCGATGATGTCTTTGTGCTCTTCCAGCCGGCGGATCACGTCGCCGTGCATGATCTGCACATGATAGATGTCGAACAAAAGCTTCAGGCGCGGCGACCCCACCTGTCGGATGATCCGCGCCACGAGGTCGAGGTCGTCCCCCTGATAGCCGGGGTGCCCCTTCATCGGATGCGAGCCGTCGCGCGTATTGAGGTGCTCGAGGCACAGCGTGACGCCCCTCTTTTCAGCATGCCCCGTGACTTTCTTCAGACCGGCGACGCAGTTCTTCAGGCACTCGTCGGCCGAAATCTCGCCGCTCGCCGGGTCTTCTGCGTCGCGCCATTTGTAACCGGTGAAGGCGATCACATTGGGGAAGCCGGCCTCGGCGGTGGCGTCGATGGCCTCGGTCGTGCGTGCGACCACTTCGTCATGGTACTTCGTGTTGTTGAAACCCCTGACGAACGGCATGCCGGGCATGCCGTTGGGAGACAGCGCGCATTTCAAACCGTACTTTTTCAGGATGCCCCAGTCCTGCGGGGCGACGATCTCGACGGCGTCGCAGCCCAGGTCGCGCGTGACCTGGCACATCCGTTCCAGGTCCCATTTTTCGCCAGCGATGTTGAAGCACCAGAACACGATGGATTGGTGGATGCTGCCGCGCACGACCGCCTTCTCCGCCGCGCCGGCGGAACGTGAATTGTCAGACACAGGTTGCTCCTCACTGGTTGAATGTTCGAGTCTGATTTGCAGTGTGTAGGGTGGGTCGAACGAAGTGAGACCCACCGGTCGCCGCGCAGTTGGGCCTCGCACGGCTCGACTTAGCCGTGCATTCTAACGATGCGAGCCCCGCACCGAAACTTCGTACGATGACCGGCAGTGCACACCAACCCGGAGCGCCAGCGAGGGAGTGCGTCGTCACCACCGATGGACTTCGCAGCGCACGATTCCGGCCACCCCACACGCATTTAGGACACAACCGATCGCTGGGCAGCGAGTTGGCCCGCGTGCGGGAAATGGTAGAATAAATATCCTGCCCAAAGGCATGGCCGTCACCCTGGCTCCGATTCCACGACTGAGATGCCGCCCCGCCCCCCATCTGGTGTGATCGTTTCGCGTTGCGAATTCGTTCTCATAGCAATCGCCCTGGTAGCCCTTCCCGCCAGCACCGCTGCCGACGAACCGCCGGCCGCGAAAGCCGCGTCGCCAGACTCCCTGGCGGCAATCGTCCTGGCGCGGAATTGTCTCGAATGCCACAATGCCTCCGACCGCAAAGGGGGGTTGAACCTCGCCAGCCGCGCTGCCGCGCTGTCGGGGGGCGACAGCGGTCCTGCCTTGAAGCCGGGCGATCCGGCTGGCAGCCTGCTCGTCGAACGTATCCTGGCCGGCGAAATGCCTCCCAAGGAGCGCACCAAGCTCACCGACGCCAACCACGACCTCCTGCGCGACTGGATCAAGCGCGGCGCGAAATGGGACGTCGATCCGATCGATCCCTTCATGTACACGACCGAGCGGCGGGCTGGATGCGACTGGTGGTCGTTGCAGCCCCTGCGCCCCAGCGAGCCGCCGCCCGTTAAGGACTCCGCCTGGCTGAAAAACGCGATCGACAATTTCATCCTTCAACGACTGGAACGGGCGGACCTGCGCCCCTCTCCGGAAGCCGACCGGCGGACACTGATCCGGCGCTTGTCATTCGATCTCCTGGGCCTGCCCCCGACGCCGGAATACGTCGATGCGTTCGTCAACGATCGCGAGCCTCGCGCCTACGAGCGCCTCGTCGACCGCTTGCTCGATTCGCCGCACTATGGCGAGCGGTGGGCGCGGCACTGGTTCGATATCGTCCGCTATGCCGAGAGTCAGGGGTTCGAGCGCAACAAGCTGCGTCCCAGCGCCTGGAAGTATCGCGACTTCGTCGTCGAGGCGGCGAACTCCGATCTGCCTTACGACGACTTCATCCGCTGGCAGATTGCCGGCGACGTGCTCCGGCCCGACGATCCCCTGGCCGTCATCGCCAGCGGGTTTCTCGCGCTGGGCCCGTACGACCTGACGGCCTATAACAACGGCACGGCGGACATGCGCGCCTTCGCCCGGGAAGAGGAGCTCGAAGGCCTGGTCGGAACCGTCTGCCAGACGTTTCTGGGACTGACGGTCAATTGCAGCCGCTGCCACGATCACAAATTCGACCCAATCACTCAAAAAGAGTACTACCAGATTTCCGCCGCGCTGGGGGGCACCTATCAGGGCGCGGAGCGCGAGAGCCTGACGGAACCCGGTCGGTCGGCGGCCGAGTCGCGAGTCGCCGCGATCAGCGCCGAACAATCCGCGCTGGCCGAGCAGGAAAAGGGGGCCACCCCGCAGCAGGCGCGGGAGATCGCCTCGCGACGCAGCCGCCTGGAGTGCGTCTCGCGTTTGCTCAATGGAGGGCCGGCACACGTCACTGTGCCGAGACAGCCTGAAGCGTGGCGCGTGATGTCGCGCGGCGATTACCGTCAGCCGGGCGAAGTCGTATCGCCCCGCGGCATGGCGTGCGTGGCGGGCCTCTCCCCCGAGTGGGGACTCGCGGAAAACTCGCCTGAGGCCGATCGCCGCAAAGCACTCGCCGAATGGATTGCCTGCTCAACGAATCCGCTGGCGCCGCGCGTGATCGTCAACCGTCTCTGGGCCGATCACTTCGGCGAGGGCCTGGTCCGCACTCGGAGCGATTTCGGATTTCAGGGGGGCCAGCCGTCGCATCCCGAATTGCTCGACTGGCTTGCGGGCCAGCTCGTACATCCCGGCGAAGGCCGCGCGGGAAGCCTCAAGCGCATCCAGCGATTGATTGTCACTTCGGCTGCGTATCGTCAGTCCTCGCGCGCCGTGGCCGCGAGTGCAAAGATTGACGCCGACAACCGGCTGATCTGGCGGCGACCCAAACAAAGGCTCGACGCCGAGACGTTTCGCGACGCCATACTGGCGGTCTCCGGTGATCTCGATCTGCGCCTCGGCGGCCCGGGCTATCGCGACTTTAAGGTCTCGAGCATGGGCGACAACGAAACGTATTCGGTGTTCGACGCCGTCGGCCCCGAATTCAACCGCCGCAGCCTGTACCGGACGTGCGTTCGTTCCGGCACGAGTCCTTTGCTCGACGCGCTGGATTGCCCCGACCCCAATGTGGCGACTCCCCGCCGGTCGGCAACGACCACGCCGCTTCAGGCCCTGACGCTGTTGAACGACGTCTTCATCGAGCACTATGCCGCCCGCTTCGCTGAACGGCTCGAGCGCGAAGCGCCTGCCGGCCGGTCTGCCCAGATCCGGCGGGCGTTTGCGCTGGCGCTCATGCGGGCGCCGAGCGACGAAGAAGCGTCGTCCGGCGAGAAATTTGTCGCCGAGCACGGCCTGGCCCAGTATGGGGTCGTGCTGTTCAACACCAACGAGTTCATGTTTATCGAGTGAAGTGGAGTTCCCGGCGATGAGCGTTCATGTTCCAGCGGTCTCAGCGAACGCCCGTGGCAGCGGGCGGCGGGAGTTTCTCCGGAATTTCTCCACGGGCCTCGGGGGCATGGCGCTGGCTTCGCTGCTGACGCAGGAATCTCGCGGCCGTCCCAGCGCCGGCGAAGCGGCTGATCCGCCTCCTCACCATCCGCCGAAAGCCCGGCGGGCGATCCAGATTTTCCTGCAAGGGGGCCTAAGCCAAGTCGACTCCTTCGACTACAAGCCGCAGCTCGAAAAGCTGCACGGGCAACCCGTCCCCGGCGACCAGAAGCCGCAGGCCTTTATGGGCAAAGTCGGACTTCTGCACCGACCTCATTTTGCGTTCCAGCAGCGCGGTGAAAGCGGTCTGTGGGTTTCCGACCTGTTTCCGCGAATTGCCGAAATCGCCGACGAGCTGACGGTGATCAAGTCGATGTGGGCCGGCACGGGCAATCACACTCCGGCCACGTATGAGGCCAACAGCGGTTTCCGCACGCTTGGTTTTCCGGCTGCGGGCACCTGGATTTCGTACGGCCTGGGCTGCGAGGTCGATAACCTGCCGACCTTCGTCGTGCTGCCCGATACCCGCTCGCTTCCGACCGGCGCGAGCACCAACTGGTCGAGTGGGTTCCTCCCCGCGCGGCATCAGGGGGTCGTGCTGGGGACAAGCGGCCCGGCGGTGCGCAACCTGCAGCCTGCCGCAAAACTCGACAGTGCTACCCAGGCAGCCCGGTTCGCCACTCTCGCCGAGCTCAACCGCAGGCATCTTGCCGTTCGCGTGCACGATGACGATCTGGAAAGCCGGATCCAGAGCTACGAGCTGGCCGCCCGCATGCAACTGGCGATTCCGCAGGCGACCGACCTGGCGCGGGAAACCGCTGAGACGCAGGCCCTGTATGGCGTCGATCGCAAGGAATGCGCCGACTTCGCGCGCGGCTGCCTCATGAGCCGCAGGCTGCTGGAACATGGCGTACGGTTCGTGCAGCTCTGGAGCGGAGCGGCGTTCGGCAGCGACGTGCACTGGGATGCCCATGGCAGCGTGCCCGACAACCATCGCCGCGAGTCAGCCAAAATCGATCAGCCTGTGGCCGCGCTGATTCGCGACCTGCGTCAGCGGGGAATGCTGGAGGATACGCTGGTGATCATCAACACCGAGTTCGGCCGCACACCCTACGCCGAGAGCGCCGGCGACAAGGCGGGCCCCGGTCGCGACCACAATCCGGATGTCTTTACGGTGCTGCTGGCAGGGGCCGGGCTGAAACATGGCTTCGCCTACGGCGCCTCGGACGAGATTGGCTGGAAAGTCGCCGAGAATCCGGTTGACGTTCACGATTTCCACGCAACAATTCTACACCTGCTCGGTATCGACCACACCCGCCTCACGCACTACCACAACGGCATTCAGCGGCGCCTCACGAACGTGCACGGCCATGTGCTGCACGACCTGCTGTCGTAGTGTCGGGCAAGTGAATCGTGACGAGAACCTCTTGTGCCATGCCGGCAATCCATTAAACTGGCATAAACCGGCTTCGATGCGTAAGAATCGGCGTGAAGTTTGACCTTTGAAATCGAACATCCTGGATCATTGATGAGTTTCAGGTTTCCCGTTTCGCCGTCGAGTCTGCCCCTCTCCCGGCGGCGGACGCTGCAAGTTGGCGCTGCCGGCGTGCTCGGTCTGTCGCTGCCCCAGTGGCTGGCAATCGAAGCCCGTGCCGCCCAAGCCGCCGTGCGCCCGGCGGCGAAAAACGTGCTCGTCATTCTCGAACAGGGGGGACTTTCGCACCTCGATACGTGGGATCCGAAGCCCAGCGCGCCGGTCGATCACCGCAGTCCCCATCGGCCGATTGCGACCAGCGTTCCCGGGACGCAGTTCACCGACCTCTTGCAGCGCACCGCGCGCATCGCCGACAAACTTTCCGTGATCCGGTCGATGTGGCACGACAAGGCGGGGGCCAACGGACATCCCGACGGCACCCAGTACATCCTTTCCGGCTCGCATCCGAACAGTCCTCTGGAAATGCCCGACATCGGCTGCGTCGTGACGAAGCTGTTGGGGAGCGAGTGCCGCGAACTGCCACCCTACGTGATGGTGCCGGGAAACGACGAGCAGAACGCCTCGGCCCGCACCGGGTTTCTGCCCGCCGCGTCGCGCGTTTTCAAGACTGGCGGAAATGACATCTCTGATCCGAAATGGAAGGTGGCGGACCTCTTGCCGCTGCCTGCCAACCAGGGATCGCGGCTGGATCATCGCCGGCAGATCCTGACCGCCCTCAACGCCAACTTCTCCACGGGCAACGAAATCGCCGCGATCGAACGCTTCTATGCACAAGCTTTCGACACGCTGACCAGTCCCCGCGTCGATCAGGTCTTCAATCTCGCGAACGAGTCGCCCGAGACGCGCGAGCTTTACGGACGCGGACACCGCGGAGCCTCGTACCTCGTGGGACGCAGGCTGATTGAAGCAGGCGTTCGATTCGTGACTGTCGACGTCCGCTGGCCTCTGACTGACGAGGTGCCGGGTGGGTTCAATCTCAACTGGGACCACCACGACTTGATTTACACGTCGGGCTCGTGCGGGACGATTCGCAACAAAGCCGGCGGCGAGGGACGGTACGGCATCGGCCACTGGGTCATGATGGGCAGCACCGACCATGCCTTCGCCGGGTTGATCACGGACCTCGATCAGCGCGGCCTGCTTGCCGAAACGCTGGTCTGCTTCGTGACCGAATTCGGCCGGACTCCGCGACTGAACGCATTCCAGGGACGCGACCACTGGACCGACGCCTATTCGATCGTTCTGGCCGGGGCTGGCGTTCCTGGGGGCCAGGTGATCGGCAAGACCGATGAAGACGGCGGGCACGTACTCGACGCGCCCTCGACGCCGGAAAATTACGCGGCGACCGTCTACGAAAAACTCGGCATCGACCGTTCGAAGCCGCTGTACACGAACACGAACCGCCCCGTCTACTTCGCCCACCACGCCGAGCCGATTTCCGGCGTTCTGTGATTGCATCCGAGGCGATTCAAAATACCGTCAGCAGCAGCAACTGGGCGTTGCGCACGATTCCCGGACGATCGGCGGGCAGCACAGTGCCGCGCTCCAGGATCTGGGCCGTCTTCTGGTGCATGTTCGTCACCGTGAACCGCTGCACCTGCGTGAGTTTCGGCCGGTCAGAATCGCCGCCCGCGTCGTCCAGCTTCAGCAACAGGTCCGTGATTCCATGCAGCGTACGGATTTCGTCGAGCTCGTGCGTGGGGCGATCAATCCACTGCGGGGCTTCATCGGTCGCCGCAGCCCAGCGGCACACTCCTTCAATCAGCTTCGAGACGTTCGCCACGCGTGCGTAATCGACTCGGTCGGCCGTGTCGCGCGGCGTGTGGTAATCGGGGTGCTCGCCCCCCGAAAAGAACAGAAACGGCACTTTCTCTCCCTGGAATGGGCCGTAGTCGCTGCGCGTCCCCACGACGTCGATTCCCAGATGGGCGACTTGCAGCTCGGCAGGCACCGGAACGCCGTTCACCACGTCGCGCAGCCCGCTGCCGCGCTCGGCCCCCAGCACGAAGATCGTCTTCATCGGCAGGTTGCCTAGTGTGCGGCCGATCATTTCGGCGGTGATGAACAGCTTGACCTGTTTGATCGGCCAGGGAGGATGCGCCACGAACCACCGCGAGCCCCACAGCATGCGCTCTTCGAGGTCGCAGCTCAGAAAGACGACGCTGCGCCGCGGCCTCTGCGGGTCGCCTGCCAGCCGCCGGGCCACCTCCAGCATCATCGCCACGCTGCCGGCGTTGTCGTCGGCCCCGGTGTAGATTCGCCCTTCTTTGTCGATTCCCAGGTGATCGTAATGCGCGCTCAGGATGATGTACTCATCGCGCAGCTCCGGATCACTCCCCGGCAGCCAGGCGCCGATGTTTCGGCCAAGCACCGTTTTGGCCCCGTCCTTCCCCACAGGGCCCGGGATGTCCTGAATAAATCCCGAGTCTCCAAACAGCGGCGCAAGGTGCAGCTCTTCGAAACGGCCGCGGATGTAGTCGAGCGCCAGTTGCTTGCCGCGCGGCGTGCCCCGTCCTTCGAGCTTCGGGCTGGCGAGGTATTCAACGTGCCGTTTGAGCACTGTGGGCGCGATTTCGGCCGTCGCGCTGTCAGGCGCAGTCTTCGGCGCCTCCGGCTCACGTGCCAGTGCGGCTGCGCCAGATAATGATCCGATCACGCAACACAGCACCGCGATCCGTGGAAAATACATGCCTCCTGCTCCGTCTGACAAAAACGATCACACGCGCTCGGCCAGGAATCGTCACTTGTCGGTGGACTTGTCAGTGGGCGGTTCGGCAGGCGCGGCCGCGGCGGGAGGCGTCGGCGATTCGCGCTCCACCAGGATCAGCATCCGCACCAGCGGCCTTTCGGATTTTTCGACGACTGCCTCGTTGCCGGAAACCCTGTCGCCATTCGCCTTGTCGCCGGCGACTTTTCTGTCAGATTCCTTATCGCTGGCCGTTTTTTTGACTGCCTTCTCGTCGGGCACCACGTCGCCGGTTGGTTTATCGTCGAGGGTCTTTATCGATCCTGGTTCCGCTGCCCGACCGCGCGACTTGCGCTGACCAATCCCCTGCCGCCGGTTCTGCAACGCATTCGACCGCTGCCGGTTCTCATAATTGGACGGAACCGGAATGCGCAATTGCCGCGACACGACTGCCTGCGATTGATCCTCCGCGGCAGCGCTTTCGGTCTCTTCCGCCACATCATCGGGCGTTTTCACCTTGGCCGACGTGATCACGTCTGGCTCCCCGATGCGCTGCATCACCTTCGCCTTTTTGTCACGGGATGCCGCGCCGCTTGGGATTTTTCGCGAAGGACCGCCGGTGGGCCCGGATTTTGCGATCGACTTGCGCGGCAGTTCGGATTTCCCGGTCTTCGGACCGGACTCCGAAGTGCCGGCTGCCGATCCGGATCGCGCAAATCCAGGCGAGTCCCCCTTCGCCTCATCGGCAACTTGTTCGAGACTCCGCCGGACCTCACGCTCCGCTTCGTCGAACCGTTTCCGTGCGTCGGCGTCGAGGTCCGCAAGGATGATCGGTTCACCGGCTTCGATCCTGATGGCCGGGTGCCGCTGGAGAATCATCGCGGCGAACGCTTTGATCAGCCGGTCGGGTTCGGTGACGACGACGCAGAGCGCTTCTTTGCGCTGAGGCCCTTCGCCCGCGCTTTTTGACACCCGACTTTCCGGCGAGATGATTTCGGTTCTTGAATCCTCTGCGGAGACGATCTCGAAATCCTCAAACACTTTCTGCACGAGCGCCAGGCCATCGATGACGTCAACGTAGACGGTGACCGCGGGGAGCGACTTGCCTTTTGCGTCGGTTTCGTCGGCGTCGGTTTCGTCTGCGCCAAAGCGCGCGTCGGCGAGGACGGCGGCGACTTCGAGTTCGGTGTCGGCGGCTGGCAGCTCGGGTGCGCCTGGCGCCGGCGCAGCGCCGGCCGCGCCGGCTGTCAGCCCCGTTCCGGCAGTTGATGGCCTGGCTGCTGCCACGTCACGAGACTCGGCGACGTCTTCGCCGGTTTCATCGCGGGTCGCGGATGTTCCGTCCGCCATCCCGCGAATCGCCTCGCGGTCTGCCATCTCGGCCCCCTCCTGAACGCCAGGGCCGCGGATTTGCGCTGAGCCGTCGACCGGCTGTCCGTGATCCACCTTGGCGATATTTCGGCTGTGCGGATTCGGATCGCGGTTCGCGATGTTGAATGCCAGCAGCAGCATCGCGGCGGCAGCCACGGGCGTCGCCACCCACCACACGCGAATGCGGCTCCGCCGGCGCGCCGGCTTTCCGTCAGGAAGCAGCATACGGCGCTCGGCCCGCTGGAAGACTTCTGTGGAAAATTCCTGCGGTACTTCGGCCCGCGGAAACCCTTCGAACATTCGCGACAGACGGCGGTAGTCGGCCAGTTTCTGGCGCGCCTCGGGGCTGGCCTGCAGCCAGCGCTCGACTTCGGCGTGCTCTTTCGCCGACAGTTCGCCATCGAAATATGCCGACAGCAGTTCTTCGGTAATCTGATCTTTCATAGTCTCACGCCGGCTCTCAAGTCTTTTATGCGGCCCACGGACTGATTTCCTGCAATCCGACAATCCGTTCGGTCGCCATCACGCCAATCGTCGCGGAACGAATCATTCGTCCGACTCCTGCAGCAATCCCTGAAGGCGCTCTCGCAATTCGGCTCGCGCCCGATGAATCCGGCTGCGAACCGTGCCGATCGGGCACCCCACGATTTCTGCGATTTCCTCATACGACAGGTCTTCCATCTCTTTCAGCACCAGCGCCGTTCGAAATTCCTCGGCCAGTTCCGCCAGTGCGGCCCGCACGGCACCCTGCCGTTCGCTGGATTCCAATCCATGCTCGGGCCGCGATCCCGGGTGCCGGTCGATCGGCTCCACCCCCGACTGCTCGCGGGCGGCTTCGATTGAAACGGCAACCCGATTCATCTTGCGCTTCTGGCTGACCGCCGAGTTGAGCGCGATCCGAAACAACCACGAATAAAACGCTGAACGGCCTCGAAACGTGTGCAACTTCTGAAACGCGTTGACGAACGCCTCCTGCGCGACGTCATGCGCATCCTCTGCCGAGCCCAGCACCGAGATCAGCGTGTTGAACAACCGGTTCTGATAGCGCAGAACCAAATCACCAAACGCGTGAGTCTGGCCGGCAAGGCAATCGGCAATGAGTTCCTGATCTGGCTTAGACACGTTGATGTCATAGTGCCAAGATTGAGACGGTTTGTCGACTGGAAAAGTTCCCGGAAGGCCGGGCGGCATCAGGAGTTCGGGAGCCCGACCCTGTTCTCGATCATGATTGAACCCGCGTCCTGCACAGGCCGGAGCCAAGATTTCAATTTGGCCGTAACATCCAGTTCCGGAAACAGGTTACGGCAACATGATCGATTGAAATTGCGAACCGGCCCGCGGCCGCGAACGACATTGTCCCGATAACCACGACGACGATGCTGTACCTCGAGCGAAAATAGGCTGCTGCGCAAAGCAGCATCGATATCAACGGAATGACAACCAGCAGCACGGCACTTCTAGTCAGACCGCTCACCAGAGACGTGGCGACAAAGCCACCCACCGTCTGCGCCAGCACTAACGCGAAGAAATGTTGAATCCAATAAGAAGGCTGCGGCATTTCAGTCCAGGGGTAAGCCGAATTCGTCACGGCGACGGGGCTGCGTCACTGCCCTTCGGAATGTCCGGGATGGCGATGCAAAAGCGGGAAGGCGTCAGCGCCAAAGCTGTTCGTACCAGATCACAGCGTTGCTGATCGGCTCAGGGCCTTCAAAGATGATCCAAATTATTGGCAAGTAGACTGTTTCTACGAATTCGTCATCGACGAAACCAGGAAGCTTGCCCTGCGACGCCATCCAAGCCAGCGGCCCGATACTCAGCACATACAGCACCGGCAATCCGCCGACCGCCGCAAGCGTCCACTTCGCCCACCGCTCCTTCCGATT
>JACQFH010000535.1 GCA_016200145.1 Planctomycetia bacterium | reverse complement strand
ATCGCCGGCGGCGCCAAGTGGGGGACCGATCCCATCGACCCGTTCCGCTTCACGACCGAATTGCGAGCGGGCTACGACTGGTGGTCTCTGCAGCCGGTCAAGAGGCCCGCGCTGCCAGAGGTTTCCCACAAAGCATGGGTCCGCAACCCGATCGATCGATTCGTGCTGACGGGCCTGGCGGCAAAGGGCCTCGAGCCTTCGCGCGCGGCAGACAAGCGGGTGCTGATCCGCCGGCTGTCGTTCGATCTGCTGGGGCTGCCCCCCGATCCGGCCGATGTCGATGCATTTCTTGCCGACGAATCTCCCGAGGCGTATTCGCGGCTCATCGAGCGGTATCTCGAGTCGCCCCACTACGGAGAGCGCTGGGGGCGGCACTGGCTCGATGTGGTGCGTTTCGGCGAGAGCCAGGGGTTCGAGCGCGACAAACTGCGCCCGAACGCGTGGCCGTATCGCGACTGGGTGATCTCTGCGCTCAACGACGACCTGCCGTATGACGAGTTCGTGCGCCTGCAACTGGCCGGCGACGTGCTGCGCTCAGACGACCCGCGCGGGACAATCGCCACGGGCTTCCTCGTCGCTGCTCCCTGGGACGAAGTCGGCCAGACGCAGCAGAGCGCCGCCATGAAGGCGGTCGTCCGCCAGGATGAAATCGAGGACCTGCTGGCGGCCACTGGACAGACCTTTCTGGGGCTGACGGTGAACTGCGCGCGGTGCCACGATCATAAGTTCGATCCGGTGACGCAGGCTGAATATTACAAACTCGCGGCGGCCCTGGCGGGAGTCAGGCACGGCGAGCGCGACAGCCTGCCGCCGGACGCCGCGGCCCGGCCCGAGCCGCCGCTCGCCGCTCGCCGTCAGGACCTCGCGCAACGCGAACGTGAACTGGCTGACGAGCTGGCAAAACTCGACGAGCCCGTTCGCGCAAAGATTCTGGCCGCGCGCGAAAAATCGGGGGCTCCTGCCGTCGACATCCCGCAACCAGTCGCCCGCTGGGAGTTCGACGGGGGCCTTCAGGATTCCGTGGGAGCGCTCCATGGCACTGCGCACGGCGGTGCCCGGGTCGAAGGAGGCAGGCTGATTCTCGACGGCAATGACAGTTTCGTCGAAACTCCCATTGTGTCGGTTGAGATCGGGCCAAAGACGCTCGAAGTCTGGCTGACGCTGGCGAGCCTCGAACAGCGCGGCGGAGGCGCGATGACGATTCAGAGCCCGTCGGGGGCCGTGTTCGATTCCGTCGTATTCGGCGAGCGCGAGCCGGGGCAATGGATGGCCGGCAGCAACGGCTTCACGCGCTGGCAGAGTTTTCTGGCGCCGGTGGAAACCGAGGCGGTTCGCGACGTCGTAAAAATTGCCATCGTGTACGGGGCCGACCGGACAATTACCGCGTTTCGCAACGGCCGGAGATATGGCACGGCCTATACCGCACCTTCCCTGGCGATCTTCGAAGCGAAGAAGGCGGTCATTCTGTTTGGCCTGCGTCACAGCCCCCCGGGAGGCGACCGGTTCCTGGCGGGCGCGATCGATCGTGCCGCGCTTTACGGGCAGGCGCTCAATGCCGAACAGGTCGCGGCGCTGGCCGGCGTCCCCAGCGACGTGGTCACAGAAGACCAGATTTTGACGGAATTGCAGCAAGCCGATGTGGCTCGCCGCCGCAAATTGCAGTTCGAGCTGTCGCGTGTCCGGCTCGAGAAACGGCTGCTGGCCGGCGGGCGCGCCTATGCGGTTTCTCCGGGCGCGCCTGAAGCGACGCACGTTCTCTCTCGCGGCAACCCCGGGCAGAAGCAGCAGCTCGTCGGGCCCGGAGCGATTCGCGCGTTGTCCGGATTGTCGGACGATCTGAGGCTTGCCTCCGACGCGCCCGATGCAGAGCGCCGCCGTCGGCTGGCGGAATGGATCACCGACAGACGCAATCCTCTGACGCCGCGCGTGATCGCCAACCGACTCTGGCATTATCACTTTGGCGTCGGTCTGGTCGACACGCCGAATGATTTTGGATTCAACGGCGCCCGTCCAACGCATCCCGAGCTGCTCGACTGGCTGGCGAGCGAATTGATGGAGCCGACGGAGATGACGACGGGTGCGGAGAGTCCGGGTGTAAATGGCGGCCGGCAGACAAAGAGAGCGACCCCCCATGCCCCCCCCTTGCTAAGGGGGGGAGTAATGGCGTGGTCCCTTAAGCATTTGCACCGGTTGATTGTGAATTCGGCGACGTATCGGCAGGCGTCGGCGGTCAATCCGCAGGCGATCAAGGTGGACGCGGGAAATCGCCTGTTGTGGCGGCGCAGCCCGCAGCGGCTCGAGGCCGAGTCGCTTCGCGACGCGATGCTCGTCGTCGCCGGTGAGTTCAATCCACAGATGGGTGGGCAGGGGTTCCAGGATTTTCGCACGTTTACGTTCAACTCTCAGTTTTACGAACCAATCGACCCGGTCGGATTCGAATTTAACCGCCGAACGGTCTATCGCACGTGGGTGCGCTCTGGCCGCAACGAATTCCTCGACGTCTTCGATTGTCCCGATCCGTCCACGACGGCGCCGAAGCGGGCAGTGACGACAACCCCGCTGCAGGCGCTGGCGCTGCTCAACAACTCGTTTACGTTCCGCATGGCGGCGCGGATGGCGGCACGTGCCGAGCGTGAAACAAATGGCGACATCGAATCGCGGATCACGTACCTCTACCGGCTGGCATTCAATCGCGTACCGGCTCGCGAAGAGCTGGCCGCCGCGAACCGGCTGGCCGCCGAGCATGGCCTGGGCGCGCTGTGCCGCGTTTTGTTCAATTCCAATGAATTCCTGTACGTCGACTGAATTGCAGAAAGCATCATGATTCATCCCTGGCACGACGTGACTCCCGGTGAAAACCTTCCGGGCGAATTCAACGTCATTATCGAGATCCCGATGGGTTCGAGCGTCAAATACGAGCTCGACAAGCGCACGGGGCTGATCAAGCTCGATCGTGTGCTGTACTCGGCGGTGTATTACCCTGCGAACTACGGGTTCATTCCGCAGACCCTGGCCGAAGACGACGATCCCCTCGACGTGCTCGTTTTGTGCCAGGAGACCGTCGTACCGCTGACGCTCGTCAAAGCACGGGCGATCGGACTGATGACGATGATCGACTCGGGAAAGAAGGACCACAAGATCCTGGCGGTGGCGGTGTATGACCCCGAGTTCAACGGCTTCAACGAGGCCAGCGAGCTGCCACCGCATCGGCTCAATATGCTGCGGCGGTTTTTTCAGGACTATAAGACCCTGGAAGGCAAGGCGGTCGAGGTCGACGATTTGACGCCGGCCGAGTTCGCCAAACCGGTGATCGAAGACTCGCTGCAGCGATACAGCGAACACCGCCGCCGCGGATTCCGGTAAGTCTTCAAGGCTAACAACATGCGATGACATCGCGACGTTTCAACGAAACGATGGTAGCCCGACGCGTGAGCGAGGGTGTATCAACGCACCCCTCGCTGGCGCTTTTTGAAGTTGCGCATTTTTCGAGATTTCGATTACATGGCGTTCCTCGTTTCGAGCGGCAGTGCGTCTCGCAGGATGTTGGATAGTCTTCGGATTCCACCGGGAGTTCGGAGTCGTTCGCGGATATT
>JACQFH010000506.1 GCA_016200145.1 Planctomycetia bacterium | reverse complement strand
TGCCCGTCAGTTGCCGTCAATGGAGTCATTCTCGCTCCGCCGAGATGAGGTCAGGTCAGGCCCCACTCCTTGATCTTGCGGTACAGCGTGCGCTCGCCGATGCCGAGCATCGTGGCGGCTTCTTCGCGGTTGCCGTTGGTGATTTCCAGCGCCTTCTGAATGTAGAATCTCTCGACCTCTTCGAGGGGCCGGCCGACCAGGCCGTCGGGCCCGGCGCCGGAGGCCAGAGCGCGGCCCGCCTCAGTTCGCTCGGGGTGCAGAGGAGGAATGTCTTCAGGCAGGTCGTCGACGTCGAGCAGGCCGTCGAGATCGACGACCAGCATCCGCTCGACCGTGTTGCGAAGCTGGCGGATATTTCCCGGCCAGTCGTAGGCGATCATGGCGCCCTGCGCGGCCTTCGAAAAGCCCGTGACCTGCTTGCTGTGCCGGGCCAGCATTTCCTTGAGAAAATGATCCATGAGCAACGGAATGTCCATCTTCCGCTCGCGCAGGGGGGGCAGCACCACATTGACGACGTTCAGCCGGTAGAACAGGTCTTTGCGGAACGCGCCTTTCGCGACCATCTCTTTCAGGTCGGCATTGGTCGCGGCGACGAGCCGCACGTTGACTTTGATCGGCTCATTGGCCCCCACGCGGGTGATCTGCCCGTCTTCAAGGACGCGCAGCAGCTTGATCTGCGTGTTCATCGGCATCTCGCCGACTTCGTCGAGGAACAGCGTCCCGCCATTGGCGTACTCGATCTGCCCGACGCGTCGGCGCTCGGCCCCCGTGAACGAGCCCTTCTCGTGCCCGAACAGCTCGCTTTCGAGAATGCTCTCCGACAGGGCCGAGATATTGAGCGGGACGAACGGTTTGCTCTTGCGGCGTCTGTTCTGGTGCAGCGCGCGGGCGACCAGGTCTTTCCCGGTGCCGTTTTCGCCCAGGACCAGGACGGTGCTGTCGGTGGGGGCGATCTGCTGCAACAGCGAGATGATGCGGTGCATCTGCGGACTGCTGCCGACGACCCCCTCGAACCCGAAGCGTTCGTCGAGCCGGCGATTGAGCTCGGCCGTCTGGCGGATCAGGCGCAGACGCTCGGACGCCTTGTCGACGGCCGTCCGCAGCTCGTGAATGTCGAGGGGCTTGGTGAGGTACGTGTAGGCCCCGTGCTGCATGGCGGTGACGGCCGAGTTGATCGACCCGTGCCCGGTCAGCAGGATCACTTCGGCGTCGGGCAGCTCCTCTTTGGTCTTGCGCAGGATAGCCAGGCCGTCGACGTCGGACATCTTGAGGTCGGTGATGACGATGTCGAACGATTCGCTTTCGATCAGCGACGCGCCGCGGGCGCCGGTGCTGGCGACGGTGCACTCGTACCGCCCCTGCCGCTCGAGACTGTCGGCCACGGCCTGCGCGTGCGATTCGTCGTCGTCGACGATCAGCACGCGAACGGGCGTAGCCGGCAGGTCGGGAGGTTTGTCAGGGGAGGGTGTCATACTGAAGAAATCAGAAATCCGAAATTCAAATGTCCAGGGAAATTCAAAAATCAAAATCGGAAACCGGAATTGCAGGCAGCGATTTTATGCTTTCAGTTTTTGGTTTTCCTTAGACATTCGGTATTTCGTCATTAGACATTTTCTCCACCGCACCAGCACTTCAAGCGACCCCCCCTTCCCCCCCCCCTTTCTAAGGGGGGGGAGACGAGTGGGCGGGCGGGAGCGAGATCGTAAACTGGGTGCCCCGGCCGGGGGCGCTGTCGACGAGCATGCGGCCGTCATGAACTTCGACGATCCGCTTGACGGTGGCCAGGCCCAGTCCGCTGCCCGCGGGCTTGGTGGAATAAAAAACCTCGAAAATCCGCGACAGAGTCTTCTCGTCCATCCCGCAACCGTTGTCGATCATCTCGAGCTCGACGCGCCCGTCGCGGTGGCGGGTCTGAATTTCGACGATTCCGCCGCGGGGCATGGCCTGCTGCGCATTGAGGGCCAGATTCAGCAGCACCTGCCGGAACAGCCCCGCGTCGAGACGCACTTCGGGAAGGTCGGCCGCCAGGTGCGGGCTGATCTCGATGCCGTTCGCGCTGGCTTCGGGCTGGTAGAATTCGAGGAATTCGCGGACGACCTGGTTCAGGTCCGAGGGAACCAGCTCGGGCTCGCCCGCGCGGGCGTACTTCAAAAAGTCTTCGAGCACCCGCCCCATCCGCCGGCATTCCTGCTGCAGCGACAGCAGCTTTTTGAGGATCCGGCGGTCGCGGGGCGAGTCGCCTTCCGAGACGTCTTCGATCAAGAGCTCGAGGTTGAGACTGATCGTCGAGAGCGGGTTCTTGATCTCGTGGGCCAACCCTCCGGCAAGCGCGGCGATCTCGGCAAACTGGGCCACCAGCCGCTTGCGCTCCTCGTCCGGCAGCAAAGGGTCCGGCAGCAACGGGTCCGGCAGCAGAGGTTCGACCGGCATGATGTCACCGGATCAACCCGCCGGAGGACCCGCATCGCCCTTGGCCTGTTCCGCCAGAACCGCCTTGCGCGACAGCTTGACGCGGTTCTGGTCGTCGACGGCGATCACCTTGACCTGCATCTTGTCCCCCTCTTTGCAGACGTCGCTGACCGACTTGACGTACCCGTCGGACAGCTCGCTGATATGGCACAGCCCGTCTTTGCCGGGGACGATTTCGATGAACGCGCCGAAGTCTTTGATCGAGCTGACGACGCCGTTGTAGATCTTCCCGACCTTGATTTCTTCGGTGAGGGCCTCGACACGCGCCAGGGCGTCGTCGACGCCGGCCTGATTGGGACCCGAAATGGTGACGGTGCCGTCGTCGGTGACGTCGACGGTGCTCGACGTCTCTTCCTGGATCAGGCGGATCGTTTTGCCGCCCGGCCCGATCAAGAGGCCGATCTTGGCCGGATCGATCTTGGTGCGGACCAGCCGCGGAGCGTATTCCGAGATGTCTTTCTTCGGGCGGGCGATGGCCGTCAGCATCGATCGCAACAGTTCGAGCCGCGCCGCTTTCGCCTGGGCCAGCGTGCCGCGAATGATTTCTTCGTTGATGCCGTCGATCTTCAGGTCGAGCTGGATGCCGGTGACGCCTTTGCCCGTCCCGGCGACTTTGAAGTCCATATCGCCGAAGTGGTCTTCGTCGCCGATGATGTCGGTGAGCAAGACGTAACGGTCGGGCTCTTTGACCAGTCCGATCGAAATGCCGGCGACCGGCTGCTTGATCGGCACGCCCGCTTCCATCAGCCCCAGCGTGGCGCCGCAGACGCTCGCCATCGAACTCGAGCCGTTCGATTCCATGATGTCGGAAATGACGCGAATCGTGTACGGGAATTTCTCGGCCGGCGGGAGCACCCGTTCGACCGATCGCTCGGCGAGCGCCCCGTGCCCCATCTCACGCCGTCCCGGACCGCGGATCGGGCGGCATTCACCAACCGAATACGGCGGGAAATAGTAGTCGAGCATGAATTTTTTGGTGAACTCTTCGAACAGGCCGTCGACGCGCTGCTCGTCGCGGACGGTGCCCAGCGTCACCGTGATCAGCGACTGCGTTTCGCCTCGGGTGAAGATGGCCGAACCGTGCACTCGGGGCAGCACGCCCACCTGGCACGAGACGGCGCGCAGGTCGGTGGTTTTGCGCCCATCGGGGCGGTTGCCTTCGAGGGCCAGATCGCGGACGATCCGGTATTCGAGATCGTGCATCGCCGTACCGAACTGGCCGAGCGTTGCTCCCTCGGGAGTCGTTTCGGCCCCGTTGGGAAAGAGCTTGTCCTTCCAGTGCTGTTTGACGGCACTGACCGCAGCCGAGCGTTCGTGCTTGCCGCGAATCGTCTTGGCCTCGCGAAACTGCCCGTAGGCTTCGTTGCGCAACAGGGCTGTGAAGGGGTTGGCCGGGTGCGGGGTGAAGTGGGCTTTGACGACACCCACTTTGCGGACCAGCTCTTCCTGCATCTCGCAGATCTGCTGAACGAGCCGATGCCCGTACATCAGCGCGTCGACCATCTGCTCTTCGGGAAGCTGATCGCCGAAGCCTTCGATCATCAGCACCGACTTGTTCGTACCGGCGACGACCAGATCGAGGGCGCTCGTGGCCAGCTCTTTCTGGCGGGGCATGATCGTAAACTGTTCATTGAACATTCCCACGCGCACGGCCGACAAGGGCCCCTGAAAAGGAATGCTCGAGGAGAGCGAAAGGGCGGCGCTGGCGCCGATGATGGCCAGCACGTCGGGGTCGTTCTCGCCGTCGCAGGCGAGCACATTGCCCATGATCTGCACTTCGTCGGCGTACCCTTCCGGGAACAGCGGACGGACGGGCCTGTCGACCAGCCGGCTGGTGAGAATTTCCTTGAGAGTGGGGCGACCTTCGCGCTTGAGGAACCCGCCGGGGAACTTCCCGGCGGCGGCAACGCGCTCGCGATAGTCCACCGTCAGCGGAAAGAAGTCGATTCCGGGGCGGGGCGGGCCGCATTGGGCAGCCACGAAGACCACTGTTTCGCCGTATTGGACGGTGACGGCCCCGCTGGCCTGCTTGGCCCATTCACCCGTCGTAATTGTAAGCTGTCGTCCCCCTAATTCGCGTTCAACCGATACTTTCACTGTGTGCACCTGAAAAATGATGTTGTGACAGGGGCGCGCTGCTCGCTACTTGCGAAGGGACAGGCGCCCGATGATGTCCAGATAGCTTTCCTGATTGTGGCGGCGGAGATAGTCGAGCAGACGACGGCGGCGCGAGACCAGCATCAGCAGCCCGCGTCGGCTGGCGTGGTCTTTCGCATGGCTGGTGAGGTGGCCTGTCAGCTCGTTGATGCGATGCGTGAGCATCGCAATCTGCACCTCGGGAGAACCCGTATCGCTCTCCGTCCGCCGGAACTCGTGAATGATCTCTGTCTTACGTTCTTTCGTGATCGACATTCTTCCGCCCTGCCTGGTATCCTGTCAGCTATTTCTGAACTCACAACTCTATCAACGCCGCTGGATTATTCAATGTCAAAGGCGGGGTCGAATTCTCCTTCGACCGAAGAATTCCCGCCCCGCCGATTGCCGCAGATCGCCATCCGGGGAATCTTTTTTCCCGCACTTTCGTCTTAATACGCCGTCGAGTTTGACGTTTCCACTTTCATCGGCACCTCGAAATTGACACAATTGCAGGTTACCTTTGGAAATTGACAACGTGAGTCGAAATGGATTGATCCGCCGGGTCCCGGGTTGCGTAGACCTCTGCGGAATCGTGCTGATTGAGGCGTCGAGCAGCGACAGACGAACACCAGGGAGCGACCGCCGCGCCGCAGCGCCGGTCTCAGCGCATTCTCACTGAATTCGGAGAGCCCACGTCGTGAAAGCGGGCCGGATCATTGCCGCGGGGACATTGGCGCTGCTGGTCTTCTGGATCGCAGCCGCAGGGGCGCAGCCCGGCCCGGGCCCCGGGTCCGCTCCGGCGGCCGCTCCGGCGCCTGCCGCCTCCGCGCCGGCCGTCTCGGCGGGCCAGTATCCCCGCAGCCCGAATGGCTTCTTTCGCGGGAACGGAAATCAATCCCCGGGGTTTTACCTCAATCTGTGGGGGCTGGTTCCCGTGCTGGGCCTGTTTCTGCTGTGGGTCCACACCACGCAATGGGCCGATGAAGACGCGCGAGGCCTGAAGATCAACCACGAGCTGTGGAATTCACTGCTGATTCTGGTCGGGGCGCTGGGCTTCCTCGCAGTCCTGGCGCTGCCCTCGTTCTTCCTCGGGTTTCTGGCGCTGATCGCGGCGTACGGCGTGCCGCTGGGGATGTACATCAAAGAGCGCAACGACCGGGTGCCCGAGTCGGCCAAGGTGATGACTCCCAGGCACATCCAGAGCCTGATCATCCGCGGCTTCGCGATGATCGGCATCAACATCGCGCCGTCGAAGGAATCTCGCGACAGCGCGCTGGGCCCGCCGATCCGCTTTCTGGGGAAATCGGACGGCAAAGGCAACGACGCCGGCCGCTCGAAGCAGGCCGAGAAGTCGCGCGGGTTTGTCGCCGCCAAAGAGCTGATCTACGACGCCATCATGCGGCGGGCCACCGACGTGCACATGGAACCAAAGGAGGACGAATACTCGGCCCGCTACCGGATCGACGGCGTGATGTACCCCACCGAACCGTTCGACCGGGCGATGGGCGAATCGATCATCAACATCTTCAAGGTGCTGGGGGCGATGGACATTACCGAGAAGCGCAAGTCGCAGGACGGTTCGTTCCGCGCGCAGCTCGAAAAACGGATGATCGACTTTCGCGCCGCGACCCAGGGGACCCGCGAAGGCGAAAAGATCAGCCTGCGTATTCTCGACCAGGCCAATTCGGTCAGCAAGCTCGAACAACTGAACATGCGCAAGCAGATGCAGGAGCAGTTGCGCGAAGTCATCAACCAGCCGCACGGGCTGTTCCTGTCGTGCGGGCCGACCGGGGCCGGCAAATCGACGACGCTGTATGCGGCGCTCAATGAACTCGACGCGTTCCAGCAGAACATCATCACCGTCGAAGATCCCGTCGAATACAAGATCGCCAACGTCACCCAGATCGAAGTGAATACCAAGGCCGGCAACACGTTCGGAAACTCGCTGCGCAGTATTCTGCGGCAAGACCCCGACGTCGTGATGATCGGCGAAATCCGGGACGCGGAAACGGCCAAGATCGCCTGCCAGGCGGCCAACACCGGGCACATGGTGTTCTCAACCGTTCATGCCAACGACACGATCAGCGCGCTGTACCGCATCATCGACCTGGGGGTCGAGCCGTTCCTGCTTTCGTCGGCCCTTTCGGCGATTCTCGGCCAGCGGCTGGTGCGCAGGCTGTGCGACGAGTGCAAAGAGAAATACGCGCCCAAACCAGACCTGCTCAAACAGGCCGGGCTCCCCGCCGACAAGGTCGACGCGTTCTATCGCCCCCCCACGAATGCGGATGGCGTCTGCCCGAACTGCGGCGGCCTGGGCTACCGCGGACGGATGGGGGTGTTCGAGTTGCTCGTGATCACCGACCGGCTGCGCGACATGATCCGGGAAAACGCGCCCGTCACGGCGATTCGGGCCGAGGCGCGCAAAAACGGCATGCTGTACATGAAGGAAGAGGGGTTACGGCTGGTGGTTAAGGGGATGACTTCGATTCAGGAATTGCAGACGAACGTCAAGTAGGCTGGCGAAAGAAGAGTGGTGTCCTAAGTTGCGGGCGCAGTGCCCCGGCCGCTTAGGAGCGGCCGGGGCACTTTCTGTGAGACGAGGTGCGATTGATGGAAACAGTTTTCGGAGCGATCCTGCTGCTGATCGTCGTGGGCGTCGGCTGGTGCGTCGCCGGCGAAGGGGCCTGGGGCGCGGCGCTGACGTTTCTGGCGGTTCTGTTCGCCGGCCTTCTGGCGATGAATTTTTTCGAACCCCTGGCGGTTTTTCTGGAAAGCACCTTCGGCTCGGGCTTCGGTCCGTTTGCCGACCTGACGGCGCTGCTGGGGCTGTTTGCGCTGTTCACGTTCCTGCTGCGCCTGGCGACCGACAGCATCTCGCCGACCGAGATCGAGCTCGACGGCCGCGCGCACCAGGCGGCGCGGTGGCTGTTCGCCGCGGCGACCGGCTACACGACGATGGCGATTTTGCTCACGGCGCTGCACACGGCCCCCCTTCCCCGGGACCTTAAGTACATCGGCTTCCGCCCCGAACAGAGGAATTTCTTCGACATCTCGGCGCCCGATCGGCAATGGCTGGGGTTTGTGCAGCACGTGTCGGAAAAAGTGCTGCGGACGGGCAAGGTGTTCGACGGCCCGGAATTCTCGATGCCTGAGGGGACAACCAAGCAGATCTGGCCGTCGTTCCCCATCCGCTACGCGACGCGGCGGCAGGATTACTCTTCGGGGCGCAAAGTCGGCGGGACCGTCGGCGCCGCGCCGGCAGGCGCCGCGCCGGCCGCCGCCCCCTCTGGTCCTGCAGGGCCCTCTCCGGGGTTCTGATCGGCGCGGTTCCGCATGAGATTCCTGACGGCATTGCCGGTTCATAATGAAGAGTCGCACGTCGCCGCCGTGCTCGAGCGCGTGCGGGAATTCAGCGGCGACGTGCTGGTCGTCAATGATGGATCGAAGGACGGCACCGCCCGCGAGCTGGCGCGATTCCCGTGGCTCGAGGTTGTCACGCATGCCACGAACCTGGGTTATGGCGCGGCGCTCAAAAGCGCGTTTCAGTTTGCTCTCGAACGGCATTACGACGCGCTGGTGACGATCGATTGCGACGGCCAGCACGAGCCGCGGCTGATCCCCAGGCTGATTCAGGCGCTGACTCCGCAGGTCGACATCGTCTCGGGCAGCCGTTACCTCGAACAGCACCCCGGCGACAGCCTGCCGCCGGCGGACCGGCGGCGGATCAACCTGCTGCTGACCGCCGAAATCAACGAGCGCCTGGGCCTGGCGCTGACCGACGCCTTCTGCGGATTCAAGGCGTACCGGGGTGGTATTCTGGGAAAATTCGACATCACAGAACCAGGTTACGCGATGCCGCTCGAGGTCTGGGTGCAGGCGGCCGCTCTGGGGTTGCGAATTGTCGAGTTTCCTGTTCCATTGATTTATCTGGAAGAAGAACGATCGTTCGGCGGTTCGCTGGACGACGCCACGTTCCGGCTGGCGCATTACCGGAAAGTGCTCGAACGAGAACTGGCGAGATTTCGATGCCCTTGACCCTGACCCCGCTTTCCTCAGACCGGCCGCTGGAGCGCCCGTGGAGCCGCGAACATGTTCGCGCACCGCACGTGGACGGGGCCTTCGTCGCACAACCTTTGCTGTCGCAGGCGATCGATCTCGCAAACCATAACCGGCACAGGCTGGCAGAACGTGGTGGCGGCATCGGCGTGCAGGGGAAGGACCTCGCCTCGCTTCGCCGCTGGGCCCGGATTGAAGTCTTCCGGGCTGCGCGAGACGATACCGGCCTTCTCGTCCCCGGCGATCGAACGCCGTCACTGTCATCCGGCGAGATCGAGGCGGCCACGTTCTTCGTGGGAGGGCACCAGCCAACGCTCTTCCATCCCGGCGTGTGGGTCAAGAATTTCGTCGTGGGGCGTCTGGCCGGCGCCGGGCGGGGAGTGGGCCTCAATCTGGTGGTCGACAGCGACACGCTGTCGGCCACGACGATCCGCGTGCCGACGGGGCCCTTCGACACACCGACGATCGCATCGGTTCCGTTCGACGCACCGCGCTCGCGCCAGCCGTGGGAGGAAGCGCAAATCGTCGATCGGGCGCTGTTTGAATCGTTCGACGAACGGGTGCGGGAGGTCCTGGGCGACCGGGGTTATCGTCCGCTGCTGGCGGACTTCTGGCCGGCGGCCATTGAATACAGCCGCCGCAGCAATTCGCTGGCCGAATGCCTGACGGCGGCACGTGCCGCGTGGGAGCGGTCGTGTGGCGTTAACAACCTCGAACTGCCCGTCAGCCGGCTGTGCACGCTGGAGCCGTTTTTGTGGTTCACCGCGCATCTTCTGGCGCACCTGCCGCGATTCACTTCGATCTACAACGAGACCCTGCACGAATACCGCCAGGTCAACGGCGTCCGCAGCCGCACGCATCCGGTGCCCGATCTGGGCGCCGCAGACGGCTGGCAGGAAGCGCCGTTCCGCGTGTGGCGCGCGGGGGACAACGTGCGGCGGCGCGTCTACGTTCGTCAGGAAGCAACTGAAATCCTTCTCTCCGACGGCGAGCGCGAGTTCGCCAGGCTGCCGCTGGCGCCCGACAAAGACGCCTGCTGCGCCGTCCGCGAGCTGCAGAAGCTCGCGGCCCGGGGGATTCGCCTGCGGACCCGGGCCTTGACGACCACGCTGTTCGCTCGCCTGTGCTTCGCCGACCTGTTCGTGCACGGCATCGGCGGCGCGAAGTACGACCAGATGACCGACCGCATCATCGCGCGGTTCTTCGGCCTGGCGGCCCCCGATTTTCTGACGCTTTCGGCGACGGTGCTGCTTCCACTCCCCGCGATCGCGGCGCATCGCGATGACGAAAACCGCCTGCTCCGGCAACTGCGCGAGCTTGAGTACAATTCCGACCGGCACCTGCCCGCAGCCGCGGCGCAGCAGCATGCCGCTCTGATCGACGAGAAACACCGGCTGGTGGCCGAGCAGAACGCCGTGCGCGCCGCGCGGCTCGGGGGAACGCAAACGCCCCCGATCGCGGAATTGCCGGAACCGCAGTCGACCGGCGCCGGGTATGCCCGGTTTCGCCGGCTGCAGGAAATCAACCGGCGCCTGGCAGAGTTGACTGGGGGCGAGCGGCAGCGTATGGAAGAGGAGTTGCGGCAGACGCGGGCCCAACTGGCCGCCAGCGCCGTCTGGCGCGATCGCGAGTACGCGTCTTGCCTGTACCCGGCCGAGAAGCTGCAGCGGTTCATGGACCATGTCTGTGCGTCAACAGGGGGGGAGTGACCGTCGCCCGCTGTCGTGGCTGGGATTCGCCGCGATCGCCGGGGGCCTCACCCTGATCTGGCTGTACTTCGAACACCCTGAGCTGTCGAAGAGCACGGGCGCCGTCTACCCGCTGCTGTTTCTGGGGGGAGGCTGCGGGCTCGTCGCCTGGGGCGTGTGGTCGCTGTGGGGCGAGGCGCGGGCCATGATCGACAGGCTGCGGAACCGCTCGGCCCACCAGTACCGCGTCCGCATGCCGCGCGAAGCGCTGCTCTACTTCCTGATTCTGCTGGTGCTGTGCGCGGGAGCGTTCCTGGGGGGCTCGAACATGCTGATGCTGGTGTTCGGGCTGATGGCCGGGCCCTTCGTTCTGAACGGCCAGGTAACGCTGGGCATGCTGAAGAAACTGTCGGTGTCGCGGACGCTGCCCGCCCGCGCCACCGTGGGCGAAAGTTTTGCCGTCAAGCTCTCGCTCACCAATCGCAAGAGGCTGCTGTCGTCGTGGATGGTTTCTGCCGAAGACTACGTGCAGGGCCCGGGCGAACAGCTTCAGCCGGTGGCGCTGTTCGCGTGCGTCCCGCCGGCTTCCACCCGCGAGGCATTCTATGAAATCTGCCCGGCGCGGCGGGGAGTTCACGAATTCGGCCCGATTCGGATGATCTCGCGGTTTCCCCTGGGGCTGATGGAACGCTCGATCGAGCTGGGGGCGGCCGAACGGATGATCGTGTACCCGCGAATCGGCAGAATGAAGCCGCTGTGGCGCACTCCCGTCGAGTCGGGGGACATGGCGTTCGAGTCGGCCAGCTCAGGGATCGGCGCCAGTCACGATGAATTTCACTCCTTGCGCGAATACCGGTCGGGGGACAACCCGCGGGCGATTCACTGGCGCACCACGGCACGCCGCAACGAACTGATGGTGCGGGAATTTCAGCACAGCCGGCGGAACGATCTGATCCTGGCCGTCGAGCTGTGGCAGCCGCCCAGGCCGCGACCCGACGATCTGACCCGGGTCGAGCTGGCGATCAGCCTGGCCGCCTCGATCTGCGTCGATCACCTGCAGCTTGCGAGCGATTCGACGATCGATCTGATTCTCTGCGGCCGCGAGACGTTTCATGGTTCCGGCTATGCGGGGGCGGCCTCGCTCTCAGGTCTGCTCGAACAACTGGCTCTGGCGCAGGGCGGCGACGCCGCAGGCCTGATGACAGCCGCGCTGACCGCCGCATTGACGGCGCGCAACCGCGTTCGCAAAGTGCTGATCACGTCCCGCCCGGCCGAACAGGCGCCGCAAGCCGGGCGGCCCGCTGCGGCTGACGTCCGCAGCGACGCGCACCGGGTGCTCGCCGACGAACCGTTCGAAATCTACGCGGCCGGGCCAGAACTCGTGCTGGACTACGTCGAATTTACCGACGCGGAACGGGGAGAAACGGCATGACCCTGACCGCCGTCTTTCAATTCAGCCTGTACACACTCGTGGCCCTGGCGGGAACGATGCTGGCGTACGGAGAAGAGACGTTCTTTCCGTCGGGATTGACGGTCTTTCTTTCGGGGCTGGTGCTGTTCGTGAACGAACGGCAAGGCCGGCTGCGGATGAGACCGCTGGCGGGCAATCTGCTGGGTCTGGCGGCGCTCGGCGCCGCGGCTTATGAGTTTTTTGGCGACCGGCCCGATTCGCGGCTGCTGGCCGGCGCGCATTTTCTCGTCTATATCACGTGGATCGTGCTGTTCCAGGCCAAAGACATCCGCCAGTACTGGTGGTTGTGCGCGCTGTCGCTGCTGCAGGTCGCGGTGGGATCGGTGCTGACCAGTATGACCGGTTCCTACGGCCTCTTGCTGCTGGCGTATCTGCCGCTGGCGCTGTGGACGCTTTCGGTCTTTACGCTTTACCAGGGCGCCTACGAACTGGGCGGTCTCGATCACGAACGGCCGGGCGGCAATGCCGCCACGCCGCCGGCTGCTGCGGCGACATCGGCCACAGCGGCGCTCGACCCACTGGCGCTCGATCCGGCGGCGCTCCTGCGGCAGTGCTTCGCGCCCGATCGCCGCAGCTCTGTCCGGCATGCGATTCAGCAGGATTCGCCCGGCCGGTGGATCGTTCCGCGCTTTGTGTTCGGAGTGATCGGTCTGGCGGTGACGGGGCTGGCACTGGGGCTGGTGATGTTTCTGTTCGTGCCGCGGGTGTCGTTCGGCAGCGGCGTGCGCTTTCAGGGCGAAGGCACGCGCGGACAGGCCCTCACGGGGTTCTCGGGCGAAGTGCGGCTGGGCCAGATCGGGCAGATCCTCGAAAACCTCGACCGCGTGATGCGCGTGCGGATCTTCGAGCGCGTCGACGGGCAGAAAGACAAACCCCTGTCGATCAAGGAATTTGCCTACGAATTCGGGCTCGACGCGCCGCTGTTCCGGGGATCGGTGCTCGACGAGTATCGCCAGGGACGCTGGCGAGGGGGGAAGCCCCACACCGTGACGACGCACGTCATGCCCTCGCATCCGCTCGAGCCGGGCCTCATCCGCCAGGAATACGCGCTGGATATCAGCGGCTCGGAATTCCTGTTCGCCATGCGGCCGATTTCGCTCGCTCGGTTGTACGATCCTCCCGGCCCGATCAACTACGTGTACGAAACCGGCGTGTTCGCCGGTGGGATCGAACGCCGCGATCCGATCGAATACCTCGTCTATTCCCGACGCCGCACGCCCAGGGAGCGCGACGCTCGACGCAACCAGTTCGGCGCCCTGCCCGGCCGCGAAAAGCTTTCGGTGCTCACCAGGATGTCCTGCCTGCAGCTTCCGGACGAGGGGATCGACGGCGTCGTCCGGCTGGCGGGCGAATTGACCGAACCCGGTAGGCTCACCGGGGACGAGACGATGTCGCTCGATCGGCGGAAGGCCGAAACGCTCTCAGCGCATCTCCGCGATTCGAACGAGTACGCCTATTCGCTGAACATGGAAGTCGTCGATCCCAACCGCGATCCGATCGAAGAGTTTCTGGTGGTGCGCAAGCGCGGGCATTGCGAGTATTTTGCGTCGGCGCTGGCCCTGATGCTGCGGAGCATCAAGATTCCGGCGCGGCTCGTCACGGGATTCAAGGGGGCCGAGTACCACGAGAACGACCGATCCTACGAGGTGCAGCAGCGGCACGGCCACGTGTGGGTCGAGGCATACATCGACGACGAGTGGATCGTGCTCGACCCGACTCCCGGCGCCCGGGACGAGATGGTCTTTCAGGTCGGCGCCAACGCCGGCTTCTGGAAGAACGCAAAGCATTCGATCTCGACGCTGTGGTCGACATACGTCGTGTCGCTCTCGCTCAACCGGCAGCAGGAAGCGCTGTACGATCCGCTCACCGGGGGAGTCAGCGCCGGCTGGGCCAGGCTTCGCGACCTCCTGGCGCCCGTCGGCACAGGCATCGGCTGGGT
>JACQFH010000505.1 GCA_016200145.1 Planctomycetia bacterium | reverse complement strand
CTGGGTCCCTGGATTGGGAAAAGTAGCACGCAAAGCCGGCCAAGGTTTCGCAAATGGCCTTCTGCTGAGTCGGATCGGCCGGAGTGCCTGTAAGATGCTGCGCCCGCTGAGAGCTGCATGAATGCGGCACCCCAAGTCAGCCAGTAGCAGAGCGACCATTTTCAGGAAGGCACCTGGCCTCACCTGGCTGGCTGACATTCGGCTGAATCGTGGAGCTGAGGCCGCAAATCGAGCCCCGAGTCCAGGCGTGGAGACGATTGAAAACTGCGGTTACTCTGTCCCATTCGATTGGAGAAACCTGCGTGGCACACTACATCCACTATTGGGTTCCGTTGCGAGCCGAGCTTGCCTTTAACGGACAAAACGGGGCAGTGCTGACGTTAGAAAGCGGATGGTTCAAGACGTTGCGACCGAATGACGTCGTTTGGATCGTAACTCGTGATGGCGGGAGAGTTCACCTCGTCCTGCGTTTTGAGGTCAGACGAATCGCCTCGGTCAAGACGCATCCCGCATACGCGGTCGGGAATTCCTCTCGTTTCGAAATGACGCGAGCATTCACTGATCGGGCAATCGCAGTTCCTCCGTGTAAAGCACCTGTTTCAATGAAGCTCCTACGGCAACTTCGATTCGACACTTCGAAAAAGTCGGACCGAATCGTCGAATCCGGCTTGCGTGTTTTCGAACTCGAACTGGCCGCCATGCGTCGGCTCAAGGATGACACTCATCGTGCGTTGGAGGAGCTATGGACCGCCAATCCTCGTCCGCTCTGGAACGGCCCGGATGACGGATGCAGTGTCGCCGTGGGCGGCGCCTTCGCCACCCCGGAAATCCGCCTTCGCGTCGAAAAGGCAGCTATTCGGTACGTGACGGCCTGGCACGGCGACCGCGGCTGGTCTGTCCTGTCTCGCGAAAGGGATGGCGTCGGATTCGATTTGGAGTGCATGAAACAAGACAAGCGACGCTGCGTCGAGGTTAAGGGCACCTCGGCAGAGGAACGCACTTTTGTTATGACGCGCGGCGAGTACGGCCAGGCGAGGGACAATCCAGAATTCATTTTGGCCATTGTCAGCAATGCACTTGTAAAACCTGACGTGAAGTTCGTCACTGGCGAAAAACTCCTCTCCACTTACATTTTCGAGCCTCTTTCGTTCACCGTCGGTCGGCGAGGGTAGTAGCAATCCAGTGGGAATTCGTGCGGCGTCGACATCTAATGATTGGATTGTCGCAGGCGACCATCCGTGTAGGTTGACCGGTTCACCAACCCCGTTTCCCCGAGGTGCGTCGATGCCCACTGGCCAGTACGTCGACAAAGCCACCTTCCTGAATGGCTGCATCTGCCCGACCCGCGGATGGTTCGCCCGCAATCTCCGGCACGCGACCCCGCCGTCCGAAGCCGACCTCCTCCGGATGGAAGAAGGGCTTGAGATCGGCCGGCGGGCCAGGCTGCTCTTTCCTGGCGGGGTATTCGTCCCGGCGAAGGAATCCACGGCTGCGGCCAGGGAAACCGCTCGACTGATGGCGGATCCGAAGGTCCTGGCGATCTTTGAGGCCACGTTCCGCGTCGACGGCTACGTCGCGAAGGCCGACATTCTGCTGCGGGCGAAGCGGGGCTGGCGCCTGCTGGAAGTGAAATCCAGCATCAACCCCAGCCAGGAACTGGTCGACGATCTGGCGTACACGGCGAGGGTAGCGAAACGAGCAGGGGTGAAGATTGACCGCGCATCGTTATTGTTGCTGTCCGGGACCTACAAGCTCGGCGACCCTGATTCAGACCTCTTTATTGAGCGCGACTGCACGGGCGACGTTGCCGACATCGTCGGGCGATTCGAGACTCTCTGGGATTCAGTCGCCAAAGCCGCCCTGGCGAAGAAGCCTCCCGCCCCTCAATTGATGTTCGCCTGCCGGAGCTGTGAGTATTTCTCGACGCACTGTCTTGGGACAGATACCGAAAATCACATTTTCGAGCTGCCGAGGCTCAGTCAGACGGCATTTGACCGATTGGCCCAGCAGAGTGTCACTGCAATTCCTGACATTCCCGCGGGCTTCCGGCTCACGCATCCTCAGGAGCGAGTGCGGCAGGCGATCGTCACCGGCCAGCCGGTCATCGCAGAGAAAGAACTTGCCGCATTTCTCGACAGAATCGACTGGCCGGCGTTTTATCTGGATTTTGAGACGGTCAAATCGTCGATCCCGCTGTTTCCTGGCACCGCGCCGCACGAGCAGATTGTGACGCAGTATTCGGTCCATTTGTGCCAGGCCCCTGGGAAGGTTTCCGGGCACCGTGAGTTTTTGGCCGACGCGTCGAGGGACTGCCGCCGCGAGCTGGCGGAACGCCTGCTGAAGGATCTGGATGGCGCCGGGCACATTGTCGTTTATTCGAGTTTCGAGAAAACGATGCTGAACAAGCTCGGCCGGCTGTTCGACGACCTGAAACCGGCGCTCGACCGGTGTGCCAGTCGGCTGTTCGATCTGGAAAAGGCGTTCAGGAGCTGGTTCTATCACCCCGAGTTCCACGGCAGGACGTCGATCAAGGTCACGCTGCCGGCGCTGGTCGACCTGTCATACGACGGGCTGGCGATTGCCGACGGGGACACAGCCGTCGCGAAATACGCCCGGATGGCCCGCGGAGAAATCCCCGGGGATGCCGCTGGAGACGTCCGCCAAGCTCTGCTCGAATACTGTAAGCGGGACACGCTGGCGATGGTAAAGCTGCACGAGCGGTTGTTGAAGATTTGCAGTTGACGGCCGCGTGTGACGTGAAGCAGTGACGACGATTCGCCTACAAAACCTACGGCACTGACAGGGCGGAGCGGCCCAGCAATGCGCCTGGCAGAACTTAAGGCTATGGCGCGGGGGTGAATCAGGCGGAGTTTCCCGGCATCCGGGGCGGGGCAGTCTCCCAGATCAAACGGACATCTTCGGGCGCTAACCGGAATGCGGCATTCACCTGAGCGGCAACTTCGGATTCGAGCTTTTTTGCCTCGTCCCGGATTTTGCCAATCGGGACCACGCTCTGTAGGTGACTATCTCGCAACGACCGCAAAAGTGGCGGGGATAGCGGCTTTGATCTACCGCGCCCTTTACGGACTTCGTCAACTAACTCGTTTTCGTTCAATCGCACTGGCGCCAGCAGTTTCTTGCTCGGCTTCGATATTTCATATTCGACTCTGAGCCAGTCAATGAAATCTCTTTCCATACCGTGCTGCTGGTCGGCAATCTCGATCAAGCGATGGACCGCGGCGGCGGCTGTTGCCCTTTGCGCTTCTGTTGGGGTTGGCGTCGGAAAAGTCTCTACAAATTCCGTGAAATAACGGAGAGCCTCGTCTTTCCCGTGCTGAGCCTTTCGCCACGCGTACCACCACCCCACCGGCGAATTCATAACGGCCATGACCCAGGGGTCGGCTGTCGGCAGGAAATACACGGTGTTATTGCAAAGCGTCCCGCCCGGGTCGAAACAGAGCTGCGACTGCCATGTGATGTCCTGGTAAAACACTTTGGGCTTATCGAACGCATCCCAGTATGCGCACGCCCTTAACTCCCACCAGAACCGCCCTCGGTCTTGACGGCGAACGAGCGCGTCGCGGAAAGGATTAAGGTGCGCATGGATCGCAGGAAACGTGCTGCGAAACACGTCTTCAGCCTGATCGCCTGCACTCGCCCAAAGCCACGGATGATCGCCACTGCTCTTCATTGCAATCATCCAGAAGCCGGCCCAATCGGGGCGCCATCGGTCGAGGTCTTGGCCACGAACGCAAGGTCGGATGATTCTTTCCGAGGCCGGGTCAGAACGAATGAGAGAATTTCGCATCGGCGTGTCGATGATGAATGCCTCGTTGAGGCCCGTTTTTAGCCCAAACAGTGGACGACCCCCGAGGAATTCTTTCAGCGGCACGGCGTTTTCCACGAGCTTGTCGAGCAGTGCATCAGTTCCGGGTGGCTCAAGTGACCAGATGTCAGCTCCCAAACGTGCCCTGGGCACGCTGTGGCCGACTTCTTTAATCTGTTGCTTCAGATCCTCGATTTTCAACTGGTCGCGTGGAATCACACACACACGGCACGATGAAGGAGCCGACGATTGTTGGTCTGGCTTGCGTGTGATGAGAATTCCTGGAAAGACATCGGCGTCCGGGAAGATCTGCTTCGCGTGTCCAAAGTCAATGACCGATTCAATCCAGGCCTCCTCGGAGAATAGCCGGCGCAGCGGCTCACCATAGCCCGATTTCATCCATTTGTTGGTTACGATAAACGACAGCAAGCCGCCCGGCTTCAAAACGCGCAAGCCGAGCTCATAGAAGTAAACGTACAGATCCGCCATGCCGTGGTATGCCTTGTACTCCGCTTGCAGGTAGAGCTTGTAACCGCTCAACAATTCCTGGCGTACATAAGGCGGGTTGCCCACCACGACATCAAAGCCGCCTCGCTGGAACACTTCGGGGAACGCGACTTGCCAGTCGAGCGCCTTCGGGTGGACGGTCGCGTCGGCAACAACGCTATTCCCTTCGCGAATCGGGTGATCAAGACTCGTGAGCGCCTTGCCGCGCTGGGCCGTCTTGATCCACAGGCTGAGCCGGCAGATTTCGATTGCTTCTTTGTTCAAATCCACGCCGTACAGGTTGTTTTCGAGAATGCGCTTATCCAGATCGAACAGCGTCCGATGCCCGCGCAGCTCGGCCAGCCGATCGTTCGATAGCTCGTAGGTCGCGTGCAACTGGTCGAACGCCTCGATCAAAAAGGCCCCGCTGCCGCAAGCCGGGTCGAGAAGTCGGATCGTCGTCAGCTCGTCCTGCCAGACTTCCCAGAATTCGACGAGGGCGGCACGCTGCGGTTTGGTGAGCTTGTCGAGTTCATAAATCGCAGGATCGGCAAGGGCGGCCCGAGCGCCGGCCTTCGCCGCAGCATGGTGCTTTTGTCGGAGTTGCTCGAATCGGTCGCGTAGCACGCCGCCCAGCGCCTGTTCGATGATGTATCGCGTGATGAACGACGGCGTATAGAACGCCCCCTCTTTCTTGCGACGGGTCTTGTGCTTCTCGGCTCCGAGGGGCTCGGCCAGACCGTCCAGTTCGTTGCGCAGCTTTTCAAGATCGGTGATCGACTGCTCGAAGATGTGGCCCAGGATGTCGACGTCGATCAGGCTGCCGCCATCGCCGGTGACGGCTTCATGGGGCGGCCGGTAGTCGTAACTGCCGAGGTCCAGGAAATAGCTGCAGACCTCATCCGACACTTTCAGCGAGTCAAGCACTGCGTCGTCGGCGAAGAGACCACCGTTGTAAGCGTGAATGCCCAGCGCGGCGTTGCCCTGGTTGATCGCGGTGAACAATCCACGAAAGTTGTCCCAGATGGGCCGCGGATGGTATGGGTCGTGATGCTCGTAGGCTTTGCGAATCGTCTCGGTCGGCAATAATCCGCGATCCTCGGCGAACGCGACGAACAAGACGCGATCAAGCGCCTTTTGCGTGCTCGAGAGAACGTCGTGCCGCGGCACGGTCGTGTTGTCACGGCTCAACTGCTCGAAAGCATCCTGCCGCATGTCGGCATAACAAACGTAGAATTTCTTCGTGAGCTCGCGCCCGATCTTTTCCGATTCTTCGAGCAGGCCGTAAAAATGGCATGCACCAGTGGGGGGAACGACACGATCGGCACCCAGCAGGAAAACAAAACGGCGCAGCGAGGCATCATCGTCGGCCAGGCGCTCGGTATCGAACAGCTCGTAAGTCTGCTGGTCGGAGCCTTTGTGGTACAGCCGCGTCCAGCGAATCGAGGTGACGACGATCCAGTCGCATGGAAGGTTGATCGCATAGCGGTAGCCTTGGTCCACTGCCGACATGTGGCGGCCGGCGAAGGGGCGGTCGAGCGGGTCTTTCGGCCCTTTCCCTTCCAAGGCGACGACAGGCCTTTGCTGGCCGTTGAAATCGCCCAGGACGGCGTCGGCGATTTTGCCGTCGACCTCGACGTGCCTTTCGCGGCTGATCGTGTAACGGGATTGCGAGTCGGCGGGTCGAGTGTATCCGAGCAGCGCGACGAAAAAGTCGGTCAGAAAATCGGGGAGAATTTCCTGTTCGTTGAAGTTGTCGATGCGGCGGCTAGCGATCAGGTCGGCCCAATGGTCGAGCTTCGAGCGCAGGCTCGCGACGTGATCAGGCAGTTGAAAGCCAGACAGGTGCGATCGGAGAACGTCCGGACGAAAGAGCGGCTTGGCTTCGACGGGCACCCGGCTTCCCCTCGGGTTCGAATAAGCGGGAAAATCAATCAGGTACACTATGACGACACGCAGGGATTGTTGCCAGCATCGGTCGGAGTCAGCCGTAATGGTTAAAACGCCGACACTTTCGATCAGCCCCCGTCATCGGCGAAGTAATCAGAATCGATCCGCCTGATGTCATAGGTTCGGCTCGTGGTCGTGCCGATACCGTGGTCGATCATCAACTCCGCGAGCTGGCGTCCATCAATCAGCACGATCTTTCGTTCGATGCGGGAGATATAGTCCTGAGCGTCCTTCGAGAACGTAGCCGTCGTCAGCATCACGCCCTTCTTCGCCCGGTGCCCCTCCATGCTCCCCGCGAACGCCTGGACCTCTGGCCTCCCGACCGTGTTCGTCCATCGTTTCGCCTGAATGCAGACAACATCCAGGCCGAGTTTGTCCTCCTTGATGATTCCGTCGATGCCCTCGTCACCGGTCCGGCCAACTGCTCGTCCCGCATCTTTGAGCGACCCACCGTAACCCATCGCGACCAACAACTCGACGACTAACCGCTCGAAGAACTGTGGAGAACAGGCCCGCACACGTTCCAAGACCTCATCAGCCAGTGCCGCCCGCAGGTCGCGATATGCTGCCTCGATCGCCTCTTCGGGCGTCTGGTCGGCCTCGGCCGGGACGACGTCGGCGTCTTCTCTCGATTCGGTTCGCCGCGTCTGCTTGAACTCGACGTAGCTTGGGTACTGCGACAAGAAATGCGTGTCGATCTTCGCAGGTGTTTGGGCGAGCACGCGGCGCCCCTCGTCTGTGATCTTTACGCGACCGCGGCTGGTGCTGATGACGAGGCCAGATTTTTTGAGGTACGTTCTTGCCCAACTCACCCGATTCAAGATGATTGTCTGTTGGCCGCTCGGTAAAAGCCGTTGACACTCTTCGTCGGTGAGTCCGAATCGCTCGGCTGCCTGCCGGGCAACGTCACGAAGATGGTGCTCCTGCCCGTCACTGAGAGCTTCCAGAACCGGCAGCATCAGCGTTTCGTAGTCGGGAATGCTCATTCAATCGGCTCCGGGGGCGGATTCGCATTGAGTCAGTGTAGCCGCGAGTGCAGGGCCGGTCACGCGTCTCGCATCGATGTGCTACCCGATATCAAGCTCTCCGATGCAACCTCGAGCCTGAACCCGACGGTTAACGCTGGTGGCACCGGCAGTGACCTATTCGACGTCTTCCCGCACCTGAATTCCAGCGTCCCGCGCGGCATATACCGTGAGAGGCCGCGGCTTCGCCTTCAGCGACAGCTGAATGGGTTCTTAGCACGTCTGAAGCAGCCCGATCCGACACCGCTGACTAGCCCTGCCGCATTAATTCTGTGACCCCGGCGTGGTCGGTTCGTCGGATCGCACTCCCTAGGTCTTCACATCTCCCTCTGCGCACACACGCGAGCGATTTCCCAATCGCCCTGCGTGTCGGGGCGATCCCTTTTCTTCCCCGAAAGGAGTCCCCGAGATGAGCACGTCCGTCGCGGCCGTTGTGAACGAAGCCCTGCCCCCGGCCTGGCAGCAGGATTTCCTGGCCCATCTTCTCCCCCGCGTCAAAACCCACGCCCGTTTCGGATTCCGCAGCCTGCCCCGCTGCGAACGCGAAGAGGCCGAAGCCGATGCGGTCGCCGTCGCCATGGTGTTTTTCGTGAGACTGGTGAATCGCGGAAAGAATGCCAGCGACCTTGCGCCTCGGATTGCCCAGATCGCCGTGCTGCGGGTGAAAGCCGGCAGGATCATCGGTACTGGTGAACGCAGAAACGATGTGCTGTCCCGCGTGGCCCGCCAGCGCCGCGGTTTCCAGGTCGAGAGTCTTGATTCCGGCACGTCGGCCGATCAGAAGGGCTGGCAGTCGGTCCTGGTGGAAGACCGCAAGAGCACCCCCGCCGACATCGCCGCATCACGGATCGACTTCAGCGCCTGGCTGAACGGCATGACGCACCGGCGCCGGCAGATCGCCGAATCGCTGGCGGCCGGCTACCGGACCGAGGAAGTGGCGGAGAAGTTTCATGTGTCACGGTCGCGGATCAGCCAGCTCCGACGTGAATTCGAGGATTCCTGGCGCGAGTTTCAGCGGGATGCCCGTGCGACGCACACAGGCGCTGCGGCCTGATCATCAGGGAGCTGTTTCCGGCTTGAGGCGGGGCGCAGGGCTCCGCCTCGAGTTAGGCAACGGTAGCTGGTGGGACCGTAGTCTAAAACATCAGGTCGGCCCCGCACATTTCTCTTCCGGAGCTTCGGGCAGCATCCAGGCCACCCCCGCAGCGGGAATGAACAGGAAGCCCGCGTAGAGGAGCGCGAGTCGGTAATCGCCAACCTTGGAGAGCAGCCCGAACAGGACAGTCCCTAAACCGGCGGCGATCCGGCCGAAGTTGTAGCAGAAGCCCGCCCCCGTGGTCCGCAGCAGCGTCGGAAACAGCGGCGGCATGTACATCGTGAACAAGGCGAACAGCCCCTGACACAGCCCGATCGCCGTGAACCCATAATAAAGATGCCGATGGTCGAGCGGCGTGCCGTAGGTGGCCAGCATCGAGAGAAAGTACGCCAGACAGAGACAGGCAATCGCCCGCCGGTATTTCATCCAGCGCGCCAGGACGGCCGCGAGAAAGTTCCCTGCGATGGAGGCCAGCATCACGAGCCACATCGCCTGGCTGACCAGTTGACTCATCTGCATGTCTGTCCAACCGCTCAGGCCGGGCAGGTTCCGCAGGTGCTGCAAATACCAGAACATGAAGGCCCAGTGCGCCGTGAGCGCCAGCGCGCACACGGTGAGCGTCAACAGCGTGGTGCGCCGCACAGGGCCTCGGAACAGTTCCAGAAAACCCGGCTGGGCCTGAGCGGACTGCTGTTTGGCCCCTTGCCATTCCGCGGGTTCGGGCACGGCACGCCGAATCCAGAGCACCAGCAACGCCGGCAGCACACCCACCAGAAAGACCGAGCGCGGCGGAAAGCCCGCCAGCAGGAAGTTCGCCAGGCTCGCCAGCATGATGCCGAGATTGACTCCGGTCTGCAGCACCGCCGCCATCCACGGCCGCCAGCGGCGCGGCCAGGTTTCCGACAATAACGAGGCTCCCACCGCCCACTCGCCGCCAATCCCCAGCGCCGCCAGGAAACGAGTGATCAGCAGTTGCCACCACGTCTGCGCGAAAAATGCCAGACCCGTGAATAAAGCGTAGGTCAGGATCGTCAGGATCAGCGCTCGACTGCGGCCCAGCCGATCGGCGATGCGCCCGAAGAACCCGCCGCCCAGCGCCCAGCCAATGAGGAACGCAGCCTGGATCCACGAGCCATAGTAGCCAACCGACGGATCCTTGGAACTGACATTCCCCAACAACTCGGCAACGAATGGGGCAGCGACCAGCACATACAGGTGCATGTCCAGGCCGTCAAACAGCCAGCCAAGCCAGGCGGCAATGCCGGACTTCCACTGCTGCGGAGAAAGGTCCCTTAAGCTCGCGGCATCTTGACTGTTGGGTCTCGACATCAACTCATGACCTTGCTCTTGAGTGTTTGATGCATCCACGGACACGGGGCGGACTGACGTCGGCTCCGCGGGCGCCAACGAACCAGCCACAGTTTTAGCTGAGCGGCCGGACGGTTCCGAGGCTTCGCAAAGAATCGTCAGGCCTCCGGTTGACCCGTGGTGGCAATCATGCCTTCAGCCGTCCCAACAAACGAACCCCGATTGTCATGACCCGCGTCTGGCTTGGGGCGGGGCACAGGGCTCCGCCTCGAGTTGGACAATCACTAGATCACCAACTCTCACCAGCCAGCAGAGGAATCCCATGTCTCAGGAACTACCCCGCGACGACCGCCTTGACCGTCACAGCGATGAGAAACCCGATCCAGCTCCTGCAGGAAACGGAACCCCACCTTCTCCAGTCGCTGCGGATTTGACTGACCCGTTTTACGAACGACTGAGTCTCGGCCCCGCCCTGGGAGCGATCGTGGCACGCACCACCAGCCAGATCAAGCCGCGATGACCTGTGATTGTCGCGATTCGCATTCCCGGCCTGCACTGTAATGAAAGCCATCCATGTCGATATTTCACGATTCGAGTCACGGTTCCCCTCTCGCGCCCCAATCTGATTCTGCCCGGCGGCATGGTGTCCGCCTGATCGTGGTCGTCGAAGGGGGATTTGATATTCAGTTTCTGAAGCGGATCAGCCGGATCCTGCACGATCATGATCCACAGGTACCCGACCTGCGGGCCCTGGAAGATTCGGGCGAGATCCTGTTCCTGCCGATCGCCGGCAGCAATTTCCTGTACTGGACGCACCGGCTGGCAGGGCTGGGAGTTCCGGAGTTCTTCATTCTCGACCGCGAGGTGTCCCCACTCACAGAAGAGCGGGAGCGGGCGGCCGAACTCGTCAACCAGCGGCCAGGCTGCCGGGCTGTCATGACGAGCAAACGCGCGATGGAAAATTACCTGGACTCCCAGTCGCTGAAAGAAGTCCGCGGGATCGACGTGCCGTTCGGCGACCAGGACGATGTCCCGCGGCTGGCTGCCAGCGCTCTGTTGCAACAGGCGGGTGGGCCGGACTGGTCGAGGCTGGATTCCAGGAGCCGGCGCCGGCTGCGGAATCTGGCGAAGAGGTGGTTGAACACAGATGCGGCCGAGCGGATGACCGTCGAACGGCTGGCGGCGCGGGATCCGGTGGGCGAGGTTTGGTCGTGGTTGATGATGATCGGGGAAATGGGGACGGTGAACTGATCGAGGTCCGTGATACCTTGCCGCTGACGAGTTCTCGCAATTCTGATTTCTGCGCCCGGATTTCGGGATGGGTGTCGCCAAAACTCCGGGTCGGGTGCAGAGCCGAGCGGCTGTTCGCAAAACCCAACCATTTCCGGGGCAGTCTTACGTTGGCCGAGGCATCCGCAGCGCGGTGCGGCACGACACACCCGCAACTTCGGGATATGATTCCGGTTGTGGCATTTTTATGTGTGCGAGATCGACCGCACATTTGCTGCCTGCAGGCTGTTGGGCAGAACCTATCTTAAACCGATTTCGGCGGCGAATGGTCCGATGCGGAGGTCCGGTGAGCAAAGCGAAAGAGTTGTTTATGGCGCCGAATGGGCCGTTTGTAATTCCCGGCGACGAGGTTGCCTACGAACGACTCAGCCACGCGGCGGAGCTCTGGCGCGTAGACGGGCAACACTTCAGCGCGGGAGTGGCCATGTCGCGCGCAAGCGACGCCGCTTGGGGAAATCCCAATCGAATGTTCGACGCATGGCGCGTCGCAATAGTCGATTTCGATCGTGTCGTCTCAGAGCAGCCTGTTGACTCAGTGGCATCGATCGCCGCGATTCATAAGCTGCTTGAATCCTTACGCCGCGCCTCGAGGTTGTTTGACTTCGATCGAGACAAACTCCGGACTCGAATCCGCGAGCTTCGTTCGGAACTCGCCCAGCGTTTGCTGGGAAAGGTCGGAAGTGCGGAGCAGGCCGACAACTACTTGGTGTGTGGGTTCGTGATTGCCACCAACCTTGACGGCGTGTGGAGGGTGGATTTCCCAACGTATGAGGTTCCGTTGGGAGTTGAGCTGTCCGGTCAGGAACTCATCCTAAACATTCCGTCAGCCTTCCATCTGTTCATTGGAGACGGTGATTGGCGGGGCGCACATGAGGTCGTGAAGTTGCGAGAAAGCGCTTTCAGAGCGCCCGGCCTCAAAGGCTGGCGAGCCGTGACGCTTGCCCATTTGGAACCTGAGAATGCGGTGTTTCGATTTGATGAAGCGTCGGACGCATTCGCCACAGACTCCCAGCCTGCGACCACAGAGGAGTACATCGAGCGAGGAGGCTCATGGTCCGGCATCAATCAGCAGCTCTGGGCGAAATACTTCCGCGCGCGAGCGCGAGTCGTTGAATCAATACGGAGTCCTGAGAACGTGAAGCAACTTCTGGCTAGTGCTGCCGAATCCCTTGTGGAGACGGATTCGGGGTGGCACAACGGGGAAGTGTCGCAATTCCGTGTTCTGATTAACGTGCTGGCGAAACTTGTCTCGGATCCCAAGTCATTCAGTGACGAAAATGCGCGGCGCGAATATCAGTTCGAGATACGTCTTTCTTCCGAAGAGACAGAGGAAGATCGTCTGGCGCTAACGTTCATTTCAGAAGCCGCTGCTGCCTTCCATGGATTCGAGACAGACCCTGCCAGTGAGCTCACACGAAATCACCTTGGATTGGCCCTCGATGCTCTGACTCGGATTCCTAACATCGGCCCGGACGTGACCGATGCGGTGCGTCCTGAGATTGGAAAGCGTGCTCTCGCGGCCGTGTTTGGCCCGACGCGCACGTGGATGCATCGAGCGCTCGAGAGCATCGCGGACGAGGCGATTCTCAGGAAAGTTTTGTTGCGTCTGTTGCAGGCCGGTCTGCCCCTCTTTGCACAGGTTCGTCACGGGCCGATTGAGTACGGAAAGGACATCGTGTCGCTCATTCAGCTCGATGGGGCCATTGTCCTGCGACAATATCAAGCAAAGTGCGGCGACATCGACAAGAAAAAATGGCGAGAAAGCAAGGACGAACTCGAGGAGACATTTCTGGTTCCACTGAGTACCTTTCAACTGCCCGTAGCTCCAGATCGCATCGAAAGTATACTTGTTACCAATGGGCATGCAAACCCGTACGTCGAGCCGGTCATGGACGGTTGGTTCCGAGACCAACGCGAAAAGCACGGGCGCCGCGTGGAATTCATGCACCTCGACGCCCTCGTCGATTGGGTCGTAGAGCATCGACTCGTGAACGAGTTGAGGGCGGCCTTCCAAGAGCAGCAAATCAACATCGGGAGCAGTTCGACGGACAGCCCTTAGGCGATCTCATTGAACGCGAGTCTCGCCGGAGGTGCAGGCGCCGTCGCCCGATTTTGACCCCACGCCGCGCCGCCGTCTGCCGACCTCCAGTCTGACCGACGTTTCCTGTCTCTTATTCTGCGTGCCGCTATCGGTGCGCCCCTCCTTACTCAATCCAGCCTATCCCGGAGAATCCCCATGCCCCTGAAACTCACCGTCAGCCTCTTAACAAGAAAATCGGCCTCCCCGATTACGACAGCCTGGAAACGTCCTGCAGCGTCGAATTCGAGCTCGATTCTCACTTCCAGAGCCGGAATCCCGCACTGCTGCAGGCCCAGACCTAGCAGGCATTCGCGAAGTCGACCTCGATCTAAATTACGGCGTTTCCGGTGGCATGAATAATGAGGGCGCCCGCGTTCGCCTTCAGATGTCGCGCTGAACGCTAAGAAAAACCGCTGTTTGCACCGTGCCAACAGCGGTTTCTTGAATTCTTTGGACGCCGCGGATCGGCGATCCGGCAATCCCCAGCCCATTCAACAAGGAGATCCCCTGTCTTGACTTCGTACGCAGTCGTCCTGGCCAGCAGCCTGCTGGCCGTGTTGCTCGCTTTGGCGCTGGCCCGCGAAGTCCGCTGGCGCCGGGCGCTGCAGAAACTGATCCGCAGGATTTTCACACTCTGGAGGAACCGGCATGAAGAAGATGTGGATGATGATGCTGGGGGCGGTGGCCCTCGCGTCGATGGGAGCGGGCGGCTGCGACGAAAATGAACGGCTGGCAGATTACGCGAAAAACAGCGTCGACCAGCAGTCGCGGCAGAACGACCAGATCGCCCGCCAGAACCAGGAAGTCACCCAGCAGAACCGCCAGGTGGCCGAAGCGGCCCGCAACCTGGTCGAAGCCGACGCCCGCGCCCGCCAGGAACTGGTCACCGCCCAGCAGACGCTGCAATCCGGCCTGCAGGCTGAGCGGGCGACGCTCGATGAGCAGCGAATCTCCCTGGAAGCCGAGCGCAAGGACATTGCCCACGACCGCTACTGGCAACCGGTGATCGCCGAAACGCTGCACAGCACTGGCATTCTCGCTGCCTGCCTGGCTCCGTTACTGCTGTGTCTGTTTGTGCTGCGCAGCCTGTCGACAGCGCAGGCCGACGAAACGGTCCTCAACGAGCTGTTGGTGGCGGAACTGGTGTCCGAGACACCTCGCCTGTTGCTTCCCGACTCTGACGCACGTCGCACGCTGGTCGACGAATCGCCTGTCGCCGGACTCGACGTGCAGGTCGAATCGGATCGCGGCTGTGGACCTGCGGGCGGCTGATGATCCCGTCGCGATCCGGACAGCCCGCGCATACGAAACCATGGCCTGTCCCCCTCAGGAGAACTCTTCCCTTGTCCCACATCGTCCAAATCCAAACCGAGATCCGCGACCCGGAGGCAGTGGCGGCCGCCTGCCGGCGGCTGAACCTGCCGCAGCCGGTCCACGGCACCACAGAGCTGTACAGTGCCAGCGCCACCGGATATGCAGTCCGGCTCCCCGACTGGCACTATCCGGTCGTCTGCGACACAAGCACCGGCCAGATCCACTACGACAACTACAAAGGTCACTGGGGAAAGCAACAGGAGCTCGACAAGTTCCTGCAGGCGTACGCCGTCGAGAAAGCTCGGATCGAAGCCCGTAAACACGGGCACACCGTGACCGAACAGACGCTGGGCGACGGGTCGATCAAAGTCATCGTGCAGGTCGCCGGAGGTGCCGCATGAAGACCATCGAAATTGTCGTCAGTCGCACTGGCCAGACCACCGTTCAAACGAAGGGCTTTTCGGGAGCATCCTGCCTGGAGGCCAGTCGGTTTGTGGAGCAGGCCCTCGGCGTGCGTCAGGACGAAGAGAAGACCGCCGAGTTCTTTCAGTCCGAGTCCCAGCCACAATCCGTTCAGCAAGGAACCACGCCATGACCACCCCCCGGCGGCGCATCCTGCGCCGCAATGCCTCGGTCTCTCCGATCGGTATCAGCCGGCAAAACTCCGAGCGGCTCCCCGTCTGGCAGGCGCGGCTCGAACAAGAGCGTAAGACTTTTGACCGCTGGCTGACCCGCCTGAAACGGGCCTGCAATGTCGTCGAAAAACAACGGCAATCGATTGCCCGCCTGGAACGCCGGATCGCAGCACACAGCCAACCGTAAATGTGTCGGCCGGTGCACCGATTACCAGGCACGATGCGCGTACCTGCCTGTCCACTTTACATGACCCCTAACACAAGGAAACCCCTCCATGACGCTCGCGGAACGCCTGCTCGAGTACGTGAGTGCCTGCTTTACGGGAATCTGGATCCAGTCCCACGAGCACGCCGATGCGCTGACCGAGATCGCATCCATCTGCCGCCAGGAGAATTGGCGCCTGGCCGTGTGGGATGTCGTCCAGGGATTGTCTGTCGCCGGGGCGAAAGATGGCGCCGTCCCGGCTGGCGGCGGTGATCCCCTGGCCGCGATCGGGGCCCTCGGCAGTCTCGCGGACCCCCAAAGCTCGGCGCTTCTTGTTTTACGCAATTTTCACCGCTTCATGAATGGAATCGACGTCGTCCAGACGCTTGAGCACCAGCTCAATCAGGGCAAAGACCAGCGCACGTTCATCGTCGTCCTCTCGCCGGTCATCAACATTCCTATCGAGCTCGAAAAACAATTCGTCGTGATCGAGCATGAGCTACCGGGACGGGACCAGCTGGCCGAAATCGCCCGCGGCGTGGCCACTCAGCCCGACGATTATCCGCAGGACCCGACAGATCAGGATTCGCTTCTGGAGGCTGCGTCGGGACTGACCCGATTCGAGGCCGAATCGGCCTGCAGCCTGTCGCTCACCCGCCACGGCCGCCTCGTCCCCGAAACGCTGTGGGAGCTCAAGTCCCAGATGCTCAAGAAGAACGGGCTGCTCACCCTGCACCGCGGCGGCGAAACGTTCGCCGACCTGGGAGGGCTGGAACCGCTGAAATCATTCTGTCTGCGGGCGCTTCGTCCCCGAGCACAGCGTGATCCGCTGACACAGCCGCGGGGCATTCTGCTCCTCTCTCCACCCGGTTGTGGCAAGAGCCAGTTCTGCAAGGCGCTGGGGAACGAAACGGGGCGCCCTACGCTGATCCTCGACGTGGGAGCGCTGATGGGAAGTCTGGTGGGGCAGACCGAGCAGAATGTCCGCCAAGCCCTGAGATCGGTGGACGCGATGGGGCGCTGCGTGCTCCTAATCGACGAATTGGAAAAAGCGCTCAGCGGGGCCAGCGGGGGCGCTGGAGATTCGGGAGTCTCGACCCGGCTGTTTGGAACGCTCCTGACCTGGCTGTCGGAACACGAATCAGACGTGTTCGTCGCCTGTTCGGCCAATGACATTTCGAAGCTGCCACCGGAGTTCAGCCGGGCCGAACGATTCGATGGGATTTTCTTTCTCGATCTGCCGGCCGACAGGGAACGGACGGCGATCTGGAACCTGTATCTCGACAAGTTCGGAATGGACGCGAAGCAGCCGCTGCCGGTCGACACCGACTGGACCGGTGCTGAGATCCGGTCCTGCTGCAGGTTGGCAAAGATGCTGGAGCTTTCGCTGGTCGACGCTGCCAAGAATGTCGTGCCGGTCGCCCGCACCGCCCAAGAATCCGTGGAACGGCTGCGGCAATGGGCCAGCGGCCGCTGCCTGTCGGCCAACGTTCCCGGCATTTATGGACGCGAAGCGAATGGAATGCGGTCGACCCGACGAGTCAGCCGGGGCGAGCCGACCAATAACTGACACGTCTGCCACAAGTCCTCCTTCCACTGCCGGCGGATGGGTTCCTGCCCATGACCCCCGCCGGCAGTTTTCGTTTCCACAGCGGAGAATTTTCCCATGCCTCGACCACAGGTCGTCCTCAACGTTCACGGGGGGATCGTGCAGGATGTTTTCGCGTCGATCCCCGAGTTGCAGGTGGTCGTCGTCGACTGGGACACCGACGGGGGCGAGAACCCCGCGCAGGTCGATCTAGTTCTCGACGGACGCACCTGTTCAGCAGCCGTCATCGACATGCCCCACGCGCCTCTGGAAGAATTGGCCGGAAGTGACGTCGAACAGGCCATCGAGGCGGCCAGCGAGCAAGGTGTGCTGTGCGACACGATCGTCGGTTCACCTGCTGCGTTCGCGCGTGACCTGCCCATGAGTCGGAAGAGTTCGCGCCATGTCGTCTACGATCCCGATTCAGACAGGCTCGTCAGCACGGAAGTCTTCCCTTCCTGTGCGGAGGCGGCCGTCTGGGCCGCCCGACTGACCGATGTGTTGATCGTGCCGATCCCCGTACCGGCGGTTCAGGATGCCGAATTCCCAGAAGAAGTTTTGGCGGACGAGCCGTGAATCGCGTTTCGTTCGGCGGATTTCCGAATCCGAAGTTTTCATTCCTTCCCTCCCGGAGACTCGCTCTATGTCTGCAACTCTCGTCGATGCGCCCGCCCCGCGGGCGGCTGGCCGTACGTCAACAAATTCCGATTCCCATTCCCCCGCTGATTACCTGCGAGGGGTCACCGCCGCCGTGCGGGTCGCCTTTACCTGGTTCGGCACCCGCAAGACGCTCAGTCCGGAGCAGAAAGCCGAAGCGGCCGACACGTTCGGCGCAGAAGGGAATTACCTGTCTGCCGCCAAGAAACTGCTCGACACGAAGCACCCGGCATTCCGGGCGGTGACTTCGGTCCGGCACCAGATCCTCAGCTACTGGAGGGGGAATTCGCTTCCCTACCCCGAGCCGGGGATCCGGTTAATCCGTCAGGACGACGTCGGCACGTTCAACATGCAAATGACGACCCACAGGGCCGATCTCAACGAAGCCATCAGCGGGTTGAATGCCCACTATTCCGAGCTCAAGACGACCGCCCGCAGCCAGCTCGGCCGGCTGTACAACTCGACCGACTATCCGGATTCGCTGACCGGCCTGTTCGACGTGACGTGGGATTTTCCGTCCGTCGAGCCGCCCTCCTACCTGTCGCGGCTGAGTCCCGAACTGTACCAGCAGGAGAGCGAACGGGTGGCTGCCCGGTTCGACGAAGCGGTCCGGCTGGCCGAAGAAGCGTTCCTGGCAGAGCTCGACCGGCTCATCTCCCACCTCACCGAGCGGCTCTCCGGCCAGGAAGACGGCAAGCCCAAAGTGTTCCGCGATTCGGCCATCGAAAACCTGACCGAGTTTTTCGGCCGGTTCCGCCGGCTCAACATCCGCTCGAACGAGCAGCTCGACCAGCTCGTCGATCAGGTGCAGAACACCGTGCGGGGGATCGAGCCGCAGGCGCTCCGCAATGACGTGCCGCTGCGCCAACGCGTGGTCAACCAGCTTTCGGGCATCCAGTCGGTCGTGGATGGCCTGCTCGTCGACCGGCCCCGGCGCAACATCCTGCGTCGTCCCCGTTAACTGGAGAAACCATGAAGCTGTTCGTGGCGCCGGATGGGACCGTTCATTGTGTCTATGGGGAACAGATCGATCTGACGGCCTTCGGAAAACTGCAGATCCGCCGTGCCAGTTTCGTCGAGCCGACGAGTGACGGACGCTGGCAGGCGGATCTTTCTCCTTCGGGTGGCCCGGTCCTGGGGCCGTTTCCGTCGCGCAGTGCGGCTTTGCAGGCCGAGTTGGCCTGGCTCGAGGCGGCGCCCGTGCCGGCCCTGTAATCCGAAACCCTGTTTCGAGGTATCTCTCTGTCCGTCTTCCCCTGCAATCGAAAGGAGGTTTTTCATCATGGGTGCTGACCTGCTGTTGGCGTACGTCCCCGCCGCGAAAATCACGAAAGCACGCCGCCGCGTTCTGCACCGGCTGGTCAACGAATTGACTGACGAAGAGGCGAACTGCGACGAGATCAACTCGATCTCCGACGAGCGCGACACGCGGCAGATGCTCCACGAGCATGTGGACCTGCTTCCCGCGAACCCCTGCGTGCATCGCGACGTGGTGGAGCTGTCGCTCCCTCACATCCCGTATCCCCTTTTGTTCACCGGGGGCCACTCGTGGGGAGACTCTCCCAGCAACTTCTTCGACGCGTTCTGCTGCCTGGGATACCTGCAGCCGATCTATCGGCAGTTGCGGGACTGGGCTGTGGAAGACGGACAACTGCGCCGTTCGAAGGTTTGCCGGCGCAAATCGGCGTGACTTGAAAACAGGAGTCTCTATGGACGACCCGACCGACGACATCCGTCGTGAACTCGTGGCTGTCATCAATGAATCCCCGCGCAGTCGGGAGCTTCTGGAAGCAGAGTTCGGACAGGTCTGGGATCCGGCGAAGCTGTATCGCGAATTTGAGGTGGTTGGATTCCGAGCGCCGTTTGTCGTAGTCCGCCGACGGTGCGACCAACGGCTGGGGTCGCTCCTGTTCCAGCATGAGCCCCGCTTCTACTTCGCGTTCGTTCTCGATTGACCCTTTCGGAGGATTCTCCGCCCACCGCAGCAACGAAAAGGAGGACCCAAAAATCCATGAGTGCCGCAGAACAAGTTTCACGCCGTGGGTTCTTCAGACGTGCGGCAGGCGCCACGGCCGCGGGAGCCGTCACACGCCAGGCACCACAACCCCCTCTGCGGGCCTGGATCATCATGGCCCTCCACTGGCAGTACAACGACGAATTCTCATTTGAGGAGGGAGAATCGGCCGACGATCGTCTCTTTTTCGACCAGGAGCAGGCGGATGATGCCTGCAAAAAGCTGTGCGACGAGTTTTTCACTAGCTCTCCACAAGAGTTTGAGCCCTGCTGGCCCGCATACGACGTCGATCCTGACACGGCCACCTGGGACGACCTGCGGAGTGCTGGTTTCCCCGATCCCTTTTACGTGAAGGAATTGTCCACATGAGCAATCCCCTGGTGCACGCCGAACGGGCCGCACAGAAATGGGGTGGGAGTCCCGAGGACTATCTGCCGGTGCACCAGTTCTTCGACAGCACCAAGGCACATGTCCCCGACAACCGCCATCGCCTGATTCTCCACAATTCGTTCGGAATCGCCGTGGCCGAGCAGGTGTTCGGCCTGGCGATCACCAATTCTGACGGCCGCCGGGTGTTCGTACGCGAGATCGGTCAGCAGCATGTGCTTGAAGACCTGGGCGCGATTCCAACACTCGGTGACTGCCTGCGGGATGTCCGTGTCCAGCCCTGGATGGCCGGCGCCCACAAGCTGATCAGCGATGCGCTGGCAAACGGGAGGGGCGCAGTCGTTCCACTAGGCGACGACTCGTTGGACCAGCTGGTTGATGCATCGACAGTCTGAGCCCCGCCACAATTCATTCGACTTCATGCCTGCCGTGCGTAACGGCGGGCATTTTTCATTGGTTTCCTGTGATTGGAAGGAGCTGCAGGATGACGCAAAGAGATTTGAACCGCGCCGTGGCCCGCGCCACCGGGGAGTCTGTCGACATGATCGAGCAGATGGGATTTGGAGAACTGCACGAGTCGACCGGTGAGCGGCAGCCCAATTCGATCGACTGGGACGAGCATGACGACGCCCGGCTGGCCGTGGGAGCGGTGAGGCGGCGGAGGCTGGCGGCTGCCGTCTGAAGGTTTCCGACTAACGAAATCCAGATTCTGTGCCCCGGCCGTAGTGTCGCGCGACATTGCAGCCGGGGCTTACTCTTTCTGGGGGATGTGACACCCCATGCCCGACTTCGACCGCTTCGACATCTGCGAGGCCCATTACCTGATTGAGTGCGATTACCACGTGAACGGCTGGTTGCGAGAGCGGCTATCGAACGTCCGACGATGGGAAGCGACCCACGTTCAGTTGCATCGGCTCGGATTCCGGCCCGGCCCACTCCTTTCCTACGAAACGCTGACCGACAACGGCCGCGAAATCTACGACCTGCTCGTGCGGCGCTACGACTTACCGGCGGCCGCGTAAGCGAAGGTAAGCCAAACCTCCTGTGCCACGTTCGAAGAATCTCTCTGCAAGGCAAACCTCATGCTCATTCGCGGAGCTGAACTAAACATCCGCCAGCGGGTGCTGGTGCTGAGTGCCTTTTCGTATCGCTGGACTCACGAAAACCCAAGCCGCAAATCCGTCTGGTCTCGAGTCCGGTCGGGCATGCCCCTCATTCCCCTGCAAACCGACGAGCAATGGCTCCGCGAGCATGCGTTTCATTTCGTGCGGGACGGTTCGCGGTTGAGCGCGAGGCACCGATTCTGCGAACCGCACTACGTGGCAGACTCCTAACTCGGCCCGGAACTGGCCCTGGTCCGGAGTTCTCCAGCCCTCAAAAAGCTTCCTATTCGAATGCCTCTCAAGGAGTCCTGTTCCGTGATCACTTTCACCCGTCAATTCGCCCTGCGCCTCCGCAATCTGCTGCGGCGGATCGGCTTGCAGGGCCGGTCCACTTATAAATCAGTGCCCGTGTTGTTCCTGGCGTCAGAGGAAGGATTCCATGTGCGGGCCGTCAACAATTCGACCGCCCTGGAATACCACCAGCCGGGACCATTGCCACCCGCCCAGTTTGCGCTCCCAGTCGAAGCGCTGGCAGCCTGCGAAGGAAAACGCGAGTCGCCAGTCACGATCGAATCGACCCCAGAAGGCAGGATTGCCGTGAGCTGGGAAGACCGCGGTCTTCCCCAAGTCCGCCTGTATGACAACTGCCGCGACCAGGTTCTCGACGGATGGCCGAAGCGTCCCGAAAGATTCTCGACCAACGATTACAGCCTGGTGGAGGCCTTGCAGCAGGCAGCCGGCATTGTCGATCGGTCTCCGAATTACCGCGCAGCCCTTGATACCGTGCAGCTGCAGGGAACGACCGGGAGTGTCGTCGCTACTGACTCGCGCCAGGCGCTCGTGATTCGCGGGCAGTTTCAGTTTCCCTGGAACGACGACGTGCTGGTGTTGCCGACCGACGTGTTCGGATTTGCTGATTTCCCGCGCGACGTGCCGGTGGAAATCGGCGCCATCGAAACCCACGTTTTCGTAAGCATTCGCCCATGGACGCTGTACCTGTCGCGCGTCAATGACCGGAAGTATCCCAAGGTCGAAGAGGCATGCCCGCCCCATGCGAGTGTCAAAACGCGAGTGCAGATTCCCGACGACGACCGCGAGTTCCTGTCCCGATCGCTCCGCCACCTGCCGGGCCGCGATGCTGATGATTCCGCCGTCACGGTCGACTGTAACGGCAATCTCGCCATCCGGG
>JACQFH010000504.1 GCA_016200145.1 Planctomycetia bacterium | reverse complement strand
GGCGCGCGTTCGCATCGCCTGCGGGCAATTCGTCTCCGTGATCGCGAGGTTTCTTCGCCAACTTGGGATTCGCATTCCGTTCGGGTTTTGAACCGGGCCGAGTGGGCGCAGCGGCTGCCTTGCCGCGGCCTGTGGACTGCCGGCTGCCGCGAGCACCCGCGGGCGAATCGTCGATGGTAGCCAGCCCCGGTCGGCGAGCCGCAGCGGCGCCCGTTGGCGTGGCGCGCTCCGTCGGTGTTGCTTGTGGCCCTGCCGAAGACTGACCGCGGACGATGGCCTCAGACTGCGGTCGGGCGACGACGATCGTGGCGCGTTTCGAGTCAGTTGCCGGCGCATCGAGCACGTCTGTGGCTGGAATCGATGCGTCCGAGACCTTTCGACCCCCGGGAGGGGCCGGAGGCAGCCGGCCCTCTTCGAACCAGACGGCCAGGTGGTCGGTGCGACCGCCGATCTGCGGGCTGGCAAAGCGCACGTCGCGCAGGGCGAGCAGTTTTTTGGGCTGAATCGAGTCGTCCCCCGCGGCGCCCAGGTCGCGGTCGATGCGCCCCGTCCCGCGAGTCACCCAGATTCCGATCACATCAGCTTCGAGCGACATTTCGCCGACGCGCTGCAGCTCGGCGCGGCCCTCGAGCTCGATCAGGTCGAGCCCGGTCGCCGGATCGGGCGCCTTATTGAGTTTGCGCTGCCATTTCGCCGAGACTTCGCGCCGCTTCTTGCTGGTGGGGATGTTCTGGTCGGTGTCGCGCGCGTACTGGTACAGTTGCCCGGATCCGCGGCACTCGACGCGCTCGATCTGTTTTTTCTGTTCGTCGAGCACGGCCGTAATTTCGGGGCAGAGGACTTCGTTGTTCTTCTGCAGCAGGCGTACCTGCGGATCGTCTTTGAGGACGATGGTCCGGTCCTGTTCGTCGTACGTCAGCGATTTCATCCAGCCCTGCATTTCGCTGCGCTGCGAACTGACGGTGACTACGGCGCCTTCCGCGAGCAGTCGGAGGAATTTCAACCGGGCTTCGAATGAATTCGCACTCGCTTGCTGCGGCGCCGCACCGGGATCTGCTGCGGTCCCCTTCCCAGTTTCGTCGCGTTCGAAGACCAGCGTCAGCGTGTCGCAGTTCAACCGGTCGGTCTGGTCGGGGCCCGTCGCCTGCCTGACCCGGACGTTCTGTTCGAACGTCGCGATGTAATTGGCGACGTCGTATTCGAAGGCCCCCTGACAATCGACGTGAACCGGTTCGGACGGCTTTTCGTCGGGCTTCGTTGCCGGGACCAGTTTCATCTCGACCGCCTTTCGCAGCCGAACCGTCCGCACCCCCGTGATGGCCAGGGTTTCGACGGCGTTTGGATTGGGGTGAGCGATCAGGTCCAGCTCCACGCCCGACGCTTTCCCGGAATGCGGGCCGTGATGAAACCGGATGGCATGGTCGCTCCAGACTCGCTGCACCTGCTCGCCGAAGTAAAACTGCTGCCCGTCAATGCTGAGGCCGTCGGGTCCGCGAACCTGCACGTCGCCTTCCAGGGCGCCACCGATGATTCGGCCGGGGTTGGGGTTGGACATCTCGAATTTCGAGGTGAATTCCACGACGGCCGACTCGCTGACGATCGTGTACGGCGGCTTCTGCGGGTCGTGGCCTTTGGGCCGCCAGATCATTGCGAACGGCTTGAAACGCACCTTGCGGCCGTTGTCGACCTGGTTGTCCCAATTCTTGAAATAGAAGAAACCGGAATCTGTGCGGAAATGATATCCCTTAGGCTCCGCCGCCCAGGGCTGGCTGCTGAGGTACTGTTCGGCCTGGCGACGCTCTTCGGGCTGGTTCCCCGGAAGCACGTAGGGGTCGACCGGGTCTTGGCCAGGCCCCAGGGTGATTCGCGGCGCGAACAGCGGGCTGAAGAACAGCGTGTAGGCCGAATACATCCCCCACAGGACGGCCGCAGTCGCCAGCGTGATGTGCACGCGGCGATTCACATAACGGGGAATCGCTCCGGGCGCAGTAAGTGTCGAAGCCTGCTGCATGGGATTCACTCCAGCCGTTCGTCAGGCATGAGAGCGATCACATCGGTGATGTCGATGAGTCCCACGGGCCGGTGCAGGCCGTCGATCACCGGCAGTTCGCTGATCCGGTGCTGCGACAAGAGGGCCACCGCTTCGGCCAGCGGCGCCGTCGCGGCAATGCACTTTGGCGCCAGCGTCATGACCTCGGAAATCGGCCGATCGAGATGACTTTCGCGGCGAGTCTCGAGCAACCGGACCAAGTCGCTGTCAGTGTACAGGCCCGACAGCCGGCCTTCCGCGTCGACCAGCATCACGGCCCCCGTGCGGCGTCCGGGCTGCGTGCGGCCCACAAAGGCTTCTCGAATCGTTGCTGTCTCGCAGGCGATGCGAAGCTGCTCGCCCTGCCGCATGACGTCGCCCACCGCCTGAAGCTGTCGACCGAGCATTCCCGCCGGGTGAAACGTAGCGAACTCGGTTCGCGTAAATCCGCGGGCCCGGCTGGCGACCAGAGCCAGCGCATCCCCCAGGGCCAGCATGGCCGTCGTGCTCGTTGTCGGCGCGAGGCCAAACTGCCCCGCTTCGGCCAGTTGCCCCAGCCGAATCACGACATCGGCCGCGGCGGCCAGTGTGCTCGACTCGCGGGCCGTGACGGCAATCAGGGCGATCCCGAACCGGCGGATGATCGGCAGCAGCCGGCACAGCTCTTCGGTTTCTCCGCTGTTCGAGAGGGCCAGCACGACGTCGCCCGTTCGCAGGCAGCCCAGGTCCCCGTGCACCGCTTCGGCCGGATGCAGGAACATCGACCGCGTTCCGGTGGACTGCAGCGTGGCGACGATCTTGCGGCCGATCAGCCCGGCCTTTCCCATCCCGGTCACCACGACGGCGCCGGCGCAGTCGACGATTTGCCCGACGGCCGTCGAAAAGGCTCCGTCGAGCGAGCGCGAGACTTCGAGCAACGCCTGGGCTTCCTGTCGGATGATCTCGCCGGCCTCGCGCAGTTGCTCGAACTCATCGAAGGGAAAGACTTCGATCTGCGGCTGAGTGCTCATGCGCGGTCGTCCCTGACCAGAAGTGCCTCCCCCGACACCGGCCGGATTGCCAGAAATGACGAACAGCGCGGTGCACGGGGGGCGTAATATAGCCGGCGCCAATGAGTTGGGTCAATCGGTCTTGACCGGAACTGGGCGATT
>JACQFH010000503.1 GCA_016200145.1 Planctomycetia bacterium | reverse complement strand
TTCGCCAACCCGGCGACGCTGCACAGTGTCTACAACAGCTTTCATCCCCGCGGTGAATAGTTTTCTCGTTCCCAGGCTCTGCCTGGGAACGCCCTGCGATCGAGGCTCTGCCTCGACTTCGTTCAGCAACGCGAGGCAGACCCCGGGACCGAGGCAAGAGTAGATGCGGCATCCTGCCGCATCGGGAGTTAGCTCGGTTTGGTGTTTGATCGTCGGTCAAGCCTGGTGCCGATGGCGATGGAATTCGGATCGAGAGCACATCGCGGATGCGGCAGGATGCCGCATCTACTTTGGGCGGCATCCTGCCGCATCGGGTGGGCTTGACCTGCCGCTTTTGCCCGGCCGACGAATCCATGAAAATCCGACATTTTCCGCGGCCAAATAGCGCACTTTTCCAGAATCTCGGTTCACTTTCGCCGGATTTCTGTCAGGATTCGGCGTTCAGGAACGAAAGAGAACCAGGAATACGCTATGGACCGCCAGGAGGAATACCTGAAACTGCTTTTCGCGTGCGAGCTGGATCTCCGCGCGTTTATCGGGTCGATCGTCCGCGGCTCGCATGACGGAGACGATCTGTTTCAGGAAGTGGCCCTCACGCTCTGGAAAGAGTTCCCGCGGTACGACCGTGCCCGTCCCTTCGGCGCCTGGGCGCGGGGGATCGCCGCGATGAAGCTGATGCAGCGCGGCGATCGGGTCAAGCGCCAGCCGGCCCTGTTGTCGCCCGAGGCCATCGACGCGGTCTCGCGGGCATTCGACCGGCTCGAAACGCCCGTGTCGCGCGAGGCCCAGGCCCTGGAGCACTGTCTCGACCAGTTGCCCGAGAAATCGCGGCAACTTCTGACCCTGCGATACGAGCGGTCGCTGTCGATTGAGCAGATCGCCCGCGAACTGCAGGCGACTCTGGATGCCGTGTACCAGACCCTGTCGCGCTTGCGGGCTCGCCTTCAGGATTGCGTCAATCGCCGTCTTTCCTCGCCGGAGCTGTCATGACCATGCTCCCGCAGGACCGCGCTGACGATCTGATTCAGAAGAAGCTGGAAGGGCTGGCGACCGAAGCTGAGCTGGGCGAGCTGGAACTCCTGCTGGCGGCCGATTCGCAGGTCGCCCTGGATTTCGCCGAAGCGACCCGCCTGCACGCGTCCCTCGCCGCTCACTTTCAAAAGCAATACAAGATCGACCAGATCTCGCAACTGCTGAATGAAGCCGATCCATCGCACGCCGCGACCGAGGCAAACGCCGGCGACCGCGCCGGGGAACCCGCGCATCCCGCTGCTCCGGCGGGATCGACGTTCGTGCCCCGGCGCGGCCTGGCGGAAGAGCCGCGACGGAATTCGCCGGCCCGTCGTCCAAACCCGCTTACGCCGATCGCCGGCCGCGCGAACTGGATCGTGGCGGCGTTGCTGGTCCTTGCGGCCGGCGCAGCGGTCTGGTTCTCCGGCGGCAAGGGCGATTCTGAAGAGCCACAGCTCATTTCCGGAATCGTGACAGTCTCGGGAAACGCGGTGCGGACGGTTCCGGTCGGCGCGCTGTTCGAAGTGACGGGCCGCGAGGAGGCCGTCATCGGCCTGCCGGGCGGGGCCCATCTCGAACTGGCCGCAACGTCCAAAGCGGCCATCCTCCGCGACGGGCAGAAAATCGTGGTGCAGCTCGTCGCAGGCAAGGGACAGTTTTTCGCGCCGGCCGATCAGCCCGCGCTGCGCATTGAGACGCCGCTAGGCTCGGTGTCGGCTGCCGACAGCCGGTTTACGCTCGAACTGACGACGACCACCACCCAGGAAATTCTGACAACCGAGTCGCGCCGGTCGCCGCAGCTCTTTGTGACCGTCGCCAGCGGATCGGTCACGTTTGACCGTGGCGGTGTCAAATTGACCGTGAACGCGGGGGAGGAACAGGTCTTCTTCTGAGATTCAGGAATCATTGCTGATCTTTTTCGAATCCAAGTGAAGGGCGGGTCGAACGCTGCGAGGCCCACGGCGGGCCAAATGAGGTGGGCCTCGCGCGGCCCGGCCCGTGCCGATGAACCGGCAGGGGTCTCGTGCCGCCCTTTCGCACGGAAAAAAGCAGTCGGAAGTCGGCACCACAATTCCATTTAACCCCTATGCGGGCAATTTCATGTTCCAACGACGATTGATTCTTGTCGCCCTGGCCTCCCTGATGGCGTCTCCGGCTGCGTACCGCTGCTACGATCGCCTGATGACGAAGGCACCGCCCGTCGACGCCGCGATGGCGCAGGAAGGAAAGGTGCTGTTCGATCACGAATGGACGCCGAACGACCCGCTGGCCGGCGGCGGCGACGGCCTGGGCCCGGTCTTCAACGCCAACTCGTGCGTCGCCTGCCACCGGCAGGGCGGAGGGGGCGGAGGGGGCCCGCGTGAAAACAACGTGCACGTCTTTACCGTCCGCCCAAACGTGTCGGAAATGGCCGCGGGGGGAAAAGCGCGGCAAGGGGTCGTTCATACGCAGGCCGTCGGCCCGACGTTTCAGGAGTCGTTCGGCCACGTCCATCCGGAAATGCCGATTCACGTTTTGCCGATTTCCGTGGGGCCGGTTTTCCAGCCGATCACGTTCAGCGGCAACAGCCTGCCTCGCGGCGTGGATCTGTCGCAGCGCAATACGCCGGCCCTGTTCGGCGCAGGCCTGATCGATGCGATTCCGGACAGCGACATCATCGCCAACGAGCGCGCCCAGCGGCTGAAATGGGGACTGGCCACGTCGCAATCCAAGGACCTGCCGGTCGGCCGCGCGCTGCGGATGGCCGACGGCCGGATCGGCCGCTTCGGCTGGAAGGCGCAGACGGTGCGCCTGGCGGATTTCGTGCGGGCGGCGTGCGCGAATGAACTGGGGCTGGGAAATCCGGGCCAGGCCCAGCCGCAGCCTTTGGGATTTCCTTCGTACCAGCCCCGCGGACTTGATTTGACAGACGCGCAGTGCGACCAGTTGACGCAATTCATTGTTTCTCTGCCGCGGCCCGTCGAGCGAACACCACTCGATGCCGACCTGCACCGCAAGGCGCGCGCCGGCAAGTCGCTGTTCGCAAGAATCGGTTGCACCCACTGCCACGTCGCCGACGTGGGCAACGTGCGCGGGATGTACAGCGACCTGTTGCTGCACGACATGGGGCAGGAAACTGAGGCCGGCGGCAACTACACCGATCAGCCGCTCGAAGAACCGGCGTTCAAACCCGGCTCGGGACCGTTTCCCGCCGAGTGGCGCACGCCGCCGCTGTGGGGGGTCGCCCGTTCGGCGCCGTACATGCACGATGGCCGCGCGGTGAACCTCGAGCATGCGATCAGCATGCACGGCGGCCAGGGAGCGAAGAGCGCCCACAACTATGCCAGCCTGCCAGTCGACGAACAGGCCCAGGTGATTGCCTTTCTGATGACGCTGGACACGCCATGATCCGCTTCGATTGTCAATGCGGCAAGACGCTGAAGGCTTCGCCCGACCTGGCGGGGACCGTTTGCAGTTGCCCGGCCTGCGGTGCGTACGTGGCTGTGCCGCATCCTCTCTCGGACGACGGCGATCTGCGCGAGACGGCGGGGGCCTACGCTCTGGCGGCGGAACAACCGGTGGCCTGCGTCTCGGACGAGCCGGCATTCGTACCGGTCTCAAATCCCCGGGCGCCGTTCAAGCGATCCGCGCTGGAAGTGTGGTGGGAATCGCAGCAGAACCTGACGTTTGTCGGCGGGTTGTCGGGAATCCTGGCTGTGCTCACCGCGCTGGGCATCGCGCTTTATCCGCGCCTGCTGCAGTCCGGCATTGACTGGCCGAGCGGTTTGTTCCCGGCCCTGGTCTGGATGGGGATCACCGCCGTCGTCGCGGGCTTTGGTTGTAAGTTTCTCGATGCGGCGCTCGATTCCGCGCTGCGCGGCGGCGGCCCGGAACAATCGCCTTTTCTCGAATTTGACCCCGGATCGGCACTGGCGAGTTTTACCAAGTGGGCGCTGTGTTTCGTCGCCGGTCCGGCATTCCTGGTTTATGAAGCGATTCGCTTCTGGATCCGCTGTGGAGATTTGTCGGTCGTCAACGCCACCATCCTGCTGGAGCTGACCGTTCCCGCCATCGGCTACTGGCTCGTTGGCGTTCTCGTGCTGACGCAACGGCCCGATCTCGTCGTGCCTTCGCCGTGGCAGGTTGCCAGGTGCCTGCGCACGCTGGGCGTGCGGGCGGTCCCGGCGGGAGCGGCCGTGACGGCCGCCGGGTTCATCCACGTGTGGCTGGCGATCAACGCCATCATCCTGCTGCACACTTCGTGGCTGACGGGCCTTCTTCTGCTGTGGGTCTGCTGGTTCAGCACCTGGCATTGCGGCGCGATCGCAGTCCGCACCCTGGGTAGCTGGACCGCCCCCACCTCGCGCCTCGGCCTCTCGTAAGCCTCGCCGCGCGCCGGGACAGAGAGCCCTGCAGCGCAGTTTATTCACAAAATTTGCGCAGCCCTCCCTGCAGGCGCGCACAACCAGCGCGTTGCCGGCCCAAAATGGCCGTTATGTGAAATTCACCGTCGCATTTGTGAATGATTCACAACATCTTTGTGCAAAGCAGGTTACGTCGATTCTTGTGGCAAAAATCAAGAAGTTGCCCGGCGCCGCAAGATCGCGACGCCTCCCGTTGTCGCCGCAAATCGCCATGCTGTCGGCAGATACGGAGCGCACGGCTGCGGGCACCTGCTTTGGTTTTGTGGGTGATTATTCACTCTATAAATATTCAGAAGTCTTGTCTGACATCGACCGATCGACCGGATGACCTGTCGCGTAAGTGACACAGTAGGTCAGCCTTTCCAGGCTGACAGCAATCTGCCGCTAATCAAGAATCAGGATCTCCAGCCCCGGAGTAGGGTGTCAGGATGCATCGTTTAACCCGGAGCCGGGCACCGCCGCGAATAGCGGTGGTCCGACGGCGCGTGGGGGGGGCGTGCGATAACGCCGTCGCCGATGGCTCCGGGTTAAACAAATCTGCAGTCCATCGTTTGGGCCCGGCCGGCGCGACCTGCCGGCGCGCGACTTTTTGGCAATGGACGTGCGCTGTACGATGACACGACTCATTCACTGTCATCCTTGCCCCGAGGGATCGTCGATGCTGCGCCGTCGAGTTGCCATCGTGTCGTCTGTGGCGATCCTCTTTTCGTTGTCGCCCGTGATTGATGGGGCTCTCGGCGACGACCCGGTGCTGGCGCCGGGAGCGAAGCCGCAGCTTCTCTCGGAAACGGGGGCCGGCGAAGGGCCCGCCTGGCATCCGCAGCTCGGACTGCTCACCAGCGGCGACGGCCACATCATGCGCCGCGATCGCAACGGAAAGCTTTCGATCCACCAGCGCGACGCCGGATCGAACGGCCTGATCTTCGATCGGCAGGGCCGGCTTGTTGTGTGCCAGTCCGCCAGCCGCCGCGTCGTGCGCTTCGAGCCCGACGGCAAATTTTCGGTGCTCGCCGAGCGGTTCGAAGGCAAACGGTTCAACAACTCCAACGACGTCACGATCGACTCCCGCAATCGCATCTATTTCTCCGACCCCCGGTACGGCGACCGCAGCGACATGGAGATCGTCGACGCTGAGGGACGCAAGGTGGAAGGAGTTTATCGCATCGATCCCGACGGGCGCGTCGCGCGGATCATCACGCACGAAGTCGACCGTCCCAACGGCCTCGTCGTCACGCCCGACGATAAATTCCTGTATGTGGCCGACAACAACAATAACAACGTGGGCGGTGCGCGCAAGCTGTGGCGATTCGACCTGAAGGCTGACGGCACGATCGACGTCGCCAGCCGGAAGCTCATTTACGACTGGAAAACGACGCGCGGCCCCGACGGCATGAAGCTCGACTCGCGCGGCCGGCTGTTTGTCGCCGCGGGAATCAACAAACCGAATCCGCCGTACGAAACGGCCGAAAAGCCGACGGCCGGCATCTACGTATTCTCACCCGAAGGAAAGGAACTGGAATTCATTCCGATTCCTCGTGATGAAACGACCAACTGCGCCTTCGGCGGCGACGACCTGAAGACGCTGTTCATCACCGCGGGCGGCTCACTGTGGAGCGTGCAAGTCGCCGTTCCCGGCAAACCAGTCTGGCCCGCACCAAAGTAGCAGGCACACGCCTTGTGCCGTCCGTTTTCATTTTTCGTTCTTTGGACTTCAGTCTTCCTTGTTCAGACTCACTCAGTTGGAAGGAACGGTTCGATGCGGATCGCCCTGCTCGGTCAATCATTGTTATTGCCATTCACGCTTGCCACGGCGATGTGGGCTGGCACACTCCTCGCCGTCGAGCGCGATCCGGATTTGATCCGCCGCGAGAATGCGAAGCCGGGCGCGAAAGACTGGCAGCTCACCCGCGTCGCCTTGCAGAGCACGACCGGCGTGCGTGCGAACTACATCGAAGGCTACTGCTCGCGGCAGAGCGCTATGGCGGGGGAAAAGATCGACATCATGGTTTCGACCAATCCGCCGTCGAAATTCCAGATCGAGATTTTTCGCACCGGGCATTACGGCGGCCGCGGCGCGAGGCTGATGACGACGCTCGGGCCGTTCGAAGGTGCGACGCAGCACGACCCTGAAATCGGCGCGAAGAACCTGCATGAGTGCGAATGGAAACCCTCGGCCACCCTCGAAATCCCGCCAGACTGGCCGAGCGGCGTGTACCTGGGGCGCCTGACCTGCCTGCCGCCAGACGAAACCAAAGCAGCATGGCAGAGTTACGTCGTGTTCATCGTCAAAGACGACCGGCCAGCCGACATCCTGTTCCAGTGCTCAGACAACACCTGGAACGCCTACAACGAATGGCCCAGCAAATTCTCGGTTTACACGCACCCCAAAGGCAACCAGGGACCCTGGGCCGACGTCAGCTTCGACCGTCCCTACGGACGCTACGCCCAGTATACGAGCGTCGTCAACGATCCGCTGTCGATCGGGTCGGGGGAATTTCTGTCGTTCGAATTTCCCTTGAGCTACTTCCTCGAGCAGCACGGCTACGACGTGTCGTACGTTTCCAACAGCGACATGGTTTCGCCTGAGCGGGGATTGAAATGCAAGAGTTTCATCAGCGTCGGTCACGACGAATACTGGGACCGCCGACAGCATGACAGCGTCGTCAAAATGCGCGACGGCGGCGTCAACCTGCTGTTCCTCTCGGGGAACACCTGTTGCTGGGTCACGCCGCTCCGCAGCGGGCACGACGGCCGGCCCACGCGGATCATGTTCCGGGGTGGCCCCTACGGCGGCGACTACAAGTACGCCGTCGACCGGGAAAAAGACCACGGGCCATTTCCCGAACGCGGCCCCGACGAGGGATATCTGATCGGCGCCCGCAACGTCGAGCCCGTCAACGGCGGCGCCGACTGGGTCGTCACCAAGCCCGACCACTGGATCTTCGCGGGGACCGGCGTGAAAGCGGG
>JACQFH010000517.1 GCA_016200145.1 Planctomycetia bacterium | reverse complement strand
CTCGCGCGGTACGACGAGCAAGAGCGGACCTGGTGCTCTTGCGATGACAATCGTCGGTGGTCGAGCCTCGTCGTGGACTCGCCGAACTTTGACGGATAGCGGTCGCTAATGCTGCGACACGATGACGGCCAGTAATCTCTCCAGGGCAGCAGCGTCCACGGGCTTCGTCAGGTGATGGTCGAAACCGGCGTCCAACGACCTCCGCTTGTCTTCTTCCTGACCCCAGCCAGTCATCGCGACGAGGGCAACATTGCCTCCCCACGGCTCATTGCGGATGCGGCGTGCCACGTCATAACCGTTCATCTTGGGCAGCCCGATGTCTAGGAGAACGACATGCGGCTGGAATGCCGCTCCCGTCTGCACCGCTTCGAGCCCGTCGTAGGCGGTCCGAATGTCATGACCTTTCGTCCGCAGCACCTTCGCCATGCTGTCGGCGGAATCGCGAAGGTCGTCAACGACAAGGATGCGACACGTACGATCACTGCCGACGTGTTCTTCTTCGGCGATCGTTTCTCGGGGTGCCACATCGACGGCATCGACAATCGGCAATTGGACCGTGAATTCACTGCCCATCCGGGGGCCGCCACTACGGGCCTCGATCGTGCCCCCGTGCAACTCAACCAGTCCCTTCACCAACGACAATCCGATGCCGAGTCCACCCTGCGACCTGTCCAGCGCCGATTCCACCTGCGAGAACATTCTAAAGATATGTGGCAGGTGTTCGCTGGGGATGCCGATACCCGTGTCTCGCACGGATACCGCGACTTCAGGCCCCTTTCGCTGGACAGTCAGCCAGATGTGACCGGCTTTGTCAGTGTACTTGGCTGCGTTGTTGAGCAGGTTCACGAACACCTGAGCCAATCGAGTCGGGTCCGCCAGCACATGGATCGGTTGCGGCGGCAGGGTGACGGTCAATTCGTGTAACGATGCCTCGATGAGCGGGCGGACTGTCTCAATCGCGACCTTCAACACTCCGGCCAGTTCGACCCGATTCTTATGAAGCTGCAACTTGCCCTTTGTGATGCGGGATACGTCAAGCAGGTCGTCCACCAGTCGGATCAATTGCTGCACTTGCCGTTCCATGAGGCTCCGGGATTCCTCGACCGCTTCCTTGTCGTCATTCGCAAGCCGCAGGAGTTCGAGCGCGTTGAGGAGCGGAGCCAGCGGGTTCCTCAGCTCGTGGGCCAACGTCGCCAGGAATTCGTCCTTGCGGCGGTCGGTCTCACGGAGCAAGCGTTCCGCGTTTTCCGCGCGCCTCGCTTCCTCCGTGCGTTTGCCCAAGGCGAGGGCCAATTCAGCGGCCCGCTCTTCGCGTTCGCGCTCCATTTGCTTGCGGTCTGTGATGTCGAGGCTAACGCCGACGACACCTACGATCTGGCCCCCATCATCGCGCAGAGGGCTCTTGGTCGAGAGGAAAACACGCCGCCGCCCATCGGCAGACGTGTAAGTTTCCTCGGTGGTCAGCGATCGTCCTTTCTCGGCGACACTGCGGTCATTGGCCGAAATCGCGTCGTGCTCTGCCGGTACTTGGAAATTCTCCCGGTCAAGCGAGCCGAGTGCCTGCTCGGCGGTCATCCCGATGACCCGCAGCGTGGCGGCGTTTGCATAGGTCAGCCGCCCCGCCCGGTCTTTCATGAAAATCAATTCACTTGTGTTGTCATTCACGGCATGGAGTAGCGCTGCCTGCCTCCGCAGCGTGGCTTCAGCCAATTTCCGCTCCGTGATATCCCTCACGATTCCGGTGAAATAACGACGCTGATTCAGCCAGAACTCGCTGACGGCCAGGTCCATCGGGAACGTACTGCCGTCCTTGCGACGACCCTCGACTTCCCGTCCAATCCCGATAATCTTCGCCTCGCCGGTGCGGAGATAGTTGGAAAGATAGCCGTCGTGCTCGCCGTGAAACGGCTCCGGCATCAATATGTTCACGTTCTGCGCAATCACTTCCGCAGCCGTGTAGCCAAAGAGTTCCTCGGCGGCGCGATTAAATGACTCGGCTCTTCCACTCTCGTCAATCGTAATGACGCCGTCGATGACGTTGTTCATGACCGACTCGATGCGCGCCTTTTCGTTGGCCACTTGTTGTTCCGCACGCCGCCGCTCGGTGATGTCTCGGAAGATCAGCACGCAGCCGATGACGCGGCCATCCCCGTCACGGATCGGGGCGGCACTATCGTCAATGGGTCGCTCCGTGCCGTCCTTCCTGATGAGGTCGGTGTGGTTCGCCAAGCCAACGACGACGCCCTCCCGCAATGCTCTCTTCGCCGGGTTGTCCACTCCCTTCCGGGTTTCCTCGTTCACGATGTTGAACACGGCATCAAGGGGTTTCCCCGCGGCCTCGCCCTGCGGCCAGCCGGTCAGCGATTCGGCCACGGCGTTCAGGAACGTGATGCGGCCTTCGGTGTCGGTCGTGATAACCGCATCCCCGATACTTGCCAGCGTCACCCGCAGGCGTTCACGCTCGTCTCGCAACTGTTCGGCCTGGCTCCGCAGTGCCGTCTCCTGTCTACGCCGCTCGGTCACGTCACGGAAGACCAGCACACAGCCGACGATCTCGCCTCCCTTGCACCGGATCGGGGCGGCACTGTCGTCAATGGGCCGCTCCGTGCCATCTTTGGCGATGAGGACGGTATGGTTCGCCAGCCCGACGATGACGCCTTGTTTCAACGCCTTCGTCACCGGGCTTTGGACCGGCTGGCGTGTCTCTTCGTTCACGATGCGGAACACGGTGTCGAGCGCCTGACCTTTGGCCTCCCCCAGCGTCCAGCCGGTCAGCGACTCGGCCACGGCATTCATATCGGTGATGCGGCCTTCGGTGTCGGTCGAAATGACCCCATCCCCGATGCTGGCGAGCGTCGTTCGCAGCCGCTCCCCCCGCTCTTCGGCCCGCCGTTGGGCCTTCCGCAGCGACTCAAACATGGCGATGCAGGCGAAGCCGACGACGCCGTACAGGACGAGGCCAACTTGATACTCGAACCGCCCGATGGCGAAGGAATAGCGGGGCTGGAGGACGAAGAAGGCCACGGCGACCGAGCCGACGACCAACGCCAGCAACGCCGGGCCTCTGCCGCCATACCAAGCAATGAAGACGATGGCGGCGAACAAGGTGATGAAGGGGAGACGGTCGCCCAGCGCCGGCTCAAGCATCAGACGCACGGCGACCGCAGTTACGACGGCGGCGACCGACAAACCGTAAGCAGCGACCGGGCCTCGAACGTTACCCACCCCCCCCCCCCCGAAAATGTATATTTGTTCACTTTCCACATTTTCACACCGTCCTCGTGAGTAATCATCCTGGCGCAAATCGGGCGTGGGTAGCTAATCCGACGACGCAAACAGATTCTCGAACACCTTCCGCACCGCCCGGTAACATTCGCAGGAAGCCGCTTCCAAACCTCGCCGGTCGAGGATCGTCAGCTTGCCCCTGCTGTAACGAATAAGCCCGGCCCTCTGGAGGTTGCTGGCACCCAGCGTGACGCTCTGACGATGCACCCCCAATGTCTGCGACAGAAACTCTTGCGTGATCTCAAACTGCTCGGCTTGTACTCGGTCATGCGTAATCAAGAGCCAACGGCAAAGGCGCTGCTCGATGGAGTGATGATTGTTGCAGGCCGTCAATTGTGAAACGTGGCGCAGCGAGGCTTGCGTGTAGCGAAGCAGCAGGCCGCAGAGCGCTCCGCCTTGACGGGCCTCCCGGCGGAAGACCGGCGCCTGCATGCGCATGGCCTCGCCGGGAATCTGCACGAAGGCCCTGGTGTGGCTGGTCTGCACCCCGAGGAAGATCGGCAGACCGACCATGCCCTCGTTGCCGACCCTCGACACTTCGGCTACCGAGCCGTCTTCGAGAACCAAGAGCAGCGAGATCAGGCCGCTTGTGGGGAAGTAAACGTGCCGGATGAGCTTGTCCGGCTCGTACAGGATTTGTTCGAACCCCAAGACGACCGGCTTCAGGTGCGGCAGAAGGTGGTCCCGCTCTCTCCTCGGCAAGGCGGCGAGCAGCTTGTTCGTTCCAGGCGCAAAGGGTTCTTGCAGAGCAGTCATCGGGACCTCCTGGGGCCCGGGCAGCGTTGAGGTTCGAGAGGCTTATGTCGAACATCCTACATAACCGGAAGCGCTCGTGCAACCTCTTGGTGAAACCGAGGGACCGGCGAGCCCGGTGCGGTTGCGTCTCACGTTTGCGTAACGAAAGATCATCTCCGCGATGGACCCACCGTGCGGAGCCTGAGAAGAAACCCGAGCAAATTCGGCGGGAGCGTACCGCAGCCACTGATGCTAATTTGGGGGGAAACCCCACATAGATTCGTCCGGCGAATCGGGAAAATCAAGCCGACGAGCAAGGACCGCCGATCACTGTTCCCGCGAAACAAGATCAAAACGGTCCACAGGACTGATCTTCCTGTCTTGAGGCGGGGTGGGCCTCGTTGGCGCGGAATCGCTTATGTACGGCCTTCTGGCTTTGCCCGCGGCGACCGGCGCGCAAGAATGTTTGCCGGATGTGCGAAACATGGCCGCGATCTTCAAGCGGAGCGGGCGGAAAAATGAGCCTTACACGGTTCAGGACAGTGATCACACGGGCAAACGCCGGACCAAAAAAGGATTTACTGACAAACCCCTTGCGGTGACAAGGGGTTTGTCGTTGATCGTCGCCGCCTGACATCAGACGGCAAAATGGAGGCGGCGGGAATCGAACCCGCGTCCTGTGATTCCTCGGACGAAGCTTCTACGTGCGTGTTCGGTCGATTAGGTCTCGCCGGGACAGGCTCGATCGACAGGGCCCGTCCCGGACCAGTCCACCACTTGTCTCACGCCGCGCGTAGTGGGCATTGACGCGACGCCAGCCTGATTTTGTGACCGGCTTTCGGACTCCTCAGACGGGGATTCCTGAGCCAGGGTTGCCTATCTCTAGGCAGCCAACGCGAAATGCTTTTCAGCAGTTGTAGAGTGATCAGCTTTTTACGTGGCCAACTGATCAACCACGGCACGCCACCTCGACTTACGGTAACCCAGTCGAATCCAATCGCCCCCTTATTGCCGGTGGGGCCGGACGTCCTTAATTCTATCGGTTCGCTGAGGCCAGTCAAATGCAGGGAAAGGGGGAGTGCGGAATGCGGAATGTCAAATGACCAATGGGGCTTTCAGAACGCGGCAGCGCGTATTCCGCACTCCGAATTCCGAACTCCGCATTTCTCCCAAACCCTGCCGAATTTGGCTATAATCCGCAGCATCATGACCGTCAAAGAAATCCTCACAAAACTCAAGTCCCTCGGCGACGACGCCCGGCATGCCCACAACAAGAAGGCCGGCGCGCCCGACAACCAGTTCGGCGTGAAACACGGCGACATCCGCGCGATCGCCAAGAAGATCAAGACCGATCACGAACTGGCGCTCAAGCTCTGGGACACTGGCAACGTCGAAGCGCAACTCCTCGCCACGCTCATTATCAAGCCCCAGTCGCTCTCCGCGGACGAAGTCGACAAGCTGACTCGCTCCACTACCTTCGCGTACGTGGCAGAGTGGATGAACTCTTATGTCGTCGCGCAACATCCCGAGAAGGAATCGCTGCGTGTGAAGTGGATGAAAGCCAAGGATCGCTGGGCCGCCCGTGCGGGCTGGCACCTCACCGCCAGCCGCGTGAACAAGGGTGCCAACGGCCTCGACCTCTCTGCGCTGCTCGATCGCATCGAGAAAGAGATGCCGAAGGCGCTGCCGGAGGTGCAGTGGACGATGAACAACACGTTGGCCGCGATTGGCATCCACGCCCCCAAGTTCCGCAAGCGGGCAGTCGCCATTGGCGAGAAGATCGGCCTGTACCGCGACTGGCCGGTCTCCAAGGGCTGCACTCCCCCCTATGTGCCGATCTGGGTCGATTTCATGGTGAAGCGGCAGGGGGGCTGAGGCCTGCCGGTCCGTCGATCGCAAAGTGTCACTCGGGCAAACGTACGGTGGGTCGAGCCGTGCGAG
>JACQFH010000499.1 GCA_016200145.1 Planctomycetia bacterium | reverse complement strand
TGTTGTGCTTCACGAGCCGTCGCCCGTTCCCGCGGAAAGGGTGTGACCCGTCGAAGAATGTTCGCAAACAGGTGGCAATTCCGGTGCGATATGCTACAATGATGCTCAGTGCGGGGCGCGTGCTGCTGCAACCCGCGTGCTGACGATGCGAATCGGAATCATCGGATGACTTACGATTGAGCAGGCCGGAACCACCGGCAGGCTCGTTAACGAGTAAGCCGACGTGAAGAAATCCCCTGATCGGGGGCTTTTTCATGTCGGCTTTTTGCATTCCGTCAGCGACCCGCCGAGGACCGGAAAGGAAGTCGCCGTCGGGAGTCCGCAATGCACGGGCGGCGTCGAGCGCTCGCCTGCTCTTTTTGCAATGATCCATTCCGGCGTCATAGACGCCAATCCTCTGTCCCGGAGTTCCCGATGAGTCCTGCGTCACTCGTATCCTGGATTTTCGCATCCGTCCTGTTCGTCGTCGAATGGCCGGCCAAGACCTGGACCCGATATCGCTCGCGAGGCAAGCAGTGATCTTGCGCTTCGCGCGAGATGAAGGTCATCAGAATCGGAGACCAGCCTGACAAGGACGAAGGAGTAAAGATGGAAATCACTCGACCGCTGTTCGTGTCAACGTTTCCGCCCGAAGAATGCGGTCTGGCAACCTTCACTCGCGATTCTGCCGATGCCGTCGATCTGGCGGCCCGCGAAGCGGTTTCGTCGGTCGCCGCCATCCGGAAAACCAATGGACTGGCTTACGACGATGCGCGCGTCATTCACGTGATCGACAACAGCCGCCCGGACGCGTACCGCCTGGCGGCCGAAGTCGCCAACGACGGCCCGTGCGACGTCGTGAGCCTGCAACACGAATTCGGCCTGTATCCCGGCGACTGGGGCGTGCGCGTCGTGGATTTCGTGCGCGACTGTCGCAAACCTCTGGTGACCACATTTCACACACTGCTGCGTGAGCCGGCCGCGCTGCCGCGTCGTTTGATCCAGCACCTGGCGGCACGCAGTCGCAAGGTGGTGGTGATGACGCAGGTTGCAGCGCGGCTTTTGGCAGACGTCTACCGCGTCTCGGGCCCGCACGTGCATGTCATTCCGCACGGAGTGCCGGTCGTTCCGTTTCGGGGCCATCGCCGGGAACCGGCATTGGCTGCTGTCTGCGGGCGGAGGGTGATTTGCACGTTTGGACTCATCAGCCGGGGCAAGGGGCTGGAACGCATGATTGAAGCCATGCCGCGCATTGTGGCGGAATTTCCCGATGTCGTGTACCTGATCGTGGGGGCCACCCATCCGCAGGTCAAGCGCCATGAAGGAGAGGCCTACCGCGAAAGTCTGATCGCCAAGGCCGAAGCGTTGGGCGTCGGTTCGCATATTCTGTTCGTGAACCGGTTCTTGAGCCTCGACGAATTGCTGGCCCACTTGCAGGCATGCGACGTGTACGTCACGCCGTATCCGGGGAAAGATCAGATCTCGAGCGGCACGCTGGCGTACGCTCTGGCCGCCGGGCGGGCCGTGGTGAGCACCCCTTATCTCTACGCCGAAGAAGTTCTGGGCGAAGGGCGGGGTCTGCTCGTGCCGTTCGATGACAGCACCGCGCTGGCTGAGGCGACGCTGCGAATTCTGAAAGACCCCGAGTTCGGCCACGAAACCGGGCGCCGCGCCTACGAATATGCCCGGCCCATGTTCTGGCCGAATGTGGGGCGGATGTATTTGAAGCTCTTCGGTCAGGCGGCGGGCGCCAGGCCGACACGGCGGAGTCGCCAGGCTGTGGAGCCCGAGAGCGACGTTGTCCCCCCCATGTCTCTGGGAACACGATAATGCAAATTCACCAGGAGTTGGAACTGGAACCGTTTGGGAGCCCGGAGGTTCAACCGCCCGAACAGGCCCGGCAGGTCGCCGGCGAGCGGATCAATTTGAGTCATCTGGACCGGATGACCGATTCGACCGGCCTGATCCAGCACGCCATCTACAGCATTCCGCGACGTGAGAGCGGCTACACAACCGACGACAACGCCCGTGCGTTGCGCCTCTGTGCCCGCCTGTGGGGACGACAGCCCAACGTGCGGATGCTCGGACGCGTGACGACGTTTCTCAGTTTTCTGGAACACGCCCGTTGCCCCGTGCGGGGATTTCACAATTTCTTGAGCTACCAGCGCGACTGGCTGGACGCGGCGGGTACCGGAGATTGCCAGGGGCAGGCGGTCTTGGCGCTGGCCGAAGTGCTGGGCAGCGGTCTGCCCGAGGGCTTCCGTTCGCTGGCACGTGAATTGATCGAATCGGTGCTGCCGACCCTGGCCGACCTGAGGAGCCTGCGGGCAGAGGCCTATGTCATTCTCGCCTGGGGCCAACTGGTCTCGGCGGGAGTCGATGACGTGGAGTCTTTCGAGAACGTGGCCCGGGCGGCGGCACGGCGGCTCGTGGAATGCTACCAGCGTTCGAAACGAGCGGACTGGTTGTGGTTCGAATCGCGGATGACTTATGCCAACGCTGTGTTGCCGCACGCGTTGTTTTCAGCCGCGCGCTGCTGGCCAAACGAATCCTATCTGGATGTGGCCGTGGAGTCCTTCAATTTCCTGGCTCGCGTGACGACGGTCGACGACGTTTTCTGGCCGGTGGGGAATTGCGACTGGTATCCGCACGATGAAGCCAAGTCGTTGTACGATCAGCAGCCGGTGGAAGCTTCCACAATGGCCGAGGCGGCGCTCGCGGCATTTGCCGCAACAGGGAGCGAAGACTGCCGGCAGAACTTTCAGCGGGCACACCGCTGGTTCCACGGCGAGAACAGCCTGAGGCTGCCGCTCGCCGACGTCGACTGCGGCGCCTGCTGCGACGGACTGGTTCCGGGTGACGTCAACCGCAATCAGGGGGCCGAATCGACGCTGGCCCTGCTCTGGACCGAATTGCAACACGCGAACATCCGCAATACGGTCGGCGTCGATTGCGGTGTTCACCTGGCCGGCGACTGACCGACTGCAGTCTTACATTCCTTTTCACCCGCTGCGAAATCACACAATGCTGAGAGAATCGAACCTGGCTAATCGACACGTCGAATTGTTCGAGCGCCATCCCAGTAACCCGATCCTGACTGCCGCCGACTGGCCGTACCCGGCGCATACGGTGTTCAACGCCGGCGCCTGCCAGTTTCGCGATGAAACGATTCTGCTCGTGCGAGTGGAAGATCGCCGCGGTCATTCGCACCTGACGGTTGCCCGCAGCCGCGACGGCGTGTCGAACTGGAAGATCGATTCCACGCCCAGTTTTGGTCCCGACCCGACCAATTTCCCGGAGGAAGCCTGGGGGGTCGAAGATCCGCGGCTGACCTGGGTCGAAGAGCGGGGCGAATGGATCATCGCCTACACGGCTTATTCCGCCAGCGGCCCCCTGGTCTCGCTGGCGTCGACGAAAGACTTCGTGACCTTTCGCCGGTTGGGCCCGGTCATGCCTCCCGAAGACAAAGACGCGGCCGTCTTTCCCCGTCGATTCAATGGTCGCTACGCCATGATCCACCGGCCGGTCTCCGGAGGCAGTGCCGGGGCGCACATCTGGCTCTCGTTTTCGCCCGACCTGACCCACTGGGGCGACCATCATGTGTTGATGCCCGCGCGGCGCGGCGCCTGGTGGGACGCCAACAAGATCGGGTTGAGCCCGCCTCCCCTCGAAACCGAAGAGGGCTGGTTGATTCTGTATCACGGCGTGCGGCACACTCCGGGAGGCTGCCTGTATCGCGTGGGGCTGGCCTTGCTCGACCTGGCGGATCCGCGACGCGTCCTGCGCCGCAGCGACGAGTGGATCTTCGCCCCCGAAGCACCGTACGAGCGCCAGGGTGACGTCAACGGCGTCGTGTTTCCCTGCGGATGGGTCCTCGATAAACCCACCGGCAGGCTCCGGATCTACTATGGCGGCGCCGATACGTGCATCGCCGTTGCCACTGCCCAGATTTCAGACGTGCTCGATCATATTCGCAAGTGCCCCGCGCCCGAGCCGCGGAAGCGCACCGGCATGCCTTTGTCGGAATGACCGTTTGTGAGTAACTGGCTGTTCGCGATCTTGGTTTCGTGCGGCGGAATTGCGGCGCTTGCCGCGCTCGCCTGGTTGCGCCGCGGGAACATTGCCAGAGGCCTGTCGCGTGCGGCAGCGGCGACGGCCGTCGACGATTATCGACGAACCCGGGACAAGGCCGACCTGGGGCTGATTTGCCCCGTCTGCCGGGGAGCGGCCGAACCGATGTGCGATACGCGGGACGAGTATCGATGCGTGCAATGCGGGCATCTGTTCGCCGATGCGCCGCACTTGTGGACGAACCGATGATTTGCTGGCGAAAGAACGCGGGCCTGCGCCGTGGTCGACGCGAAGCTCGTCAGCTTCGTTTCAGAGTGCGGACTTCCGGTGCCGCGTCCAGAGTGAACAGCAGCACCTCTTCACCCGTGATTGTGCTGATGTCGTGGTGCACGCTCACAACCTTGCCTCCGGTCACCTCTTCGACCATGCCTTCCATGACCGGTCGGGCCGACTCGACCAGGTGCGTGCGAACCTGTTTGAGCAGGTCGCGCCCCTTCTCGGCCGGCAGCGATTGAGCAAGGTGTTGTTCTGCGGCGGTCAGGACTCCGCGCAGACGAACCACGACGAGATCGCCGATCAGGTGCGTTTGAATTTCTTTCGGCCCGCGCCCCATGAATTCCTGCTCGAAGCGGTTGATTCCGGCTCCGATCGCCGCTTCCAGTTCGCCTTGTGTTTTCATCCAGGCCTCGTCTTGCATCCTGTTTGCCCGCGGAACGATCGCCCCATGGAAGAATTGCCCGGCGGAACGATCGTGTCGACGACCAGTCGAAGATTCAACTACCAATTGCACGCTGTCGATGATATAATGTGATGATGCGTGGAGGATCGGCGATTTGCATTCCTCCAGCACCGACGAGTGAACTTCAGCGCTTCGGATGACTGAATAAAGAGCAAACCGGCACAACCGGACGGCTCGTTACAGAGTAAGCCGACGTGGTGGAATCCCCTCTGCAAGGGGTCCCGCCACGTCGGCTTGCTGCATTTTGGCGGCAATCAATTCACGGAGGCTCCCATCGCAAAAAACCGCAATACCTACGCCAAACGCCAGCGCGAACAGGACAAAAAGTATCGGGCGGAAAAGAAACGCGAGAGACGCGATCAGAGACGAGAGCCGAGTCCTCCCGCAGCTTTTCCTCAACAAGACCTGGCCCCCGAACAGGGGAACGATCCGGCTGCCTGAGCGGCACTCTCACATCCACGTTGCCATCACTCTAGCGTCGAATCGGTCCTTATGCACGTCAAAAAGCCTGAACCGCTCCCCCTGGGGGAAACCAAGCCGCCACGGTTGTGTGCGGTGTGCGGCCAAGTCAGCTACTCGCTGGGCGGCGTTCATCCCCAGTGTGCTCAGGAACAGGCTGATGCCGGGCGCCTCGCGCGGATCAAAGCAGAAAAAAAGGCCGAACTGCGAGACAAGCCCCGCGCGTCGCCCACAACCAGGCCCTGGTACAAGTCGTGCCCGAAATGTCGATTGCAGATGCACATTCGCAAAAAGGCCTGCGAGTGCGGCTATCGGTTCCGCTGATCGGAATGTGCGACTGGCGGAGATCGGGAATCGACTCTGTTGTTCGCGATGCCGAGGGAGCCTGGTCTTTAGAAACGAGGCAGTAGATCCATGACTGAGGCCCTGCGGGAAGAGCAGCGGAAAGAGGTGTTTCGCGCGCTGGTGGAATTGCAGGATGGGGGCTGCGCAGCCGAACAGTCCCGCATCTGGGTGGCCGCGCAATTCTGCATCAACGTGCGCGAGATGCAGGAGGTCGAGCGCGAAGGGATCACGAAGCAGTGGCCGCCGCTGTAGCGGAGCTCAGGCGCCGCCGCGCCGAATCATGCGATTTGCAGTTTCTCCGTCTCTTTGAAAGGTGATGAGCCATGTTGAAAGTATCAGATCGAGCGGCCGAGCGAATGGCGCACTTGTTGAATGCCAAGTCCGACAATGCCGTGTTGAGGATCATCCGCCGCGATGATCGATTGCGGATGCGGTTCGGGCATTTGCTCCCCGGCGACCAGACGTTTGCGCACCAGGGGCGCGTCGTGCTGGCGATCGACCAGGGAGTTGGGAAGTCGATTTCGCTGCGCCACCTCGATCTGCGCGAGACCGACACCGGCCCCCGTTTGAGGCTCAAGACTTCGTAAAGCGGTCGCGACCGCGCTTCCGCCGGTCCCCGCTCGATTTCTCTGCAGGAGAAGAGTGTCATGTCCATGCACCGCACGAAGTGTCGCAATTCGCTCTGCAAGTTCGAGGGGATGATGGAGGCCAAGTCCGACAATGCGATGGTCAAGAAGTCCTTCCTCGACAAAAGGCTGGCGAAAGAGAAGGCCAGAGGCATCGCGCCGTCGCTGGAGTCGATGCACGTCCGCTGTCCCAAGTGCGGCACCCGCTGGCGGATGCGCGCCGACCAGTTGCGGTGAGGCCCAACTGATCAGTGAGTTTCCCGTGCCATTCGTGGACCAGCCATTTTTGGTGAGTGGTTCAGGCAGCCACGGATGAAACCCAGCCCGGCCCCGGCGAGATGGGAGAAGTTGGAGGGAGGGGCGTGTCGTCTAGCTCGGCAAACTCATTCACCTGCCGGGTAAACCGGCGGGGGTCGTTATGATGATCGTCACGCCTTTGAAAACCGGTAGCTGTACAACATCGCCGTTTCGACGCGGAATGCGAGTTGAATTGGGTTGCCGGCCAGCGAGCTCAGATCGGCGCGATTCTTCCAGCGGACGCGCGTGTACACGTTCTTCCGGTCGTACTGCATCACGCAGTCATCGAAGCTGAAGCCGGGCAGCGGCGTGCTGTCGGCGGCGACAACGGCGACCTGCAGCGGAGCCGCTTCGAGCAGGTCGACGTTCACATCCAGATGCGGATGCGTTGCCATGACCGGCCTCGTGACAATCCTGCCGACGCGACGCGATCGCCAGTTTCCCAATCCGGCGAAGCGGTCGAGGCGCACGGTCGCCAGGCCGATTGACATCGGAATGCCCTGCTGCGAATTCGTCTTCACACCGCCGCCGGTGTAGAAAATGTATAGCGTCTCGCCGAGGCGGATCGGCGCATTATGCGTCGGATACGCCAGCAGGCGGTCGAAGGCTCCCTCCGGACCGACGTCGAGGAATGGCACGCCGGGCGCAACGCGCTGCCAGGTTCCCCCTTCCCGCTGCCAGATCAGTTCGCACGTTGCCCCGAGGCCGACGTTGGGCCACTTTTCGAGCAGGCCGAGATTGACGTTGCCATAGTTGAATGGCGTCATCCCGCCGTGCCACTCAAACAGCTTGCCGAACTCGCTGTCCGGGCCGTTGTCGAAGGTCAATTCGGGCTCCGACCAGTCGGTGAAATTCTTGCCGACGCGCAGCGCCGCATTGCGTCCGCCTGTGCCTTTGGCGCTGCGCTCATTGAGCCACCAGCGGCGGTTGCGGTCATCACGCATCACCATCATGTAATCGCCGCCGGCGCCGTGGGAAATCCGTCGCGGCCTGCGGGCCCAGTGGATGCCGTCGGGACTGGTGTCGAGGTATTGCCCGATGATCGTGCCGGCCTGGCGTTCGTCGTCTTTGGTCACATTGGGATACTTTGCCGGATACGCATACGCCCACATGCGATGGTCCTGCATGTTGGCGATGAGCTTGTAGCGCCGCATCGGATCGGGATCATCGTCGTCGCGGACGACCGTCAGGCCGTCGAGATTGTTGACCACGCCGATGACTTTTCCCTCTTCGCTGATCGCGGGGAGGCCGATGTTGCGGCGAGCCAGCTCCTCATCAACGAGATTTTTGCCGTCCGGCGCGCACGTGTAGAACAGATTGTTCCGTTTGCTGCCGCGAAACTCGACAACTCCCAGATCGGGCTTGTCCCAGTGAATGCCGTCCCGGCTCTCGGCGTAGGCGTAGCCGCCGCGATCGAGTTCCTCCGGCTTGCGCTCCGTATTGAACGCGAAGTACCACATCCGCAAGAGGCCGTCCGGTTCGACGATCACGCTGCCCCACGCCTGGGCTCGTTCTCCTTCCCAGGGCCGATCGGCGACGAGCACCGGTCCCGGATGTTTTTTCGGGCGATTGATCTGAACAGCGACGTCATCAACGACGGCGAGCTCGTCGCGATTGAGGAACAGATGCAGATCGCCGTCCAGATGATTGGACGTGCGGATCTTGTGGGAGCCCGTCGAATTCTCAGCAGCCGCGCTCCGCCGTGCCGCTGCGCCACCGGCGAGTATCACTCCCGAAGCCGCGATCGAGGTCAGGAATTCGCGGCGAGTGAACGGAACGGACGTGAATTGTCGCATGGGACGTCTCCGGAAATTCATTTTCAAACGGCCGCCATACCGACCAGCCATTGTATTCACACCCTGCGACACGGTACGACGAACAATGCGACAGGTCCAGTGGTCACGAGCCCCTCCAGATTGGAAGAAACTCGGGGTTTTTCCAATGTGGAGGAGGGTGGGGTACCCCCTCCACATTGAGAGTCGACCCCCTCCAGATTGGGAGTTTGCCTGCGACTTTAGAAGGTGCTACTTACCAGGCGTGCCGTCGCGCTGGGCTTCGCCGTGGTCGTCGGAGTCGGCAGGTGTGTCAGGCGTCGATTTCGGATCGGTGTCTTCGATGCGGTAGAGGTGGGTGTCGCTGCGGAGGTACAGGGCCCGGCCGCTGGCGGCCAGAGAGGCGAGGGTTTTGCCGCGAAGCAGGTTCTTCGCCAGCACCTTGCACTTCGTTCCCGGCGAAAGGACGTGCGTTGTTCCGACCTCGTCGAGAATGTAAAGCTTACCGTCGGCGAACAGTGGCGACGTGGAATGGTTTCCCCCGAGGCGCCGCCGCCAGTGGACCTTTCCCGTTTTCGCGTCCAGGCAGCTTGCCACCCCCTGATCGCTGACCGTATACAGCTCGTCGCCGATCAGAATTGGCGAGGGATTGAGCGGCACGGCCTGGTTGGTCTTCCAGGCGACGTGTGTTTTTGTCACGTCTCCCTGGCCGTCGGTGCGGATCGCGAGCAGCGTGGGCACGTCGTATCCTGTGCACACAAACACCAGCCCGTGGCCGAATACGGGACGCGGAACCACCGAGTAGCCTTCGTAACGGCAACTCCAGATCTCTGCTCCTGTTGACGTGTCGTACGCCACAACGCGATTGCCGCCGGGTGAAACGACCTGAAGTCTCCCGGCGACTTCGATAACGAGGGGCGTGCAATACGAATGCGCTCCGTCGCGCTGGCATTTCCAGCGCACTTCGCCCGTCGATGATTCAAGGGCCACAACGAATTGCGGGTTCGTAACACCTTCGACCGTGCGCTCGTCGTAGAACGGGCGGGTGAATCCGTCGCAGGCGACGATCACCGCGCCGTCAACGATGACAGGGCTCCCCCCGGGGCCGTGGTGGTGGTAGTACTTGAGCTCGGTCTTCCACACGATCTGCCCCGTGAGGTCGAGGGCCGCCGTGCCGTGCGATCCGAAATGGACGTAGCAGCGATCGTCGGTCAGCACGGGAGTTGGTGTGGCGTGGCTGTTTTTGGGATGAATGCTTCCCAGCGTTTCCTTGTGAAAGACCTCGACGTCGTTCAGGGTCGCGCCGGTATTCGCGTCGAGGCACAGCACGCGCAGCGATTTCTCTGGAACGATGGCGGTCGTCAGCCAGATCCTGTCGCCGGCGATTACGGGAGACGACCAGCCGGTGCCGCGGATCGGGACCTTCCAGGCAATGTTTTTTTTGTCATTCCAGCGCAGCGGCAGTCCGGTTGCCACGGCATGCCCCTGGCCATCCGCGCCGCGAAACTGCGGCCAGTCGCTGGTTTGGTCGGGTGGAGTGGGTTGCGACGGAGCCGCGGTCTCGGCGTTCGACCGGGCTGCGGCCGAGCGTTCAGCGATTGCGGCCGCGCCGGGCGAGAGCAGTACCAGACACGCTGGCAGAACAAACAACAGGAATTGTCGCTTCATCAACATTCCATCGTAAGGCCTCGTATCGTCGGGCCGCAAGACCCGTCGCAGCGTTGCCGATGCGGACGCAGTACACGGTATCTCAGTATTATCCGTGGGATTGCTACGCGATCCGTGGGCAATGAGCGGCCGAGCGAAATCCGAGCTATGGTTGCATGACCCGCGCCCGGCCTTCGCGACGCTGACTGCCTGAATAATCGGTGCAGTCGTTGCGATCTGAACGGCGTGGTCGTTTGCCCCCTCACCCCCGGCCCCTCTCCCGCGGGGGGAGAGGGGAGAGTGTTCCCTGGGGAGGGCGCGGTGGAGTCGACGATGACGGCTGCACGGTCCGCACGATCTCTGGCGCTCGCGTATGCCGCCACGATATTCCTCAGCGCGTTTCTGCTGTTTCAGGTGCAGCCGCTGATCGGGAAGTTCATCCTGCCGTGGTTCGGGGGAAGTCCGGCGGTCTGGACGACCTGCATGCTCGTCTTCCAGTCGCTGCTGTTCGGCGGTTACGCCTATGCCCACGTGTCG
>JACQFH010000498.1 GCA_016200145.1 Planctomycetia bacterium | reverse complement strand
CCCCGTGAGCGGAATTCCCAGCGGATTGCGCTGGTGCCCGCCTGCTGTGTCTTTGAACCCGTGCGAGCAAGAGTCCTTTTCGCGCGGGTGGCAGATGATGCAGTAATCGACTTCGCGCAAGACTTCTTTGCGGTTCATCCTCGGGTCGGTCAGGCGAAAACCGTCTCGCAGTCGGCGATGCTTCTCGGGCCCGGTCGTTGCTTCCGGCAGGTCGCTGCGCGGATGATCGAGTTCGATGAGCTGCTCGTAGTCGAGCTTGTGCGGTCGAGTGAACGAGACCCAGCCCTGCACGAGCCAGTGGCGAGATGGCGCTGCCTGCACCTGCACGCACCACTCAGCCAGCAACTCGAGCGCCTTCCGTACCCTGGAGGCCAACTCGGGCTCTGGCCTGTGGGCACAGATCGCCTGAGCTCGCTCGATGCTGGCCGCAGGCGGTTCTCCCGCGGTCAGCGTTTTTTCGGCGGCGAGAAGTGCCAGGGCGGCAATGGCAAATCGAACTTCGGGGTCGTCGTGAGGAGACGACGCGGCGACCAGCTGCCGGACGTCGGCGTCCAACATCTCAAATTGTGCTTCATCGATGGCAGACTCGTCGAGGCTCTTGAAGACCCGGGCACGCAGAAAATCTCGCTTGAACTGGAAGATCGCATCGAGCGTGCGCGTCTCGTCGCGAAGGCGATTGGCCTCGGCATGGATCTCGAACAGCCGCTCCAGAAACTCGCCGACGACGATCGCGACATCGATCAGCAGCTCCGACTGCGCAGGCTTCGCGAGCGTTCCGGCGCCAAACTGCGAAAACCGCTGGGCGAGACCTGAGCTACGGGCCTCAGCGAACTCCCAGAATTTCGCGTGCAGATCGCGCAGGCGGCGTGGCTCGTAAAGATCGGAAAACGAAAACCCGGCAATTCCCAGCGAGACATCCTCCCTGACGGCATCATTCACGTGCGGCCTCCGGTGGCGTCGATCATGTCAATAACTCAGGTGCGAAATGCGAGGCGGCCCAATTGTCTAAAGCGGCGTGCCGGCGCGTCAAGGAGCGGCCAATTCGTTTCAGGGATTGCTTTCTGTTGTGAGGGAGTCACGATTCAACCACGGTCGCCGGGTCTCGTGACCTCGATGATGGCCGTGCTGCCGAGGCGCAGGCGAGCTCCCTCGGCCAACTTGTCGACGTCGATTCCTGCGAGCGCGATCTGCTCCCCCAGCTCACCGGGAGCGGTCTTGAAGCCCTCGTTTTTCAGGATGGCCAGCGTTTCGGCCGACATGATGTTGAGCTGGCGCTGCCCGCCTGTTGCCTTGCGGTCTCCTTCAATTCCCCGCCCGGCGAGCAACATGGCTTGAGGGGCGCTCACACGATGATACTGGTCTTTGGGACGCTGAACGTCCGCCGGGGGCGAGTAGGCGATGCTGATGATCTCAGGCATTCAGGAGCTCCTCGGAACGACCGCTCAGCGCAAATTGATGGGGTCCATATCGACTGCAAATTCCACTTCGGGTGCAATCTTGAACTTGCCTGCGACACTGTGCCAGAGCTGCTGAATCGGTTCAATTCCGGCAGCCGAAAGCTGAAAATGAAATCGATAACGGCCCTTGAGACGCGCGACCGGCGCCGGAGCGGGGCCGATCAGTCGTACGGGCAGGGCGTCAGCCGCAATGGCACTTCGCAAGAGCTCGGCGATCCGCCTTGTCTCGGCGAGCGCCATTTTTTCGTCGGGACCGCGTACGATGACCCGCGCGAGATGCTCGTACGGGGGGGCGCGCATCTGCCGGCGGTGTTCGAGCTCGGCGTGCGCGAAGCTGGCATAGTCGTGTTCGGCCGCCTTGAGAATCGCGGGCTCCGCGGGGCACGAAGTCTGCACCAGCACGCGTCCCCCTTTGCGGCTGCGCCCTGTCCGCCCGGCGACTTGCGCGATCAGTTGAAATGTGCGCTCGGTTGACCGCAGATCGGGCTGGTGCAGCACCGTGTCGGCATCGATGACGCCGACCAGCGTGACGTTTGGAAAATCGAGCCCCTTCGAAATCATCTGCGTGCCCAGCAGAATTCGCACGTCGCCATGACGGAACGATTCGAGCGCCTTGTCGTGGCTCCCGGGTTTGCGCATCGTATCGCTGTCCATTCGCACACAGGGCGCCCCGGGGAACCGCGTGCGGACTTCCTGTTCCAGACGCTGCGTGCCGACGCCCAGGTATTGCAGATCCGCGGCGCCGCAACTCGGGCAGGTAGCCGGGGGGGCCGCGTGGTAGTCGCACGAATGGCAGACGACGGCCTCGCGTTCCTTATGCCAGGTGAGCGATACGTCGCAGTGCGGGCATTTGACGGCTGCACCGCACGACCGGCACCACAGCACCGGCGAATAGCCCCGCAGGTTGAGAAACAAAATCACCTGCCCCTGCGCCTCGAGGGCAGAGCGGATCGCCGTCAGCAGCGCGCGGCCGATCGCAGCGCCCTTGCGCCGCAGCGGGTCGTGCCGCACGTCAACGATCACGACAGGTGGCATCGGCAGCCCCTCCACCCGGCGCGGCAAAGTAAGTAATTCGTCGGGCCCTTCCTGCGCCCGGCGCCACGATTCCAGAGTGGGCGTCGCCGAGCCCAGAATCAGGGGAATATTCTCCTGCTCGGCCCGGCGGCGGGCCACCTCGCGGGCGTGGTAGCGTGGGGCGGTCTCCTGTTTGAACGAAGTTTCGTGTTCTTCATCGATCACGATCAGCCCCAGGTGCGGGGTCGGCGCGAACACGGCGCTGCGCGCGCCCACGACGACCTGGACTCGGCCGGCTGAAATCTGCTGCCAGTGCCGGTGGCGCTCGGCGTCGCTCATGTGGCTGTGAAGCACGGCCACCGCGGGGAACCGGCTGCGAAACCGGCGGATCGTCTGGGGCGTCAGGCTGATTTCCGGTACGAGGACGATCGCCTGCCTTCCGTAACCGACGACCTCCTGAATCGCGCGAATGTAAACCTCGGTCTTTCCGCTGCCGGTGACGCCGTACAGCAGAAACGTGGCATGCTGCTGCTGCCGGAGCGATCCCAGAATTCGATCGAGGGCACGCTGTTGATCGGCGTTCAGCACAAGATTGGGATCCTGGGCGGCTGCGGCGACGTCGGCGTCCTCCAGTTCGGATCTCGCGGAGAATGCGCGGATCAGGCGTTTGCGCCGCAGGGCGGTAATCGGCCCGGGACCGCAGCTTGCCGCGCGGGCAACGCGTTCGGCCGGAAGCGGCTCTCCCGCCGCCGACAGAACTTGCAGCACGGCTGCCTGCTTCGGCGGCAGTTTGATGCGATTTTCCGCGGGCCCCGTCTCTGGATTTAGCTCCAGCATCAGGACTTCGCGCGTGCCGGCGCGGTTCTTCACCCCCGCCGGGATCACCGTCTCGAGCACCTGCCCCCACGCGCACAAATAGCGATCGGCAATCCAGCGGGTGAGCTCGAGCATGTGGGCCGACAGCAATGGCCGGTCGTCGAGCAGTTTGTATACGGACTTCAGCCCCTCGCGCCGCTGGGGCCGCGAGGTTCCCACGCAGAAACCGGCGCACAGCCTGTCACCGCGCCCAAACGGCGCGAGCACCCGATGCCCGGGCTGAAGCTGGCCGCGGAGATGCTCGGGAATCAGGTAATCGAAGGCCGTATCGACGGGGCGGTTGAAGACGAGCTGCGCCGCGGCCAGATCGTCCAGATCGGCTTCTTCCCAGGGTAACGGTTCCGGCCCGAACAATTGCTGCTGTTTCACGTGGGCGTCGCTCGAATTCGCTTTCGACTCGCGATACGTCACGTTACGATTCTATCAATCCAAGTGCTCCAAGCCCACGGGCTGCACTCGCGGATTCAACGCATCCTGGTTGCCTGTCTGATCATGCGCCTGGGAATTTTCGGCGGAACATTCGATCCCGTGCATTACGGACACTTGCTGCTGGCCGAGCAATGCCGTGAGCAATGCCGGCTGGACCAGGTCTGGTTCATTCCGGCGGGCGTTCCGCCCCATAAAGTCTCAGAGGCGATTGCGGCGGGACGGGTTCGCGCCGAAATGCTGGACCTGGCGATTGCCGGCCACGAGGCGTTTCGAGTCGACCGGCGGGAAATCGCGCGGACCACTCCGTCGTACACCGTCGACACGCTCACCGAGATTCGCACCGAATTTCCGGCGGCCCGGTTATTCTTCCTGATGGGGGCCGACTCGCTGCGAGACTTCACAACGTGGCGCGAACCCGAACGGATCCTTGAGCTGGCCGAACTCGCCGTGGTCAACCGGGGGGAAGGACGACCTGCGCCGCCGGATGTTCTTTCCGGGAAAGGCGTGATCGAGAGAATTCATCACGTGACGATCCCCTTTGTCGACATTTCATCCAGCGATCTCCGTCTGCGGGTCCGCGAGCACCGCAGCATTCGCTTTCTGACCCCCCGCGCGGTCGAATGTTATCTCGCGGAACATCGGCTGTATCTGGAGAGCGGCGAATGAAAATCGATGCGAGCTTCTGCCGGCGAACGATCTGCCTGACCTGGCTGATGGTGCTGGTTCTTGGGACGCTGCCTGCACGACGTCTCAGGGCGGAACCGATTGACGCCGACATCCTACTGCGCGGCGGAACACTGCACGATGGTGGCGGAGGTGCGCCGGTCGCGGGGGATCTCGCCATCAAAGGAGACCGCATCGTCGCGGTCGGCAAGTTCGAAACCGGAAAGGTCGGGTTCGAAGTCGATTGCCGCGGGCTCGTCGTGGCGCCGGGCTTCATCGACCTGCACAACCACAGCGATGGGCAGGTGGTCGACCGGCTGACGCGGGCCAACGTCAACTTCCTGATGCAGGGGTGCACGACGGTCGTCACGGGCAACTGCGGCTCGGGGCCGATCGAAGTGGCCGCCTATTACGAGAAAATCGACGCCGCCGGCGCGGGAACCAACGTCGCACACCTGGTGCCGCAGGGAAACCTGCGGGAAGCCGTGATCGGCAATGCTCAGCGCGCCGCAACGGCCGACGAAATCGCCAAAATGCAGGAGCTCGCCCGGCGCGGGATGCGCGATGGAGCGTGGGGGATGTCGACCGGGCTGATCTACGTCCCCAGCTCGTTCGCCGATACGGCCGAGCTTATCGAAATCGCAAAAGTGGTGGGCGAGGAGGGCGGGTTGTATGCCAGCCACATTCGCAACGAAGGGACGGAACTGCTGGCGGCCGTCAAGGAAGCGCTCGACATTGGACGCGCAGCGAAGCTGCCGGTTCACATCTCGCATTTCAAATCGACGGGCCGCGACGCCTGGGGACTCGTCCATCGCGCCGTGGAGCAGATCGAAGTGGCCCGAAAGTCCGGCCAGACGGTGACCGCCGACCAGTATCCTTACATCGCGTCGAGCACGTCACTGGAAGCAACGGTCATTCCTGCCTGGGCCCGCGCGGGAGGACACAAAGCGCTGCTTGCCCGATTCGACGACCCCGGTCAGTCGCCCCGCCTGCGCTCTGAAATCGCCGAGGCGGTTCATCGCTGCGACGACGGCGAGCGGATCAAGATTGCGCGTTACGCTCCCGCTCCGCGGTGGGCCGGGCTGACGATCGCGGCAATCGCCCGGCAGGAGAGCATCGAGCCGGTTGAGCTCGTGGCCCAGATCACCCGCGGCGGGGGAGCCGCGATCGTCAATTTCAGCATGCATGAAGACGACGTGCGGTACGTGATGACTGTTCCCTGGGTCGCCACCGCGTCGGACGGCCGCGCCTACCTGCCTGGAGGCGATCGCCCGCATCCGCGCAGTTACGGCACGTTTTCCCGAAAAATCGGGTACTATGCGCTCCGCGAAAAAACGATCGATCTCGCAGTGGCGATCCGCAGCTCCACCGGCCTGCCCGCCGACATTCTGCACATTCCAAATCGGGGCTACTTGCGTGTCGACCACTTTGCCGACGTGGTCGTGTTCGATCCCCGGACCTTCGCCGACGAGGCCACGTTTGACGACCCGCATCGCTATTCGCGGGGGCTCGCGCACGTGTTCGTCAACGGGCAGCCGGCCGTCTGGAACGGCGCCGCAGTCGGTACGCTGGCCGGTCGCGCCCTGAAGAAAGAGGCGCGTAAATAGGCGTTCTCCAACCCAACAGAATGTGACGCGACGTTGGCGGATTCGAAAGAGTTCTGAAATGAGGGCGGGCATGACCTGCCGATAGCGGCCCCCGAGGCGGACCCCATGGCGATTGAACGGTTCCTGGAGGATTTTCAGGCTGGCGAGGCGTTCACGTCGCAATCCGTCACCCTGGATGCCGCGATGATCAAGTCGTTCGCCGCGCAGTTCGATCCGCAGCCGCAGCACCTGGACGAAGCCGCGGCCGCGCGCAGCTTTTTTGGCGGACTGGTGGCCAGCGGCTGGCACACCGCCGCGCTGACGATCAAGCTGATTGTCGAGAGCGAATTGAAGATCGCCGGGGGACTGGTGGGCAGTGGTCTGGATGAGTTTCAGTGGTATCGACCGGTGCGGCCCGGCGACAGCCTGCGCGTCGAGTTCGAAGTACTCGAGATCAGGCAGTCGCTGTCGCGGAAAGACCAGGGCCTGGTGCGGCTCAAAATCGCCACGTTGAATCAGACAGGGTCACCGGTGCTGACGCTGATCGCCAGCCTGATCGTGCCCCGCCGGCCGCAAAAGCCGGCTTGACAGCCTGTCCCCAATTGCCGACGATCCCGGCCCAATTCACCTCCGGAGCCGGTCTGATGATTCGCATCCGCTTTCGATTGCTGCTGGTCTTGTTGTCGGGGCTGATCGCCGGGGGTTGCACGCTGTGGCCTGCCGAAGAGGTCGGTCGAGCCTCGGTTCGATCGGCGGGCGAAGCCGTCGACGAGGCAAAATCAAGCGACGCCGCTTCCGCGGAGACTCGCGCAAGCGAATCAAAGCCCGCTGAATCGAAGCCGGCCCGCCGCGACGAGCCGCTGTACACGGAGTGAGTGGCGGAATTCGTGAGAATTCCGCGCCAGCCACCCAGGCACAGTGGCCGAACTCTGGCGAGTTCGGCTACACGTTACGGGGACTTAGCGGGCTCGCGCGGCAATTCGCTGCGGGGCGGTGGGACGGTGCACGTGCCCTTCTTCCATTCTTCCTTGTCGATCATGTGATCGCCGTTGGTGTCGAGACGTTCCATGACCGGTTTCATCGGATCGGGAAGTTCGGCGGCCGAGACCTTCGAGTCGTGATTCTGGTCGAGGCGATCGAAAACCGCCATCGGGTCGTTCACAATCTGGCTCTGCGGTTTCCCCGTTTCGGGCAACGACGCCACAATCAGAATCGGAGCCGGCTCCGGGGCGCCGGGGGACCGCGGAGGCGGTTCTTCGGCTTTCGGTTTCACGTCTCCTTCGCGGGGCCGGGCGGGTGCGGGATCAGCGGGACGCGGACGGGCTGCCGCCGGCTGCGCCCAGATCGATTCGTCGACCAGCGCGATTTCCTGTTCGAGCAGAGTGACCTGTTCGGGGAGTACGCCCCGCGGATTCAGGACGACGGCATCCCCTTCGGCGAGGCCATCCAGAATTTCGGTCTCGGTCTCATTCGACCTGCCGAGCCTGATTTCGTGGCGCTTGTATTCCGATTCCTCGTCGACGACCCACGCGAAATATCGGCCCCCGCGTTCGACGCAGGCCTGAATCGGCGCCTGCACGACCGCATCGAGGCGATCGACCAGAATTTCGACTTCCGCCGTCATGCCGGGTTTGAGGGCCGACAATCGGGCAATGTCGTCGGTCAGGCGGATCGAGGTCATGTATTCCTTGAGGTTCACGTTCGGCCAGCTTGCCGAGTTGGGGACGAGGGCCACCTGGTCGATCACGCCGTGGAAGACCTCGTCTTTCAAAGCGTCGACTTGAACGGTGACTTCCTGCCCTTTTTCCAGCATGGCAATTTTCGATTCGTGGACGCGGGCGTTGACCTGCATTCTTGTCAGATCGGGAAGCTGAATGAGCGGCTGGCGCTCGCGAACGGTGGCCCCCTCGTAGATCAGCGGGGTCGGCGCGCTGCGCCCGCCGTCGAGCATGTTGGCGAAGACCACCATTCCCTCGCGGGGACTGCGGATTGTGCAGGCCGCGACCTGCGACTGGATCTTTTTCAGACGTTCGTTTTCGAGAAGGTGCGTCCGTTTGCGAGACAGCAGCGAACGATCGCGCTGCGTCAACATCGCCTCGCAGCGCAGTCTTACGCGGCCGATCTCGCGCTCGTGGAAGGCCACGTTGGCCTCCAGTTCGGCGATCTGGCGCTTATGCGTGTAACCCTCGAGCACGTGCTGCTTTTCACGGACGGCCGACAGATCGATTTTGGCCTTGGCCATCGCGACGCGGTCGGCGTCGAGCATTTTGGTGGTCGTGTACCCCTTTCGCAACAACTGCGCTGTGAGGCCCCAGCGCTCGGTCGCACGAACCATGTACTCTGCGGCGATCTTGATCTCGCCCGCGACAATCCGCAGTTCCTGTGTATAGTCCCCTTCGCTGTATTTTATGAGGTCGAGGCGGGCCAGGTGCAGTTTGAGCTCGGCGGCTGCCACGTCGCTTTCGTTTTGCATTTGCTGAATGTGGCAGTCGGCTTCTGCATTCTTGAGGGCCGCCACCGCGGCGTCGAGCCTGATCTGCTGGGCGAGCAGCTCTTCCCGAAGCTTCGCCGAGTCGAGCTCGACGACAACCTGCCCCGGTTTGACGATCGCTCCTTCGTCGACGATTTTCAGAATCGTGGTGCCCAGGCCTCCCTCCACCTGCGACCGCAGTGTGAGGTTATTGGCGCTGTCGACGTTTCCGCGCTCGGTGACCTTGACCTCCAGCATCCCGCGCTTGACGACCCCTGTCTCGATGACGACGTCCCGCTTCTTCGAAAACGTGAATTTCCCGCTCCAGGCCAGCATCGTTCCGAGTGCGGCGACCGGCAAGATGAGCGCGACGACCAACAGTTGTGCGACCGCACCGCGCCGTGGTGCGCGCGCGGAGGGGGGGGCTGCTGCGCCCTTGGCCTGTGCGTCGCGGCAATTCGCCACTGGGCGCGATTGTTCGGTTGAGCCCATCTTGGGTGTTTCCTGTTGTCGATTAATGCCGGAACGAAGGAGTCGAACGCCGCCGCTTCACGCCGTTTCAAAACAAAACGCGGGAACTCGGGCGGCGACGGTCGCACGCCGGCTGGTAGGTTTTCAAGGAGGGTGTTCGGTGCCGCACTGCGCGGCGGGGAAATTACACAACGCGTCTGAGGAGACTGTTCAGAGGGACACTAACGTCGTTGGTCTTTCCTGCGGCGGGGTCGGGGGGTGGGAGTGAGCGTCTTTTGAAAACGCACGCACTGATATTCACTGTCACTTATCTGACCTCCCTGTCCATCGACATGACACCAAGTCGGCGGCATACCGGATGTTCCGATTTCATAAGCCGGTTAGCGTCGAATCCCGTTCGCTAATCGGCACATCCATCAAAAATTCAATATATGTGCAGGGCGAATCGAAAGTCAAGCCCACCTGACAGTTCCGACGAATCCCGGAGGGCACTGGTTTGCCCGCCCGGCAAGGTTCCGGCATAATGACGGCTCCCAATCGACCGGAGCCCAATCGTGCCCGATAACGCCGCACCGCTCAAATCTGGGCTCGAAGCGCTCGATTACGCCGCCATCGCCGTCTATATGCTGACGACGTTCGGCATTGCCCTGTGGTTCGGCCGCAAGCAAAAAACGGTGGACGACTATTTCGTGGGCGGCAGGCGGATGCCCTGGTTTGCCGTGGGCCTCAGCATTCTGGCGACGCTGTTTTCCACGATTTCTTACCTGGGTTCCCCGGGCGAAATGATCAAGCACGGGATCGGCATGTCGCTGGGGATCCTGGCGATTCCGCTCAGCATGGCGGTGGTGACGCTGGTCTGGATCCCGTTCTTCATGCAGTTGCGGGTGACGAGCGCCTACGAGTACCTCGAACACCGTTTCAGCT
>JACQFH010000497.1 GCA_016200145.1 Planctomycetia bacterium | reverse complement strand
TCAGTAAAGGCAAGGTCGCCAATACCACAGCCACCGTGTGCCGGCTGAATCTCTGGTAAAATCGCTCAAGCATGAGCCACCCGTAAGCGCCGCGCCGCAGTCAAACCAGTTACAGAACATATCGGCAGAACATGCCTCCGATGCCCGGTCTGTCATGCGCGCCTCTTGCCCCCTGCCGTGCTCGACGGTTGTCACTCTCGTTGCGACCGGCAGAATCGCTAGGACCCGATATGCCCTGTCCGGATGTTGAATCTGCGGATATGGCGAACCTGGCTGTTTATAAGTGCCCTGCCGGCCGCGCACGTTAAGCTAGAGCGGACCGTTTTTCGCAACTTAAGCGTGCAGCGGTGTGGGGACGATACCCATCGACGATAAATCGCATTCTGTCAGGGAAGACGACATGCACTGGACCGTTCGCATCGCACTGGCCGCCTGGGGCCTGTTTTACATGATGTACTGTCCGATGCTGGCGGTACTGGCGCTGGCAGGATTCATGTCATGCACGTCGATTTCCGCAACGCTTTCGCCAGTCGGATGGATGCTCGCCGGGCCGCTGCTTTATCTGTCGTGGCTGATCCTGACGCTGGCAATCTTCGCGTTCGATAACCAGGTGGCCTACCTGGCAGGCAACCGAAAACCGCAACGTGCCACGACGTCCGACGGCTTTCGCGTCTGGTTCAGCCTGCTCACGACCTTCGGCTGGTATTTTCGGGGCTTTCTGGTGCGGTCGTTGCCGCTGGCGCATTGTCTGCAGCTCATCCCGCTCGTGCGCTGGCTCGTCGTGCTGGCATACTCACCGCGAGCCCATCTGGGGCGCGACAGTACGCTTTTTGGATACATTTACGACCCCGATCTGACCGAGATCGGCGAGCAGGCAATCATCGGAGGCGGCGTCCGGATCTGCGCCCACAGTCTGTTGATGTTGCCGGACGGGGTCCAAGCCTATGCGTCATCTCCGATTTTCATCGGTCCCCGCGTCGTGATCGGGGGTGAATCGCGAATCGGCCCGGGCGTCCAGATTGGCTCCGACGGGCTGGTTGAGGCGGGGAGCGTGGTGGCTCCCTTTACCGTCATTCCGGCAAATGAAATCTGGGGGGGGAACCCGGCAATCTTCCTCCGCAAGCGGTCGGATGCCGCAACCGCCCGAAATGACGGGTCGCCGGCGTCGCTTGTCGCGAGCGTAGATCCTGTACCTGGCGGTGTACGGCCGGACGAAGAGGAATCGATCCGCCAACTGGTCGCCGACGCATTGGGGATGCCCGTGGCGAACGTCTGCGGAAACTTATCGGCCGAGGACGCGGCCGACTGGGATTCGCTGGCGCAAATGGCGATCGCCGCCAGTCTGAACGTGCGAATGGGCGTCCAGGTGACGGCCGCTGAAGCGGGCGCCCTGCGCTCGATACCTGCGATCGTGGACCTGGTTCGGAAGAAACGATCCTTCGCCCCTCCAGTCGCGTCGATGCCGTCGGCGCCGAACAATCCCGAATTGTTGCCGCTATTCGACCGGGAATTGATGACCCGCGTACTGTCGGAGCGCAGCACGGCTGGAGTTGCCAAATCTGGAGAGCCTGTGCAGGTGGTGATCGCGGCCACATTTACGGCAGAACCGTTGGCCGCCGCACTGAAGCTCTGGACAAGCGCGTTTGGCATCCCGGTTCAGATTGAGTTTGCAGCGTACAATCAGGTGCCGCAAGCGCTGCTGGCGGCTGACAGTGCATTCGACCGCAACAAGACGGGCATCAACGTGGTCTTGGTACGTCCCGAAGACCTTCTTGACGGGCCGGAACAGATGCACGACGAAGCGGTGGGTGGTCTGCTCGACTCCATCTCGCGGTTTGCCGCGCGGTCTCCGGGAGCTCTGGTCGTGGCCACGCTGCCAGCCGCCGTATCCGCGTTCTTCGGCGTCGATCGCCAGACAGTCGATCGTTTCCGCACGTCCTGGCAGACGCGCCTGGGACAGATCGCGGGCGTCGAGACGGTTGACTTCGCGGCGATCGTGGAGCGTTTGGGGATCGACGCATCACGCAGCAGCGAAATGGAAGTCGTAGCGCGCGCACCGTATTCGGCCGCGGTTTATCGTGACCTGGGGATCGAGATTGCGCGCACCATTCGCAGCCATCGAAAGGCGCCCGCCAAGGTTCTGGCTCTCGACGCAGACGGCGTCCTCTGGGGAGGCGTCATCGGCGAAGATGGAATCCATGGCGTGCACCTTGGGCCTGACCACCCTGGCCGTGCATTCCAGCTCTTCCAGCGGCAGATTCTCGAGATCAAACGCCGTGGAATCCTGCTCGTACTCGTCAGCCGCAACAATGCTGATGACGTCTGGCGGATGATCGAAGGACATCCAGACATGATTCTGCAACGAGGAGACTTCGCCACTGCGCGGATCAACTGGAAGCCGAAGTCGCAGAACCTGCGTGAGCTGGCCCAGGAATTGAATCTGGGTCTGGATGCATTCGTATTCGTCGATGACGACCCCGCGAATCGGCTGGACGTTGAAACGAATGCGGGCGGAGTCACCGTCGTGCCATTGCCTCCCGACGCGGCGGAGTATTGCCAGACTCTCTCTCGATTGTGGTGCTTCGACACGCCGGTCGTGACGGCGGAAGACGGCTTGAGGACCGCGATGATGCAGCAGGAGCACCTGCGACAGGAGAGCCGCGCGGGGGCGATCGACATGCACGTTTACCTGAAGTCGTTGGAATTGGTCGTGCAGATGCGACCGGCCGAAATGGTGGATCTGGCGCGCGTCGCTCAATTGACGCAGAAGACCAACCAGTTCAACTTGTCGCTGAAACGTCGCAGCCTGGCCGAAATCCAGGCGCTGGGTCGTGATCTGCGTATCTATGTGATCCAGGCGAGAGATCGCTTTGGCGACTACGGCCTGGTGGGGGCCTGCATTCTGGACTCTGACCCGGGCCGGACGGACGAATTGCGGATCGATACGCTGCTGCTGAGTTGCCGAGCGCTGGGACGCGGAGTGGAAGAGGCCCTGCTGTACGGCCTGCGGACAATCGTCGAAGCTCGGGGAGCGACGCGCTTGACTGCGCAATACGTGGCAGGACCACGAAACGTCCCGGTTCTTGAATTCCTGCAGCGCCACGGATTTCGCGAGTCGGGCCAGGGAACACTGGAACACGATCGGCCCGGCGAATTGGCGCTTCCCGCATACGTTGCCTGGGAAGGTCCATGCGACGACGGCGTCCGTCGGGCGGGGTGATCCCCAGCGCCAAATTCCCGCAGACAACCCGAAATTGCATTCAGAACTTTGATCGAGGAGGTCGCACATGTCGACTGCTGCCTTGGAACTGCACCACACCGCCTACCGCGTACCGACGATCGAGAAATCGATCTCGGACTGGTGTAGACGATTCGGCGCTCGAGTGGAACTCGGCCCGACGGCGGTTGCGGCGGACCGGGTCGTCGTGGCGTTTCTATCATTCCCGGGAGGCCGGATCGAATTGATCGAATCACAAGACTCGAACACACCGTCACCCACACAGATGCGCCGACCGGACCATGTTTGCTTTATCTGTTCTGATTTTGATGACCGAGTCGCTCGCGCCGCCGCAGAAAACGCTTTCGTCGTGCGCACACCGGCGCCTTCTGAAGCGTTCGGAATGCGCCGCATGTGTTTTGTTCTGTACAACGACATCGGGCTGGTGGAACTGGTCGAGGCCCGTGCGCAATCCGTGACTCGATCGATTTTCGAGCCGACTTTGAAGTTGTCGAACCGAGAGGCCGAGGTCGGCCGGGAATGAGCGGCACGCGACCTGCCCAGTCGGACCCTCACGGCCGGCAGAATCGTCATGATCCCCGTGGGGGCGGTGCCGTTGTCTAGCGCACCGGATAATCCCCCTGAAGCAGGTGAATCCGGTGCGCCGATAACTTGGGCGAACCCGCCACAACGGCCTGGGGGTTTTGGTGTGTTGTCGCGGGGCCGGGCCATCCGTCGACACGAAGCGCCATGCCGGAACTGTTTCCCCTTACGCTTGCGCCGCTGGAAGAGTTCCTGCTCGCCGACGATCAGCCGTTCTATCGCAAGACGTTCGCCCTCGATCTCGATTTCGCCGGGGAAATCGACCGCGGAGCGTTTGAGGCCGGATTGCGGGTGGCCCTGTCGCGTCATCCGCTGCTCACGGCTCGACTCGAGCGTCGCCGCTGGGGCCTGTCGCGCTGGACGCAGTCAGGAACTGTCGAACCACAGGTGATCTGGCAGGATGCTGATCAAGCCATTCAGGTGGGTGAAGACGAAGCCATCAACCTGGATGTCGAGGCTGGAGTGCGATTCCATGTGCAGGTTGGCGCGGGACAGTCGCGGATGCTGGTGTTTGTCCACCATGCCTGCTGTGACGGCATCGGGGCCATTCAGTTCCTGTCGGACCTGTTTACCGGATATGCGCATTGTGCGGACGGCAACGGCTGCGACGTGCAGGGGCTGACTCCACTGGAGCCCGAGCGGCTCCGGCAGCGAGGCCGGTTTCCGATTCGCATCCCGGCCGGCGTGACGATTGGTAACTTCTTTCGTCGTGCCGTCGAAATCGGAATCAGGCTGCTGTTTCGCCCGGCAACGACTCTGGCGGCTCCTGTGCCGACCGGCGCCGAAGTGCGGCGATCGACACTGGCCGGTAGTCTCACCCGGACGCTCGACGCACGCGTGTTGCTCGATCTGCGTCGCCTCGCGCGGCGGCGAAGAGTGACCGTCAATGACCTGTTGATCCGGGAGTTGTTTTTCGTGCTGCGCGACTGGAACCTCCGGCACGCACCGCACGCGCCGGTGGGGCGGCTGTCGCAGATGATCCCCCTGAGCATGCGCAATCTCAACCACGACCGGGTCCCGGCGACAAACGTCATGACGGGTTGGTACTGCAGTCGCGACGCAAGCGAACTTGCCAATCCCGAAGCCCTGTTGCAGTCGATTCACGACGAGGGAGTTTTCCTGAGGGCCTCCGGACTGCCCGCATTGCTCCCCATGACTCTGGGCCTGCTCCGTCGCATACCCGGTCTCGTGCCCTGGCTGAGCCGGCGACCGTCCAAATTCTCGACGGTGGTACTGTCGAATGTGGGAGATCCCTGGCGTGCGGCGTGGGGCGATTTTCCCACGACGACCGCGGGCGAGCCGATCTTCGGGAACATCGTGCTGCGGGAAGCGAATTCGGCGTCGCCGCTGCCCGCCGGGAACCGTGCCGCATTCACTGTCTGGCACGCCTCCGACCGGATGCGGGTCGCCGTGCGGTGCGATCGCCAGTTGTTTTCACTGGCGGACGCCGAAACGCTGCTTGATCTGTTTACGGGTCGCATCGCGGCTCTGGCGAATTCGGGAATCGAAGAGCGTCGCGCCGCTGCCTGATCCACCTGCTCTCGTGATTCTATCGGAGGCGGACTTTGGAACAGAGTCGTCAGTCGCCTCTCAATGCCGGAAATGTCTGCGGGCGGTAAACAGCATCGCCATGCCGTGCTCGTCGCAGGCGGCAATCGTCTCGGCGTCGTTGCGGCTGCCCCCCGGCTGAATCACGGCGGCGATTCCCGCTTTGGCCGCCAGGTCGATCCCGTCGCGGAACGGGAAAAACGCGTCCGATGCGACTACTCCGCCGGCGCTGCGCCCCTGCGATTTCTGCGAGGCGATCATCACCGAGTCGACCCGGCTCATCTGCCCGGCGCCGACGCCGATCACGCCTCCGGCCTTTGCAAACACAATGGCGTTCGACTTCACGTGCCGGCACACGCTCCAGGCAAACCGCAGGTCGCTCAGTTCGGCCTCGGTCGGTTGACGCTTCGTGACGACTTTCCATTCGTTTTCGGGATCGCGGCCTTCGTCGGTTGTCTGCACGAGCAGACCGCCCGATACGCGGCGATAGTCTCGGCCCGCTGGCCGCGGGTCGTTGAGAGCCGGGCACTTGAGCAACCGCACGTTCGCCTTCCATTTGGGTTTCGTCGTCAGCGCCTCGAATCCTTCGCGGGTGTAGTCCGGGGCGATGATCGCCTCGACGAACCGGTCGGGCAGACACAGCGCGGCAGCGACGTCTGCATCGACAGGCCGGTTGAATCCCAGAATCGAGCCGAACGCGCTCACAGGATCGCCCGCCCAGGCCCGTTCGAACGCCTGCTGGAGTGTCGTCCCGATTCCCGCGCCGCAGGGATTATTGTGCTTGAGCACGACGACGGCCGGGTCGGTGAATTCCCTCACCAGGTTCAGTGCCGCGTCGAGGTCGAGCAGGTTATTGTATGACAGTTCTTTGCCGTGCAGTTGTTCGGCGGCGGCCAGCGACGCCGCCGGCGGCGCCGCTTCCACATACAGCGCCGCCTGCTGGTGCGGATTTTCGCCGTACCGCAATTCGAGTTTCCGAGAGAGGCAGAGCGACAGCGTGGCGGGAAACTCACCCGCGGTATCAGTCGCGCCGGATGAAATGCGCGCCATGTAGTCGGCGATCGCCCGGTCGTATCGCGCGGTCATCTCGAACGCCGCGGCGGCCAGCTCGACGCGCAGTTCGGCCGGCAGGGGACCAGCGCGCAGCGCTTCGAGCACGCGAGCGTACTGGCTGGGCCGGGTGACGACGCCGACGTAGGCGTGATTCTTCGAGGCCGAGCGGATCATGCTGGGGCCCCCGATGTCGATGTTCTCGATCGCTTCGGCGACGCTCACGTTCGGTTTGGCGACCGTTGCCTCGAACGGATACAGGTTGCACACGACCAGCTCGAACGGCAGGATGCCATGTTCCTGCATCGAATGCGCATCTTCCGCCAGGTCGGGTCGCCCGAGGAGGCCGCCGTGAACGCGGGGGTGGAGCGTTTTCACGCGTCCGTCCATCATCTCGGGGAAGCCAGTGTATTCCGAGATGTCGATGACCGGCACCTGCTGCTCGAGCAAAAACCGCCTCGTACCCCCCGTCGACACGATCTCGAATCCGAGCCCGACGAGCCCCTTGATGAACGGCACCAGCTCAGACTTATCGCTGACACTGACCAGAGCACGACGTGGAAACGAAGCAGCCATACACGCACCTGACGCTGACGGAATTCGTGAATTGGAGAGAGACGGGAACTATCCCAAAAGTCACAGATGAATTCCAGCATCAAGTAGGTCAGGCAACAGGAGACCTGGCGAAAAGTCTCGCCTGCAGACTTGCGTTAGCGAAAGAATTCGCTAGTCTGGAAGCGAAAGAATTCGCTAACTCGCCTGTCGGTGCGGCGGGTACTGTTCCCGGAAAATGATCTACCGTA
>JACQFH010000493.1 GCA_016200145.1 Planctomycetia bacterium | reverse complement strand
CTCGATCGCAGCGAGATCGATTGACGCAGCTCGGACTGCAATTTGGGGGAATTTTTGCGTTTCGATCGCCCGATGTCGTCGACGAATTGAAGCTCACCTCCGACCAGCGCAAGGCGATTCGCAAGATCGAGCGTGACTGGCAACCCGGCCCTCGAAGGCGGGAAGCGGGGGGCGAGCGCAGCACAGCACCGCCCCGCCCGACCAGGGAAGAACTGGTCGCCCGGGTCTTGCGGATCCTCAATGAGGAGCAAGTCCGTAAGTGGACCGAAATGACAGGACCACAGTTCACAGATTTCCAAGAGCGGCCATTCCGCGGAGCGCCGGACCGGGGTCCCCCGCCCGGCGAGCGGCGTCGTCCGAAAGAGCCGCGCCCGGAACAGGCCGATGGCGACAAACCGGACGCATAAGCGATCATGTCAACGGTTTTTTGTGGCGTTTTTTCTGCGTCGGAGCAACCTTTTCGTTAATATTTCGTTAAGATGACGACATCGAAGTGCCCGAAATCCCCGGGATTCGGGCCCGGAAATCACGAACAGGGCTGCGGACACGATGCACATAGATCTCGACGCGACTGGGCCTTCCATGACCGACGGCGCAGGTCAGCCCTCCCCCGCAGCAGCAGGACCCCTTCTTGATTCATCATCTGGTGTTCGCCAGGCCGAATCCCCGGCCCTGCTCCCGTGGAAGCCAGGTGACATACCGGCGTTCGAAATGAAGTTCCTGCTGGCGGACGACTTGGCCTGCCAGGTCGAATCGGCCCTCGCGCCGCATCTCGTTCACGACCCGTTTTCAGTTCCCGAACTCGGCAACGCCTATCGTGTGACCACTGTCTATTGCGATACGCCCGAACTCGACGTCTACCACGGGTTGGGAAGCCACAAACGCCGCAAATACCGACTGCGCTGCTATGGCGACGAATCGCGGGTCTATCTCGAACGCAAGACCAAGCGCGCTCAGCAGGTCCGCAAGAAGCGCACCTGGGTCGCCGCTGAAGACCTGGCTGGCCTGTCGCAATTTCAGCCGCGACCAGACTGGCAGGGAGACTGGTTTCATCAACAGTTGCTGAAGCGACGTTCGAATCCCGTGTGCTGTCTCAGTTATTTGAGAACGGCATACGTTGGGACGTCTGAACACGGGCCGATCCGGCTGACATTCGACCGGCAATTGGCCGGCGCCGCCACGACGGCCTGGCTGCCGCACCAGGCCGACGCTCCGATTCCCTTCCTCGGGGAGCAGGTCGTGTGCGAGTTCAAATTTCGCGGCGCGCTACCGGTTCCGTTCAAATCGGTGATTCAGTCGCTGCAACTGACTCCGTGCGGGGTTTCCAAGTATCGTCACTGCATGCAGACGGCGACGGCCACCGCGCGGAACGGCCACCATGCCTGACTGGCTCGCACCCGATCTAGCCGGGCAGGGCCCGAACGGAATAAAAGTGCTGGCGGTCCGGCTGGGTCTGTCGCTGTTGTTCGGCGGCATCGTCGCAGTCGTCTATCGCGCTTCGCACGGCCGTGAAAAGGCCGACGACGTCACGTTGCAGGCAACGCTGGTTCTGCTGTGCATGCTGATTGCGATGGTCTCGCTCGTGATCGGCAGCGACATCGCCCGCGCGTTCAGTCTTGTGGGAGCGCTGTCGATCGTACGGTTCCGCACCGTGGTCGACGACACGCGCGACACGGCATTTGTGATTTTTGCCGTGATCGTCGGCATGGCTGTGGGATCGGGACAGTACCTGGTTCCCGCGGTCGGGGTCCCCGCCGTGGGCCTCGTCGCCGTCGGGCTCCATCGCCTGCAGAACGGAAACGGCGGGTTGGTCGATGGCATGTTGACGGTGCGCATCGGGCTGGGGCGCGACGCAGAATCGCTGCTGGCCGCGCCGCTGGACAGGCATGTCGTCCGTCGGAGACTGTTGTCTGTGGGGACGACGAAACAAGGGGCCGCTCTGGAACTGGGCTACGCCGTCCGCCTCAAGTCGGAAGCCGGTCTTTCGGGCCTGGTCACGGAGCTGAATCAGGTGGAAGGCATCCAGAGCGTCGAGGTTCGCAGGGCAGGCACGTCGTGAAAAGGCAATTCCGTAGCCGAACTCGCCAGAGTTCGGGCTGGAGCAACGGGAGAATACGGCAAAAAACAGGCACGGACGCGCTGATACAAATTGCGAATGAGTGCGGACAAGACTCCTGCCGGTTCATCCGGCAGGTGAATGAGATTGGTCGGCTAGACACGGACAAACAAAATAAACCGAAGACCCCTGCCGGCTTGTCCGGCAGGTGAATGAGATTTTTTCGCTTCGCACGTCGCACAAGGAACGCCTCGATGTCCCGCAACAAATTTCTCGGCGCGATTGTATTGTTGATCCTCTGCTCGGCACTCGTTCCGGCACAGGAACGCGCGGGACGCGGTCGCGGCGGATTTGGCGGCGGATTCGGCGGACCAATGGGTTTCGGTCCCATGGGGTCGCCCACGGCAATGCTCCTCGGGATTCCGGAAGTCCGCAAAGAGCTCGCGCTCAGCGAGGATCAGGAGAAACAGGTCAACGACCTGATTGCCGCCGCGCAGGAACAGACGCGCGGTTTGTTCCAGGGGATCAATTTCCAGGACATCCAGAACCTCGGCCAGGAAGAACGCGACCAGCGCATGGCTGAGATTCGCAAGAAATCGGAAGAGAATGCCCGAAAATCCGAAGAGCAGATTGAAAAGGCGCTTGATGAGAAACAGCGGAAGCGGCTGGCCCAGTTGCGCGTGCAGCGCGAAGGCATCGCCACGTTTAATCGCGGCGACATTGCCAGGCAACTCGGCCTTTCCGACGATCAGCAGGAAAAGATTCGCAAGATCCAGGACGAAAATGGCCGACCGTTCGGCCCGCCGCCGCCGGTTCCTGCAGCACTGCTGGCCGTCCTGACTGACGCCCAAAAGGCAAAGTGGAACGAACTCACCGGAAAGGAATTTGTTTTCCCGGAACCGCAGGGATTCGGGCCGGGCGGGTTTGGGGGGGGCGGATTCGGCGGCCCCCCGGGGTTCGGACCGGGCGGTCCGATGGGAGGGCAGGAGCGCAAGCTCGTCAAGCAGTTCGATAAGAATGGCGATGGCTGGCTGAACAACGAAGAACGTCTGGCCGCACGCGAGTCTCTCAAGACTGAGCGGGCCAACGGCGGCAATCGCGGCGGCGGCTTTGGTCCGCCAGGAGGGTTTGGTCCGGGAGGACCCGGCGGTCCTCGCGGTCGTGGCGGTCCGGGTGGGTTTGGCCCGCGCGTGGAACCCTCGAAGCCGGGGCCGCAGGTCGCAATTGCGGATGTGAAACCGGTTCCGGAATCGGCCTCGCTCTACGAGCCCACTGTCTTGCGCACTCTGTTCCTCGAATTCGAAAACCCCGAGTGGGAAACCGAGCTCAGCGATTTTCACCGGACCGACGTCGAGGTACCGGCCACCTTGACGGTCGATGGCAAGAAGTATCCAAAAGTCGGCGTGCATTTTCGCGGCGCGTCGTCGTACGGGATGATACCCGCCGGGTCGAAACGGTCGTTCAACCTGGCCGTCGACCTGGCGGACTCGAAACAGCGATTTCTGGGTTACAAGACCTTGAATCTGCTCAACGCCCACGAAGATGCCTCGTTCATGAGCACCGTGCTGTACTCGCACATCGCACGCAAGTACATCCCGGCCCCGAAGGCCAATTTCGTGAAGGTCGTCATCAATGGCGAGAGCTGGGGACTGTATGCCAACGTCCAGCAGTTCAACAAAGATTTTCTCGCCGAGAATTTCAAGTCGACGAAAGGGACTCGCTGGAAAGTGCGCGGCAGCCCCGGCGGCGGCGGCGGGCTCGATTATGTCGGCGACAACATCGACGATTACAAGCGCCGCTATGAAATGAAAACCGACGACGGTGACAAAGCCTGGAAAGGCCTGATTGCCCTGTGCAAGACGCTGCAGGAAACGCCCCTGGAAAACCTGGAAGCTGCGCTGTCGCCGACGCTCGACATCGACGGGGTCCTGAAATTCCTGGCGCTCGATTGTGCGCTGATTAATTGCGACGGTTACTGGATCCGGGCCAGCGATTACAGCATCTTTCGCGACGACAAGCTCGTGTTCCACATCGTTCCGCATGACATGAACGAAGCGTTTCGGCCGGCGGGCGGACCGGGATTTGGTGGGCCCGGCGGACGTGGTGGACGTGGTGGGCGCGGTGGCTTTCCCGGCGGCCCTCCCGGCGGTTCTCCTCCGGGCGCCCCGGACGGAGCCCAGGGCGGCCCTGTGCGCCCAGGCGCTCCAGGTGGCGAGGGGGGTCCCGGACGTGGAGGGTTCCCAGGTGGCCCTGGCGGACCGGGAATGGGCCCCCGCGGCATCGGAGTCGAACTCGACCCGCTGATCGGTCTCGACGACCCGCGCAAGCCGCTGCGCAGCAAGCTGCTGGCCGTCCCCGCCCTGCGCGAGAAGTACCTGCATTATGTCCGCATGATTGCCGAGGAATCACTTGACTGGAAGAACCTGGGCCCCGTCGTCGCCCAGTATCGCGCGCTGATCGAGAAAGAGGTCGAAGCCGATACGAAGAAGCTAGAGTCGTTCGAAGACTTTCAGCGCGCCGCGGCCGACGCTCCCCCAGGGGAAACGCCGCGTCGCGAGGGAGAACAGGTGCGGGAAGGCCCCGGCCGCCGGCCCGGAGGCATGAGCCTGCGCGCCTTCGCCGACCAGCGCCGCAAGTACCTGCTCAACCATTCCGAAATCGCCAGAGTCAAGTAGGTCCCGGCAGGCGGGACCTGCTCAAGCGCCATCGCCTCAAAACGAACATGTCCCTATCTAAGATTCTCGTGGCGTTGCGAAAGCCCTGGCAGCTGGCACTCGTTGCCGCGCTGATGCTCGCGGTCACGTCGATCCTGTGCGCGCAATGGCAGCGCGGCGCAGGTACGGGATTCGGCCGCGGCCGCGTCCCCGATCGAGGCGACTATCCCACCTGGGAGTTCCCGCAGAGTTTCAAGCACGACGTGTTCACATTCGTCCGCATTCAGTACGACTCGTACGGCCGGCGCGGATTCGGCGAGCACTGGCGCAATGACTATCCTGACTGCGACTGGAATTTTTCGTTCCGGCTGCATGAGCTGACGTCGCTGGCGGTTGATCCCGACGGCAAAGTCTTGCGACTGACCGATCCCGAGCTGTTCGACCATCCTTTCATCTACATGTCCAACGTTCAGAACATGGATTTGAGCGATGCCGAAATCGAGGCGCTCCGCAACTATTTGCTCAAAGGCGGCTTTCTGATGGCAGACGATTTCTGGGCGCCAGCGGCCTGGAGGCACGTCCGCAGCGTCATGCAAAGGATTTTTCCCGATCGCTCGCCCCGGGAATTGACACTCGATCACGAGATCTTTCACATCGTCTACGACTTGAAACAACTTCCCCAGGTCCCCAGCATCCATGCCTGGAGACGCGGCGACAAATTTGAATACTGGCACGGCGATCCGGAAGGAGACGAAGACCCGCACTTCTACGGAATGTTCGACGACCGCGGACGCCTGATGGCGCTCTTGTGTCACAACAACGACATCGGCGACGGCTGGGAACGCGAAGGGGAAGAAAAAGAATACTTCCAGCAATATTCCGAGAAATGGTCGTATCCTCTGGGGATTAACATCGTTACCTACGCAATGACCCACTGATCTGTCGACCACACCAGCGGACATAAATCGTCATTACCTGATTCTTATCAATTCAAATGGAGAGGCCGGCATGCGCGTGACGACCAGCATTCCAAAGACATCCATCCTGACCGCGATTGGCCTGGCAATCGGGCTGGCTCTTGCCGGTTGCGACAAAGGCTCGAGCACGTCGAACACGTCTCCGTCCGGCCCTCCTGCCATGGGCCCGCCGCCAGGAACGATTCCGGGCGGTCAGCCGGGAATGCAGCCCGGGCAACCTCCGGTTGATGAGACAGGGCCGTACGCGGCTGGAAAGAAAGTCTTCACCGCAAACAATTGCGGTCGGTGTCACCGCATCACGGGCATGCCGATGGCCGGAGGTCCCGGCGGACCGCCCCCGGGCGGCCCTGGGCCGGGTGGGCCCGGCGCAGGCGGACCTGGACCGGGCGGACCGCCGTCGGGTGGACCAGGCGGACCACCGGGAGGCCCTCCGGGACGAGGCGGATTCGGCACTCCGGCGGGCCGTGCGCCCGATTTGTCTAAGGTCGGAGCCGATCCCGAGCACACCGTCGAATGGCTGATCGCATTCATCCGCAACCCGAGAGCGACCAAGCCAGATGGGCGGATGCCACCTTTTGAAGGGAAGATCAGCGACGACGACCTGAAGTCGCTTGCCGAATTCCTCGCCAGCCTGAAGGAGTAGCATCCTTCGTGCTGCTGCCCTCGCTGTGCGTTATACTCGCCGGAGGATTACGCCTCTGGGAGTGCTTATGTCGTCATCCGGCGCTGATCCTGCCGCCGTCCCGCCGGCCGCTTCCGCGGCAAAGCGCCGTCGTCGCGCGCTGTATGCCATCCTGGGCGCCCTCGCCGTCATTGTGGCGCTTACGACGAAGCCGTTGATTCACGTTGTTTCGACGGCATGGCGCGACGTCAACGAGCTCGAACCGGTACCGGCGGGCTTCGCCGACGACGTCAGCCGGCTCAATCGGACGCCCGTCGCAGAAGTCGTTCCGGTCGAACCGGACGTCGAGGTGGCCGAACGCCAGCTTGCCGCACTGCTCGAACGCGCAAGCCATGAGGGGCTGAAAGTTTCGATCGCCGGCGCGCGGCACAGCATGGGGGGGCACACAATTTACACGGGCGGCCTGGTCATCAACATGCTGCCGTTTCGTCATATGGAATTCGATGCCCGGCGCGAGATTCTGCACGTCGGGGCCGGTGCCCGATGGAGGGACATCATTCCCTACCTTGACGGATTTCAGCGATCGGTGGGCGTGATGCAGTCGGACAACACGTTTTCGGTGGGCGGCTCGCTGAGCGTGAATTGCCACGGCTGGCAGTTCGGTCGGCCGCCGATCGCCTCGTCCGTCGAAAGCTTTCGGCTGATGCGCGCCGATGGCAGCATCGTCCGCTGCAGCCGCGATGAAAATCAGGAGCTGTTTTCGCTGGCTTTGGGCGGATACGGGCTGTTCGGCATCATCCTCGACGCCGAATTGCGCGTCGTCCCCAACGAGCGGTATCGGCTCGAGCAGTTCATCGTTCCTGTCGGCGACGCGATCGCCACATACGAGAAAAAAGTCCGGCAACAACCCGATGCAGTGATGGTGTATGCGCGGATGGGGATCGTGCCGTCGGAGTTTCTCGAAGAGGTGATCCTCAATGTTCTCTATCGCGACCGGGCTCCTGATGGAGAGATTCCCGAGCTCTCGGAGCCGGGTCTGGTCGGCATCCGCCGCAGCCTGTTTCGCGGTTCGGTCGGCAGCGATTATGGCAAAGAGCTGCGCTGGGCGGCTGAAGCCCGCCTGCAGCCGCACCTCAGCCAGCGGCATTTCTCACGCAACCAGTTGCTCAATGAAGGCTCGGAAATCTATCAGAACCGCTCGGCCCAGACGACCGACGTGCTGCACGAGTATTTTATTCCGATGCTGAACATCGAGCGGTTCGTGGTCGATCTGCGGGCTATCATTCCCAGGCATCGCTGCGATCTTCTCAATGTGACCGTCCGCGGGATCGAAACCGACGTCGATTCGTTTCTGCGTTACGCCGACCAGCCGGTGATTTCCTTTGTGATGCTCTTCAACCAGCCGCGCGACGAAGAAGGGGACACCCGAATGCAGGCCCTGACGCGCGAACTGATCGACGCCGCGCTGCATCACGGCGGCCGCTATTACCTTCCCTACCGCCTGCACGCGACCCCGGCCCAGTTCCGCCGCGCGTATCCGCAGGCCGACGAGTTCTTCGCGCTCAAGCTCAGATACGACCCCGACGAGCTGTTTCAGAGCCAGTTTTACCTGAAGTACAAGGATCCCCCCTGAAACTGGCGCAGCGCTTCATAGATGACGGCGGTGGCAGCGCTGGCGAGGTTGAGGCTGCGGACGGGAGGGCGCATTGGCAGGCCGAGGTTGTGCGTGGGACTTTCTGCGAGGATTGAGGGAGGGAGGCCATTGGTCTCGCTGCCGAAGACCAGCACATCGCCCGGTTGAAAGCGGGCGTCCCAGACGCCGCGCGTGGCCGTTTTGGTGAGGTACCAGAAAGTTTGCCCGGCCAAACGCGCTTTCAGGTCGTGCCAGTTCTCGACGGCTTCCCAGTCAACGTGCTGCCAGTAGTCCATCCCGGCGCGGCGGAGGTGCCGCTCGTCGAGGCGAAATCCGAGCGGCCTCACGAGCCACAGCTTGGCCCCCGCGGCGACGCACGTCCGGCCGATGTTTCCCGTGTTCTGCGGAATGTCGGGCTGGTTAAGGACGATGTGCAGCGTTGGCTCGGGCATGGCGGGAAGACAGAGTGGCTGATAGGGCCGTGGAGTGGGGGGAGGTAGACCAGGAGAGGGGGAGACAAGGAGAAAAATAACGAACTGGCGAGAGGATCTCGTCCCTATCCTCGAACTTCTATTGTCTACTTCCCAACTCCGATCATGCATCCTCCTGACCGCGTGCACTACGGCGCCGACAGTGCGGCGGGGCGCAGCACGACGATGGGGGCGATTTGCGCGCCGAGGCCGGGACGGGAGGCGATTTCGCGGCGGACTTCGGTGGTGGTGATCAACAGCGCTTCGAGGCGGTCGCGCGCCAGCCGCACTTCGGCGGCCGATTGTTCCAGTCGGGGGAACAGGCCCGTCGCCAGGCGGTTCTCGGCCAGTTGCTGCGCCAGTTCACTGATCCGCTGCATCAGCCCCCGCCGAATCCTTCGCGTAAAGACCATCACGAGGAGCGCCGACCACAGGACAAGGAACACGGCCGCGTGAATGTAAAAGTCAGATGGCAGCAGAGGTTTTTCCTTGAATGGTTCGGCATAGAAGAAGTTGTACGCCGGTCTCCCGATGATATACGCCAGAAGCACTCCGAGCAGAGTCTCGTACAGGCAGCGCACGCCCAACCCCGAGTGTTTCCGGGCCAGGTCGCTGACGATGCCTTCAACTTTTCGGCCGGCGTCGCCCAGGAACTCCTCTTCGACCCGCACGGCTTCATGACGCAGCGAGTCGAAGTTGCCCTGCTCGACGAGCCGGGCGTCGAACCTCGCTTCCTGTGCGTACCCGGTGATGACGAGCTTTGACTGGCGCAGGACGCTGTCGTCGAGGCCGCACACGGCGACGCGGTCGAGGCGTTCTTCGGCTTCGCGTTCCTGGCGTTTCGAATCGAGCCAGCGGGCTCCCTGCACCGCGCCGATCAGCGCCATCTGGGCCGAGCTGCGGGCACGGAACAACCCTCCGGCGGCGATCAGGTTTCCCAGACTGCTGTAGAGCCGGGTGACCGCGGCGAACGGGGTGAAGCCCCAGCCTTCGGTGACGGCCGCGAGCAAGCGCCGCTCCCAGAGGTGCCGGCTCGACAGGAGCTCACCGCGGAGCCGGTCGGACATCAGGCCGACCAGCCGGCGTTTCTCTTCTTCTAAGGCCAGTTCGAGCTGTGAAAACGAGGGAGAATTGTCCTCGAGGTGCATCCGGCAACGATCGAGGGCCGCCTGGACGAGGTCGATCAGGTTGGCGCGGCGGATCTGTGTGCGGTGCGAGGCGGCCAGCTCGTTCGAGAGCAGCTCCTGCAACCGGCGGAAGTCGCCGAGGGTCTGCTGCCCAGCCTGCTGTTCGCGCAGCGCGCGGAGCGAATCGACGAAGAAGATGTCGGGGACCTGGTAACGGCCGCCGAGCTGGTTGCGCCAGTCGTCGCGGATATCTTCATCGAGGTCGGCGCAGGTCTGCACGAAAACGAGGCGGCAACCGGTGGCCGCCTGAGCCAGCTCGTCGCCGACCCGCGCCGATCGGTATTTCTGCTGCGTGGCTGTGTACAGCAGCACGTCGCAGAAGGGGAGCAGGTGGTGCAGGCGGGCGAGATTCGAGCCGTCGGTTTCGGTCTCGGTCGTATCGGGATCGGGGCAGTCGATGAGTACAACGTCGCGGAGCAGCGGCGCGTCGACGCGGCTGATTTCGAAATCGTCGAGGGGCAGGCCCAGCAGTTCAAGCTCGGTTTGCGGGTGGGCCAGCAACACAGGGCGCGTCGTCGTGGGCCGCTGCCGGCCGGAACGCGTACACTCGCGGCCGACGAGCGCATTGACGAGTGCACTCTTACCTGTTCCGGTTCCGCCAAACGTGGCGACGATCAGCGGCGCTTCGAGGCGGATCCGCAAAGTCTCGACGCGAGTCAAGAGTCGTCGGACGAGCGCCCGGCAATGCTGCAGCGGCTCCCAAGCCGATTCGTGTTCGGCCCACTTCGTCAGGCGGTCGACGAGTTCGTCGACCTGCGCCAGCATTTCCAGTTGTGCCAGCTCGGGGGAAGACATCAAAACCGGCCCTTCTGCGTCATCGCGCCGATGATCCCGATGACCGCGATCACTGTGATGACGATCCCGATGATTCCGAAGACCGCGCCGCAGACGACGCCGATCCAGGCATGGACCTGGCCTTTGACGTGCGGTTCGGCTTTGGCTTTTTTCAGGCCTTTCAGGCCCAGCACGAACGCGACAATCGGCAACGGGAAGAAAAACGGAATGCAGGCCAGCAGCGAGAAAACGCCGCAATAGTAGGCAATCAGGGCCGGTGGGTTCTTGTACGGGATGACGCCCCCCGTCGAGTCGCCTTCCTTGTCACCGGATGCCGTGGATTGGAATTCCTCGCCGCAGAAACGGCAGACCTTGGCGTTGACCACGATCATCTGGCCGCATACCGGGCACGGATGTCGATCTTGCGCAGTGCTCATGTTGGCCGTTTATGCGAAGGAAATGGATGTCTGCAGAACATTGAACCACAGGTTGAGCGTGGCTGCTACCATTCCCGCGGGGTTTGTAGAACGGTTTCGCGCCTGTGAGCTCATTTCCGTTCGGCGTGCTCTTTGATGAACCGCTTGAATTCCGGATCGGCGACGTGGGCCGCAGTGTCGAGGCGGATCTTGATCTGATCCGGTTTCCCGGGCGTCGAGACGATTTCCCGTTCGCGGCCCAGGCCGGCAATCTTGCCCAGGGCGAACCGGCCGGCCGTTCCGAACAGTGACACGTCGATCCCGCCACGGCGCTTGGTTTGAACTGTGGCCCACGGCTCTGCGGAATCGGAAAGATAGAAATACACGACCTGCTTTCCGCTCCAGTCGACACGCGCACCGGGCGAGGCAGTCATCAGCGAATCGGCCAGCCGTTCGAGGACGTCGGGCTCCCATCGGACGCGCTTGCCGCTGGGGAACCCTTTCCGCGACAAATGCCACTTCTTGCCCAGCACCTTCCACGGGGTGAGATCTTCGAGATTGAGAGGCGTGACGCGCGTGCGCTTCAGGTACGATCCGGCCGCGCGCGCGAAAAACTCTTTGAATCCCGGGGTGTCGATCTCGCGGAGCCAGTGCACGGTGACGGACACTTCCTGCCAGGCGCCTTTGACGTTCTTGATTCGCACGCGATCGCCTCGGCCATACACGGGCAGCTCGTCGAGATCATCAAGCGACTTGAGTGCGAGCTGCTTGACGAGCTGCGTGTCGGAAAACGTATTACGCGGGACGCGGAACTTCAGCGTCAGGATCCATTCGTCGCCGGTCAGGGCGTGCAGGAACCAGGTCGCCGGCGAGCCGGCGCCGGTCACGTCGACAACGCTGCGGTCGTTCCAGTTGACCGGGGCGAACCCGCGGTCGGATTCGAGCGCGTCGATCACCAGTTCGAGGGCGGCGCCTTCCCAGCGGCAGGGACGGCCGTTGTGGCTGACCCGGTCGACAGTATGCCAGCGGCGGCCGTCAAGCTGCCAGGGCATGCGCGCGTCGGCACCCAGCTTGCGGAGATCGAGATCGCCGACGTGCTTCCGGCTGGCGGCCCGCGCGTCGAAGACTTCGATTGTCTCGCGGCGTCCATGTTTCAGCAACGGCTCGAGCAATTCGCCCGTGTGCGATCGCCCGCAAGGTGCATCGACTGCCGACGTCCCGCGCCGCGCCGAACGGCGGCCATCCAGTGCGTATTGGACGACCTCCTCGGGCGTCCCCGCCGCGACGATCCACCCGCCTTCGAAGCCGGCTTCGGGGCCCAGGTCGACGATCCAGTCGGCGGTCTTGATGACGTCGAGATTGTGCTCGATGACGACGACCGTGTTCCCCAGCTCGACCAGGCTCTGCAGGACTTTGAGCAGCTTGCGGATGTCGTCGAAGTGCAGGCCGGTCGTTGGTTCGTCCAGGACATAGAGGGTCTTGCCGGTCTGCGGCCGGGCCAGCTCGGCGGCCAGCTTGACGCGCTGCGCTTCTCCGCCCGAAAGGGTGGCCGCCGACTGGCCGAGAGTGAGGTAATCGAGGCCGACGGCGCACAGCATTGCCAGGATGCCGCGAATTCCGGGAATGTTCTGGAACAGTTCATGGGCCTGGCCGATCGACATTTCGAGGACGTCGGCGATCGATTGTCCTTTATAGCGGACGGCGAGGGTCTCGGCATTGAACCGCCTTCCCTTGCAGGCGTCGCACTCGACCCACACGTCGGGCAGAAAGTGCATCTCGATGCACTTCTGGCCGTTGCCTTCGCAGGCTTCGCAGCGCCCGCCGGCCCGGTTGAAGCTGAACCTGCCGGGGCGATAGCCGCGAATTTTGGCCTCGGGGAGGCGCGTGAACACTTCGCGGATGTGGTCGAAGACGCCGGTGTACGTCGCCGGGTTCGACGCGGGGGTCGTTCCCAGGGGCTGCTGATCGACGACGATGATCTTGTTGATCAGCTCGAGGCCGACGATTTTGTCGAAGGGGCCGGCCGTTTCGCGGGAATTGTGCAGATGCTTCGCGACGGCCCGCGACAGAGTCTCTTCAATGAGCGAGCTTTTGCCGGAACCCGAGACGCCCGTCACGGTACACAACGTTCCCAGGGGAATCCGCAAATCGACATTGCGCAGATTGTGGAGCCGCGCGCCGTGAACTTCGAGCCAGCCGCCGCCGGGCGGCTGGGCGCCGGCCGAGATGCGCCGCGTCGCCGGGATGGCGATCTGTTCCCGCCCGGACAGGAACTTTCCAGTGAGCGATTCGGGAATGCGCTTGAGAGCGCCCGGGGTCCCCTGCCCCACGATATTGCCGCCGAACCGGCCGGCGCCAGGACCGAAATCGAACAGCCGATCGGCCGATTCGAGCACCTCGCGATCGTGCTCGACGAGCACCACGGTATTCCCCAGGTCGCGAAGGCGCCGCAGCGCCCCCAGCAGGCGGCCGTTGTCGCGCGGATGGAGGCCGATCGTCGGCTCATCGAGCACGTACAGCACGCCTGTCAGCGCGCGGCCGACCTGCCCGGCCAGCCGGATCCGCTGGCTTTCGCCCCCCGACAGAGTAGGCATCGTCCGCGCCAGCGTCAGGTAATGCAGTCCGACGTCGACGAGAAACGACAGCCGGCCCATCACTTCGCGCAGCAGATCGCCCGCGATCTTCTTCTCGGGGCCGGTCAGCTTCATATCTTTGAAAAAACTAAGGCAGGATCCGAGCGGCAGTTCGCAGATTTCCTGCAGGGTTTTGCCGCCGAACCGGACGGCGGCCGCGTCGTCGCGCAACCGGCTGCCGTGACAGGCGGAACACGCCACTTCTCCCGACAGGTGCTCGAGCTTCAACCGGTGCGAGAACGAGACGCGCGCGGCTTCTTCGACGGCCGGATAGAGCCCCTTGTACTGAAAACGAATCGGGCCCGCCGCGTCAGAAGAACCCGATTCCTCGAGCGAAATCCAGCGATCGCCCGCCCCGAACAGAATCGTGCGCTGGTCGCGCGGTTCGAGACGCTCGAACGGCACGTCGAGCGGAATTTTCAACTGCCGCGACAGGGCTGCGAGCATTCGTCCGAACAGTTTGTTCGTACCGGCATCGGGCCACGCCGCGACGGCGCCACTAGCGAGCGTGCGGCGCGGGTCGGCGATCAGCGCAGTGAGGTTCGTTCCCTGCTGGGTGCCCAGTCCCTCGCACGCGGCGCACCAGCCCAGCGAGCTGTTAAACGAAAAATGGTTGGGCGAAAGATCTTCGAAGCTGCGCAGGCAGGTGAGGCAGGTGCGGTGCAGGCTGAACCGTTCGAGGGGCCAGTCGGTTTCGGGCCGGTCTTCAAGAATGCGGACGGCATGCAGCCAGCCCTGCCCCAGGTCGAGTGCCTTTTCGATCGATTCCGATATGCGTTTCCGGGCATCGTGTGCGATCGTGACGCGATCGACGACGACGGCCACGTCGTG
>JACQFH010000492.1 GCA_016200145.1 Planctomycetia bacterium | reverse complement strand
CCACGCCCTGAAGCCACTCAGCCCACCCCGGTCGAATTGCAGATCCTGCGGATCCTGTGGGACCTCGGGCCCAGTCCGGTCCGCGAGATTCACAAGCGTCTGCAGGCCGAAAACGGCACGATCTACTCCACGACGGTCAAAATGCTGGCCGTCATGCGCGACAAGGGGCTGGTCAAACGCGACGAAACGGTCCAGCCGCACGTCTATCGGCCGGCGCTCAGTCGCGAGAAAGCCGGCAAGCGGCTTCTCGGGGACCTGATCGAAAAGGTCTACGACGGGTCGGCGATGAGTCTGGTGATGCAGGCGTTGTCGTCGACCCGGGCGACCCCCGACGAGCTCGATGAAGTGCGCAAACTCCTCAAACAGATGGAGGGGAAACAGTCATGAATTCGTTGACGATCTCTGCCGCGACCGTGGACCGATTGGGGTGGGTGCTTCTGCACTCGTTCTGGCAATTCGTGCTGATTGCGATGGTGGCCGCGGTACTGCAGCGCCAGTTGCGGCAGTCGAAGGCTGCAACGCGATACCTGGTGCTCCTCGCGGGGTTTTCTGCGATCGTTCTGGTTCCGGCCGTCACCTGGCTCATCATTCCGCGCCCGGACGCGCCGACCTTTCCGACGGTTCCCGCGATTCGCGATGTATCAGCCGCCATGCGACCTGCGAGGCCGGCAACGGCCCGCGAATCAGTCGCGCGGTCACCTGCACCGGCAGACGAATTCTCGGCGCCGGTGTCGCTGCCGCGTGAAGACCGTGCGTCGATCTCGATTGGGTGGCCGACTGTGGAAACGTTCGTCAGGCCGTGGCTGAATACGCTGGTCGCGATCTGGTGCTGCGGCGTCTTTGCTTTTGCCTGGCGTCCCGTTCTGGGCTGGTACACGGTTCGCCGTTTGCGTCGCGTTGGCGTATTCTCAGTTCCTGCGGGAATCGAGGACCTGTTGCATCGAACCGCAGAGCGACTGGCAGTCAGTCGTCCGGTGCAGGTTTTGCAATCAGCGCTCGTGCGCGTACCGCTGGTTGTCGGCTGTCTGCGGCCGGCCATCCTGTTGCCGGTGAGCATCGTGAGCGGCCTGTCGGCAGAACAGTTGCTTGCGATCCTGGCCCACGAGCTGGCCCACATCCGCCGGCACGATTATCTCGTGAATCTGGCGCAAACGCTGGTGGAGACGGTGTTTTTCTACCATCCGGCCGTGTGGTGGCTGTCGCGACAGATTCGAAACGAACGCGAGAACTGCTGCGACGACCTGGCGGTTGCCGTTGTGGGGAATTCCCTGGACTATGGTCAGGCACTGCTGGCCGTCGAAGAATTGCGAGCGACGCCGCTGGCTCTCGCAGTCGGGGCCACCGGTGGCTCGCTCGTGGCGCGAATTCGGCGATTGCTGAAAACCGAGCCGGCGCCGGGCCGCAAGTCGTTCCCGTGGTCGATGGGCTCGGCCGTGGCATCGCTGGCCTTGGCGATCAGCCTGGCCATCGGTGTCAGCACGGTCGTGCGTGACCAGCTCACACGGGAATCGGTCGCGTCGGAAGACAAGAAATCAGAAAAGAAGGCAACACCAACCGCTTTGAAAGCGAAGGCAGCCGCACCCGAGGCGGACGCCGCGACCCCGTCACGAGACATCATCATCGCAGAGCACGTTCTCCTGCGCGATGGGAAAATTGTCACCTGGGAGCAGGTGGTCAACGATTGGACGTCCCTCGGGCAGCCGGGAAAGCCGAACCAGCTGGGCCTGCATCTGACGAGCGGCGCCATCAAGGCGGGTTTGTGGGAGCGCTACCAGGCCGCGATCCGAAAACTCGAACGGGAAACCGGTGCCGCGAATCACGTTGGCTTCCGATGGATGTCGCACCGGGCGGCGCTGCGTTACGACGCCATTCGCACGGCTGCCGATCTGGCTCCGAAACCTGAGCAGATTCGCACGGGGATCGTTTTGAACTCGGCGCGGCGCGCGGTATCAGGCGTTACGGTTGTCCTGCTTCCCGAGGATTCGCCACACGTTCCAATCATGCTCCGGGACAACCTGTCGCTGCGCGATCCTTTGGATGAGATCTGGACGCGAACCGACGCCGAAGGCCGCTTCCGGATCGCCGCGCCCGATTCCGGCTACCGCCTGGCCGCCGTTTCACCCGACGGATTCGGATTGGCGCCGATTCCAAAAGCTGGCGAACAGGCCGAGATGACGTTGCAACCGCTCGCGGAGGTCGAGCTGACTAACGCCGGCAAGAGCCCGCAGAGTTTGACCTTCCAGCTCGATCTCCCCAGTCTGCCTGATTCCTGCTGGGGATTCGCGATCCACGGATTTTCGCTGGGCAATCGGCCCACGACGGTTCGGCTTCCGCCCGGAAGACTGACAGTCAGCCGGGAACTGGATTTGTTCCGCGGTGCCAAGAATATCGTCCCGGCCCATGTATTCCTGTTGCAGCCGGGGGAAAAGAAGCCACTGTCCTTAGCCGCCGCGGACGCGGATTCCAACTCGAAACTCGTTGGACTTCCGCGATTTCCGAGCAACGTCAATCCGGCCCTCATTTCCGACAGAGCCCTGCGGTCGCTCCAGAACCCGACAAACGTTGAGTGGAGCGAACTCGCACTGGAAGACTGTCTGACTTACTTACATGAATATCACCAGATCAGTATCCACTTCGACAAGTATTGGTTCCGGGCCGCCAAGATTCCGCTCGATACGCCCGTGACGTTGAAGGTTGAAAATGTCGAATTGCATTCCGTTCTCAAATCGATACTGGACCCGTTGCACTTGGGCTATTTCGTCGATCCGTACGGGCTGGTCGTCACGACGCAGGAAAATGCCGCGGCCGATCCAAGGCCCGACAGTCCGGACAGTCGCCAGAAAGTCGATGCGATTCGAGCGCTCGACAAACCCACGGACGTCGATTTTCGCGAGCGCCGCCCGTCTGTCGCGCTGCAACTGCTTGGGGATTATCACAACATTTCAATCCGAGTGGACCGTGACTCGTTGGGGGCCGCCAAAAGGTCACTCGATAATCCTCCTGTGACGCTGCAACTAAAAGGTGTCTCGCTTCGGTCAGTTCTTAAGCTCATTCTGGAACCGCTGCAGCTCGGCTATCTCGTCGATGCGCAAGGCCTTGTCGTCACGACACAGGAGAAAGCGGCTGAACAGACTAAGCCCGATCCAATGGACGACGATAAGCATGGTTCCAGCTTCCTGCGACAGATTCGCCGCGACAGCGAGCCGCTGCTGGCCGGCCTGGCCAAAGACCATGGCTACGGCCTGACGAAAGGTCAGGACGTGCGGCGCGTCGCGCCCCCCTTTGCTCCGCTGCGAATGACCTATTACCGCATCGGCCATCCGTCCCAATCGCAGGGCATTCCGCGCGGTCCTTCGGCGATGCTGTTTCGCTGGCAAGACGAGCGCCTGCTCAATTGGGGCATGACGTTCGGCGGCGGGGCGGAGGACGGATACAGTCTGGACGGAGTTCTCAACGGATTGCTGGAGATCAAGAGTCACCGGATCGAAGGTCCGCGCGAACTTCGTAACAAAACCCTGCCCGGTGACTGGATCCTCCGCGCCGGGGCCGCGGAGGAGCAGCTCGTCAAACAACTCGAATCCATCCTGCGAACGGAGTTCTCACTTCCGGTTCGCCTCGGTTTCCGTAATGTCGAACGGCAAGTGTACGTGGCGAGCGGCGATTACAAGCACCAGCCTTCGCCTGGCCGCCCGGAGAAAGCAACCTTGATTTTGACTGACGAGACAATCACCACCGATCCCGTCGACATCTACGGAAAGCAACTGGTTCCCGGCAGCGGCGCCGGCGGAGGGACCGGTGAGTTTCCGGAATTCCTCGAATGGCTCGGTCGCTGGATCGAAACTCCGATCGTCTCGGAAGTGAAAACGCTCCCCGCGAGTCAATTGAGCTGGTCTCTGCACGAGCGCTCGCCCTCGTCGGAACAGACGCGCCGCGAAGACCACGACGCCAAACTGGTCCTCGCCAACATCACGGCACAGACGGGCATCACGTTTCAAGAAGCGAAACGACCGATCAAAATTCTGTTTGTCGAGCGCGACTAGGCGAGCGGTCCCGACGGACAGCGTGAATCTCGTCCGGAGCCGCGCCCGTCAGGAAGCGGTCGGTGGATACCGCTTCCTGACGGGCGCGGCTCTGCGATTGTGATGCGCCTGACGAGAAATCTCCATTGCCATGTCCGAAAACGGCCAGACAAGTGAGAATGCCGTGTGTAAACTTGCGGCATGACGATTGATCATGAGACGTGTTACCGGGCCCTGGCGGCGCGCGACGTGCGGTTCGACGGGCTGTTCTTCGTGGGGGTGACTTCCACGGGGATCTATTGCCGCCCGGTGTGCACGGCCCGAACGCCGAAACGCGACCGGTGCCGGTTTTATCACGTCGCGGCACAGGCCGAGCGGGAAGGATTTCGCCCCTGCCTGCGGTGCCGGCCTGAGCTGGCGCCGGGGCACGCCCCCGTCGACGCGGTGGCGACGCTGGCCCGCCGCACGGCGGCTCGGATCGAGAGCGGGGCGCTCAACGAAGAAGCCGGGCTCGATGACCTGGCCGGCGAACTGGGAGTCAGCGCGCGACAGCTTCGCCGGGCGGTGCGTCAGGAATTCGGCGTCTCGCCAATCGAATTGGCGCAGACCAACCGCCTGCTGCTCGCCAAGCAACTGCTGGCCGAATCGGCGCTGCCGATCATCGACGTCGCGCTGGCGAGTGGCTTTGCAAGCGTTCGGCGTTTTAATGCGCTGTTCCGAAAGCACTACGGGTTTCCGCCGTCGCGCCTGCGGCGATCAGTTTCTGTCCGCGAATCGGGCGATACCCTGCGCCTCATGCTGTCGTACCGTCCGCCGCTGGCGTGGGATGCGATGCTGCGGTTCCTGGCGGGGCGCGCCACGGCCGGGGTGGAGATCGTCACCGATTCGAGCTACGCGCGCACGGTCGCCGTGGGGAGTACACGGGGCTGGCTGCGCGTTGAACCCGCCGCAGGCCGGAACGCTCTGGTCGTCGAAATGTCGACGGTGCTCACGGCGGAGCTGCCGCAGGTGCTGTCGCGGCTGCGGCACCTGTTCGACCTGCGGGCCCGGCCCGACGTGATCGACTTGCAATTGTCGCACGACGCGCGCCTGGCCCCGGCGATCCGCCGCAATCCCGGAATGCGTGTTCCGGGGGCGTTCTGCGGATTCGAATTGGCAGTGCGGGCGATTCTCGGTCAGCAAGTTTCCGTATCGGCGGCTACGACTCTGGCCGGGCGCCTCGCGGCACATTTTGGCGAGCCAGTCGAGACGCCGATCGCCCAACTCAATCGACTCGCGCCCGGCCCTGACGATCTGGCCCGCGCGCCGCTGGCCGCGCTGACGCGGCTGGGGATCCTGAAGTCGCGAGCCAGAACGATTCAGGAACTGTCTCGCGCGGTCGAAGGGGGAAAGATCAACCTGGAACCCGGGGCAGACGCCGAGCAGGCAATTGCGCGGCTCGTCGAGATTCCCGGTATCGGTGATTGGACTGCGAACTACATCGCCATGCGGGCGCTGCACTGGCCCGATGCTTTTCCCGCTGGCGACCTGGGACTGATGCACGGCTCGGGTGTGAAATCACCGGCCGCACTTCGAAAACGAGCCGACACCTGGCGCCCCTGGCGCGCCTACGCTGCGATGCACTTATGGACCTCAAAGTAACAGGCACACTCCGTGTGCCATCCGTTTTGCGTAGGGGGGACTTTAGTCCCCGCGTGATGGTATTTCGTGTGGACTGAAGTCCACCCTACAAAGAGTCATAGCTTGTCCGTGTGCCGTCGTCTTTCGTTCCAGGAGCCAACAAAATGAGCACCACTTATTTTCACGAATTCCCCAGCCCGATCGGCAGCCTCCTGCTTGTTTCGAACGACGATTCGCTGACGGGGCTCTACATGACCGACCACAGCGGAGGACCCGAGCGGCAATCCGCCTGGCAGCGCGACGAAAGCCGCTTTGCCGAAGTATGCGAACAGTTGGCGGCCTACTTCGCGGGCAATTTGCGAAATTTCGACGTGCCTGTCGAACCAGCCGGGACCGAATTCCAGCTCAAAGTCTGGAATGAACTTCGCCAGATCCCGTACGGCGAAACGATTTCCTACGGAGAGCTGGCGCGGCGGATTGACCAGCCGGCCGCGTCGCGGGCCGTCGGTCGGGCCAATGGCCAGAACCCGATTTCCATCATCATCCCCTGTCACCGCGTGATCGGCTCGAACGGCACGCTCACCGGATACGGCGGCGGCCTCGATCGCAAACGCTGGCTGCTGGATCACGAAGGCGCCGTGCCCGAGTCGCACAAGGTTCACCCCGACGCGGCATCGCGCATTCGAAAAGAAACCGTCCAAACGCTTGCGTTTGATGCGGAGTGAGAAGCCTGAACTCCAGCGCTACGCCAGGATTTCTTCGATGACCTCGCCGTGCACGTCGGTCAGGCGGCGGTCGATGCCGTTGTGGCGGAACGTGAGTTTCTGGTGGTCGACCCCCATCAGGCGCAGGATCGTGGCGTGCAGATCGTAACACCACGTCGCGTCGCGGGCCGTTTTGTACGAGAACTCGTCGCTCTCGCCATGCGTGGCCCCCGCCTGGATGCCGGCCCCGGCCAGCCACGTCAGAAACGTGCCGCCATTGTGGTCGCGCCCCGTGCTCCCCTGCGTGAACGGCATCCGCCCGAATTCGGTCGTCCACACCAGCAGCGTATCTTCGAACAGGCCGCGTGCTTTGAGGTCGCGGATCAGGGCGGCGATTGGCCGGTCGACCGATCCGGCGATGAATGGCAGTTCGTTCGGAATGTCGGTGTGATTGTCCCAGTTTCCTTTCGGGCCCCCCATGCCGCTCCAGACCTGCACGAATCGCACGCCCCGCTCGATCATCCGCCGGGCCGTCAGGCAGTTCCGCGCGAAGTCGGCGCAAGTCTTGTCTTCGGTGCCGTAGAGAGCGTGCGTCTCTTGTGATTCCTTAGTGAGGTCGAGCACTTCAGGCGCGCTCAGCTGCATCTTCGCCGCCAGCTCGTAGGACGCGATTCGCGCTTCCAGCCGCGTGTCGCCGGAGTTTTCTTTCAGATGATCGCGATTGAGCGTGTCAAGCAGCGCCAGGCCCTCGGCTTCGCTTCCGGGCGTGATAAACTTCGCGGACTGTGGCGGAAAAAGGTCGGCAATCGGCACAGGCGCCGTTGGCCGGATGATCGTCCCCTGGTGGGCGACCGGCAGAAAGCCCGATGAAAAATTCCCCCCCTGGTTGTAAGGCAAGCCGCGCGAATCGGGGAGTACGACGAATGACGGCAGGTTGTCGGTCAACCGCCCCAGGCCGTACGAGATCCAGGCCCCCATGCACGGGAAGCCGGGCGTGATGAACCCCGTGTTCTGCATATAACTTCCCGGCCCGTGCACGTTCGTTTTCGACTGCATGGCCATCAGGAACGCCAAGTCGTCGACGCACTCGGCCGTGTGCGGGAAGACGCCGCTCACCCAGCGCCCGGTCTGTCCGTGCTGTTTCCATTCGAACGGACACTTCATGATATTGCCGGGGACGCTGGTGGCCGCCGCCTTGAGGCCGAAGTCGACCTTCTCGCCGTGCCGTTTGATCAGCTCGGGTTTGTAGTCGAAGGTATCCATCTGACTGACGCCGCCGTTCATGAAGAGCTGAATGATGCGCTTCACTTTGGCGCGGTGGTGCAGGCCGCCGTTGAGCTCGGGACGGGGCAGTGGCAAATCGTCGCGCGCCTCGGCGACCCCCAGCAGATGGGCCAGGGCCAGGCCCCCCAGGCCGCCGCCGGCGGTCCACAGAAAATCGCGCCGCGATCCGCAGCCGCGAGCGGCGGTCCTGTGTGTGCTTGTTCGCGGATCAGTCATGATGTGCCTCACCTCGTTTAACCGCGACCCGGGTACCGCCGCGAAGAGCGGTGGTCGGAGCGCGTATCGCAGCCTGCTGGGCACCGCCTTGCCAACCGACAACTGCAAACAGAAGTGTTAACGGCAGCTGCTTCACCATCGAGAGTCCAGAGACATTCGATACGCGCTCCCCTGACGGGTCGCGGTTAAACGACGGCGCGGTTAGACGATCAATTTACAAACATGAACTCATTGCTGTTAAGCAGCATTCTGACGGCATTGGGCAGGCCGTGTTTTTTGGCGTATTCGGAAACGAGGGAGACTTCGCGGGCGGACGCCGGGCGGTTGAAGATCCATTGGCAGGCCAGCGCGGCCTGACCGTCGCGATCGGGGGCCGCCTGTTCCAGGCGCGCGGCGATGTGCTCGCTCTGCCGTACGATGAACCGGTTGTTGAGCATCGTCAGTGCCTGCAGTGCCGTTACCGACGTGCTGCGGACCGGCGTCAACTGCGATGCATCGGCGCAGTCGAGCGTCTCCATGAACGGATCGGGGAGTGTGCGGAAAATGAACCGGTACACGCTGCGGCGATAATTTTCGCGGCTGTCGACGTCGAATCCGAGATAATCGACAACCGGCGTCACATGAATCCCCGGCGTCTGGATGAACTGCTTGACCGACGGCCCCCCCATCGCCGGGTCGAGCCGGGCCGACAGGCACAGCACAGCGTCGCGGATTTCTTCGGCGTCGAGCCGCAGCCGGTTCATCCGCCACAAAAGGCGATTGTCTCCGTCGATCTCGGCGTGCTTTGGTTCGCTGCGCGAAGCCTGCTGGTATGCCGCGCTCGTGACGAGCAACCGGTGCAGCGACTTCAGCGACCCGCCATTTTCCTGAAGGGTGACAGCCAGCCAGTCGAGAAGTTGCGGATGAGACGGCAGCGACCCCATCCGTCCGAAATCATTGGGCGTATCGACGATGCCGCGCCCGAAGTGGTAATGCCAGACGCGATTGACGATCGACCGCCATGCCAGGACGTTCTGGCGATCGGTGACCCAGCGCGCGAGCGCCACGCGGCGCAGGCCCTCGCGGTTTTCGTCGGCGAGTTCGAACTGTGATTGCAGGCCCTGAATGCAGGCCAGCGCCCCGGGCCGGGCGGCGCCCTCGGGTTTGTTGATGTCGCCGCGCCGCAGCAGGTGGACCGGCCGTGGTGTGGCCGCCGGGCGGAATGAGCCGTCGGGCTGGTAGTCGTTGGTTGCCGAGTACACCTTCTGTCGAGGGGGCAGGGCCGCGAGCTCGCGTCCGACCTGTTCGAGGAGAACGAAGGCAGCCAGCTCCGCACGCTGCGGATTCGTGCGTTCAGCCGCGGGCACTTTCAGGATCGCAGTGATCTGGGGCGGCAGAACTTCGGCCTGCACCGGCAGCGGGGCCGGGGCACTCGTCACCGAAAGCCTCAATCGCCCAATCAGGTGCCCGCCCCCATGCACTTGTTCCAAACGCACTGACAGCGCTTCATCGGCCGAAATTTCGACTGGCTGCGAGAATTCGAAAATCGCCAGGTGCGGCTTGCCGACTTCGGGGTAGATGCCCCAGGCCGTCGCCGGATTGCCGTCGAGCGCCATTTCGATCGTCCAACCCGCCTGATTAAAGTCAGCCTTGGGGTTGACCAGCTTGATTGGACGTGCGGCCGACGCGTCGGTCGTCCCCTTCGGAGTAATGGAGGCCTGAATCTCGTTGAGGTGCAGATTGCCGTTGTCCTGCCGGCCGGGGCCTTTCATCGGCAGCGAATCGTCGGCAAGCACCTCCAGTCGCAGCCCGGTGAATCGTGCCGCCGGGAGGGTCAGCGTGATGGTATACGTGTCTTTGTCGGCACGCGTGCCTCCGGCCAGAACCGAATGATCAGGTTGTTTGGACAGTGTCGCGCCACCAGAAGAAACGAACGAATCGGTCTCAATCGTCTGCCAACGGGTGATCGACTCAGTAATGCGTTTTTCCCAGGCAGTCGTTTCGATTTGAATTGGTTCCGCAAGCAACGACGCATCGGCCTTAGCCGCCAATTGCGGAAGTTCGGCCTGCCGAGCGAGTAGATCGAGGCGTTTCCGCGCGACGTTCGGGTCGGGATCATACGCGCGCTCGGCCTTGTCCACACCGGCGAAGACGGCTTGCAGGCCGTAGTATTCGTCCTGCGAGATCGGGTCGAACTTGTGCGCGTGGCAGCGGGCGCAGTGCACGGTGGAGCTGACGAGCGTCGACATGGCGGTCGTCACCATGTCGTCGCGATCGAGGTAGCGGGCGATCTCACGGTCGATCGTGTCTTCGCGAATGTCGCGCAGAGAGCTTTCGTCCCAGGGACCGGTCGCCAGAAAGCCCATCGCCACGATCGCCTGCGCGTCGTCGGGATAGAGCACATCCCCGGCAAGCTGCTCTTCCACGAAGCGGTCGTACGGTTTGTCGTCATTGAACGACCGGATGAGATAATCGCGATAGGGCCAGGAATTCGGGCGGGGGCGATCCTGATCGTTCCCGTGCGTCTCGGCGTAGTGGACGATGTCCATCCAATGCCGGGCCCAGCGCTCGCCGAACTGCGGACTCGCCAGCAGCCGATCGACCAGCCGCTCGTAGGCGTCGGGGGCATCGTCGGCAAGAAAGTCTGCCGTCTCGGCGGGAGTCGGAGGCAGACCAACCAGATCGAACATCACGCGTCGCAAAAGCGTGCGCTTGTCAGCCGCCGGGGAAGGTGACAACCCCTTCTCAGCGAGTTTCGCGAGAATGAACTGATCGACGGGCGTCTGCGCCCAGGATCGATCGGCCGACGAATTGATGGCGGGAACCGCCGGTTTGACGAGGGGCTTGAGCGACCACCAGACATCGGCCGGGTCCCCCTTTTTCAGTGCGCCGTCGTAGGCCGCGCCGTCATCGAGCCAGGCCTTGAGTGCCGCAATTTCGGCATCGGCAAGTTTCTTCCGCTTGTACGGCATCCCCGGCTCGGCCGCGTGCGTGATGAGCTCGTACAGACGGCTTCCTTGCGAGTTGCCCGGCACGACGGCCCGGCCGCCGTCGCCTCCTTTGAGCAGTCCGTCGCGCGTCGTCAGGTCGAATCCGCTGCGGGTCAGTCGGCCGCCGTGGCATTCGACGCAGTGCTTCTCTAGGATTGCAACAGCGGTCGCGCGGAGCGATTTTGCGTCGAGTGGCTGTGCGGGTTCGCTGGCGTGAACGTCTGCTGCGGCGAGCGCGAAGAGGGCAAGCCACGGCAGGCCGATATTGCGCGGCAAGCGTGCAAAACGATCGGGGCGAGCGTTGATGGTCGCGCAGGTGGGCATCGAGTTCCATTATAAGCGATTTTGACGCGCAGACTACGCCTGTCATACATGACGAGTGCACAATTCGTTTGCGCGAATGACTACGCTCCCAGGGCCTGGCGAAGCTCGTCGAGCGATCGGCGAATGTCGTCGAGCAGCTCTCGCAGCTCGCGGTTTTCGGCGCGCAGCGCAGAATTGGCGGTTTCCAGCGCGACTACGCGGCTCACCAGGTCGCTGGCGTTCGGCGCCGAGACCGTTTGTGCCGGTGCAGACGACATCGCGGGCTGCGGTGCTGCTGGTGCGGCGGCAGCGCGAGGGGCAGGGAAGGGGACGGGTTCGTCGTCGAACGTCGTGCGCGGCGTCATCGTTTTCGATTCGCGCAGTTCGTACAGGTTGTGGTCGATCTCGATGCCGCGCCGCTCCAGCGGCCCGTCGGATTGAACGAACTTCATCGACGCCAGCCCCGACAGCTCGGTCCGCAACTGGTCAAGCGAGTCGAGCGTGCCGGCGGGAGCCATCCGGCTGGCGCGGCTGCGCAGCTCCCCCATCGGTTGACGGCCCCGCAGCAGGAGTTCTCCCAGGATCGCCACTTGCGGCTCCGACAAATCGCTGAACCGCCGCCTGACGTAATGGCGAAAACGTTCCGTCCGCCCCGATTCGGTGTGTACAACGGCCGCCAGCCCCAGTTCGCGAAGCTGCGCGAGCGTGTCTTCGACGTCGTCTTCGGAGTAATTCGTAAGAGGATGCCGGGCGCTTTTCTGATTGCAGCCGGTCGTCAGCGCCTTGAGAGTCAGCGGGTACGACTCGGGCACGGTGAGTGCCTTCTCGATCATCGTCCCCAGCACGCGTCGCTGCGCCGGGCTGAGCGACGTGATGGGAGGCAATTGCTGTTCGAGTTGTTCGTCAGACATATCTTCAATTCCGGAATTCCACCGACTGGCTCCCGCGCGCCGAGTCGGAAAAATCTTCGACGACCTGGCTGGCTTCGCCGATCATGCGATTAACCGCCTGAGCACTGCCGAACGCATACAGGCAATCCCCCGCTTCGATCACGGCGTTTCCGGGAGGCGGCATCAGGCGTTCCCCGCTGCGGCGGCGGATACCGACGATCATCACTCCGGTGTCGCGCAGATCGGTTTCCATCAGGCTCTTGCCGACGTAGGGGCTGCGGGCCGAAATCTGCACGTCGGCGAGCTCGAGGTCCTGCCGTCCCTTGTGATCGGCAATCTCGAGGAAGTCTTCGATGTTCGGGTTGAGCATGAAGCGGGCGATCTTCTGGGCGCCCGTGCTGTACGGGCTGACGACGCGGCTGGCTCCGGCCCGTTCGAGCTTCAGCGAGGCCGATTCATCGCTGGCGCGGGCGATGATGTCGAGCTTGCCCGACAGCAAGCGCGCCGTCAGCGTTACAAACACGTTGTCGGCATCCGTGGGGAGCACGGTTGCCAGCGCCTTGGCCCGCGCGATCCCCGCCTGCGCGAGCACTCGGTCGTCCGACGCGTCTCCCACGACGTACAGCCAGTGCTGAGTCAGGCACGTGTTGCGCAGCAGGGTCTCGTCGCGGTCGATCACCACGAACTGCCGCTCGCGTTCGCGGAGCAGTTCGCAGATCGTCCACCCCATGCGGCCGAATCCGCAGACGATAAAATGATCTTTGAGCTGCTGGATTTCTCGTTCCATGCGTCGTTTCTCCAGATAGTGTCTCGTCTCGGCGCTGAACAGCCACTGACCGATTTCGACGATTCCGTACGAGAAGACGGCGAAGCCGGCAATCAGGAACACAATGACAAATAGCCGTCCCCCCTGTCCCAGTTCGACAATTTCGCCATAGCCCACAGTCGTGAGCGTCGTGACCGTCATGAACAGACAGTCGACCCAGGTGGCATCGTCGTTGATCGCGAAGAATTTGAATCCCAGCGTCCCGGCCATGATGATCAGGACCAGGAGCAGGGCCGTCACACGGATCTGCCGTTGCACCGATGCCGACGGGTTCGAACGGGGACTGAGGCGTGGACGATTGGACATTGTGTTCGCGATGCCGGCCGCCAGGGTCGTGGGTTCACTCGTCGTGAGCGAATTGCACAGAAGTTTACAAACCGAATAGAATTTTGGACAGCAGCGCGACGGGCAGGTCGGGCTGCACGAGATGGGCGTTGATCCCGCACCGCCGAAGCACATTCTCGGCCGCCAGGTAACCGCTGCGGACCGCCCCTTCCATCGTTCCCGGCCACCCGGTCTGCGTCCAATCGCCGGCGAGCTGCAGGTTCTCGATCGGCGATTGCTGTGCGGGTCGCAGCCAGTCGACCCCTGGCAGCATCGAGACGACCGCCTTGTGTTCCGTCACCAGCCGCGCATGGACGAGCCGCGCGTCGCGCACGACAGGCCAGACCGCGGCGAGTTCGTCGACGACCGCGCGAATCGTGGCCTCCTGGCCGCGTTCGACGACGTCGCGCGAGGCGCTGATGACGACCTGATAGTAAGACAATTCGGATTTCGGATTTCGGATTTCGGCATCAAGTTCTCCCCCCCTCGGCAAGGGAGGAGTGGGGGGGGGCGCGTGGATTGTGGTTCCGCCCTGAATCGCCGAACGGTTGAACATCCATTGGCTCTGCCTGCCGACGAATGTGGCGTGCCGCAGGCGGGTGATTGGCCGGTCGAACCAGAGGTGGACGCTCGAAATCGGCGCCGTTTCGAGCCGTTCGATCCCAGCCAGGTCGGGGAAGCTGCGATATTCATCCGGTAAGAGCGGCAGCACCAGGTTCTGCGGAACGGCCAGCACGATCTCGTCGGCGTCGATTTGCTCCCCAGACCTGAGTTCGACGCCAGTCGCGCGCGCGCCGGCAGGTGACGCGGGATTCGCCGAAATGGCTCCGTCCGCGACTTGCATCAACACGCTGCTGGCACCGCATTGCAATCGGCAAGTTACATTTCGGTCCGCCAGCCAGGCTTCGAGGCGCGGGCCATACAATTCATCGAGCGGGGCCGTGGGAAGCCATACTTCCCAGCCATGCCGGTTCGCGAGAAACGCATCGACAAAAACTTTGCGGGCGTGACCGACGTCGATGCGGTCGAGCGTCTCACTCAAGGCGCTGACGAGCACGACGTGCCAGAACCGATCGATGGCGACAGGAGTCTGGCCGTGCCGCTTGAGCCAGTCGAGAAATGATCCGGCGTCCGCGGATTTCGGATCGGTTCGCGCCAGGGCGCGCAATCCGCGCGCCAGGCCCAGCTTGTCGCGCCACGACAGGAAATTGAATCGGGCGAAGGCCGGGGCCAGGTGCAGTGGGGCAGGAAGCGGTGCAGCGGCCATCCGGCTCGTTCGACCTTCAGGGCCGATAAATGTCAGCTCGCGTTCGCGGCAGAACATGCCCTCGATGCCGATCGTCCGGCAGAAATGGCGGAAGCACGTACAGCAACCGAGCGCCACGTGCTGGCAATTGTCAATCGTCTCGCCGGTCGTCTGGTCGACGAACGAACTGGCCCTGCCCCCCCAACGCGGGCGAGATTCCAGAAGTGTGATGCGCAGGCCCGGTCGCCCGGCGAGCCCCGCGGCCGCGGCCAGCCCGGCCAGGCCTCCTCCAACGATGACGACGTGGACGCTCATGGATGTGGCACTTGTCGCTTCGCGCCCGGGTTCTTACGCTGAGCGTGCGCAAACCAGGACCAGCACGCTCTTCACGGCACAACACCATGACAAATCACATTGCAAATTGGAATCCGCCGGTCGATTTTCGCGCCCGGCATGATCTCAGTCGGCGAGATTTCTGCCGACTGTCATTGCTGGCAACTGCCGGATTGGCTTCGATCGGAACGGCAGGCGCAGTCCGCGGCGCGCCGCAAGAACAGGGCGCGGCGAAAAAGACCTACCCGCCGGGGCGCTATGTCGACGTACACACCCATCTCGGGCAGACCTGGAATTCCACAGAGTTACTCTCTGCGGAAAAACTCCTGCGGTGGATGGACGACAACGACATCGCGCAGGTGATTGTCCTGCCGCTCACGTCGCCCGAGTCGTCGGGTTATCTGATCACCACCGATTATGTTCTGGCCGAGACGAAGCCCCACCGCGAAAGGCTGATTCCCTTCTGCTGCGTCGACCCGCGCACCAGCTACACCGGCGGCCACAAGGGGCTGGTCGCCATGCTCAAGCGGTGGATCGACCAGGGCGCCAAAGGTTTCGGTGAGCACAAGCCGGGGGTAAGGATCGACGATCCTCGCAATATGGCGCTCTACGCGGCGTGCGAGGAGCTCGAGCTTCCCATTCTGTTTCACCTCGACGAGCAGCGGAACATGGACGCCCCTGGTCTCCCCGGGCTCGAACAGGCATTGAAGAAACACCCCCGTGCGACGTTGATCGGCCACGGTCCCGGCTGGTGGGCGTCGATCTCCGGGGAGGTCAAGCAGGCGGACCTGGGCGGTTATCCGACGGGCCCCGTCGCGCCGGGGGGCGCGATCGACGCGCTCATGGACAAATATCCCAACCTGTACGGCGATCTCTCAGCAGGCAGCGGCGCCGGCGCCATCACGCGCGATCCGAAATTCGGCCGCGATTTTCTCATCCGGCGCGCCGACCGTCTGATGTTCGGCACCGACTACCTGACTCCCGATCAGAAGGTGCCGCAGTTGGAGCTGTACCGCCAGATCGACCTGCCGGCCGACGTCGCGGCCAAAGTCTTTCGCGACAACGCACGCCGCGTGCTGAAGCTGTAGGCGGGGCTTGTTACGGGAAAGAACCTCAAATACAGTCGCAGGACGACGCATCTCAATTCCAAGATTCTGACGCGAGACAAGCGGACCATGGAACTTCACGACTTGATGCGGCGGTTGCACGTCAAGAACGACAGTAAGATCGTGCTGCTCGTGGCGGACGGGCTGGGGGGCCTGCCGCTTCAGCCCGGCGGCAAGACCGAGCTCGAAACAGCGAACACGCCCAATCTCGACGCCCTCGCCACTGCCGGCACGCTGGGCCTCAGCACCCCCGTGTTGCCGGGGATCACGCCGGGCAGCGGACCGGGGCACCTGGGGCTCTTCGGTTACGACCCGCTGCAGTTCCAGATCGGCCGCGGCGTTCTGGAAGGGCTGGGAATCGACTTCGACCTGGGGCCCAACGACGTCGCCATCCGCGGCAATTTCTGCACGATCGACGCGCAGGGGAACATCACCGACCGCCGCGCGGGACGCATCGCCAGCGAAATCGGCGCAAAGCTGTGCACCAAGCTCGACCAGATCAAAGTTCCCGGAGTGGAAGTCTTCGTTCGTCCGGTCAAGGAATATCGCCTGGTCGTCGTGTTTCGCGCGGCCGGGCTCGGAGGGAACGTGGAAGATACCGATCCGCAGAAAACCGGCGTCCCGCCCCTCGCGCCCGTCGCTCGCGACGACGCTTCCAAGAAGACGGCGGAAATCGCGGCGGCGTTTCTGAAGCAGGCCCGCGAAGTCCTCAAAGGGGACGCGCCGGCGAACTTCTTCACGATGCGCGGCATCGATAAGAAGCCGCACATTCCGACATTCGAAGAGATTTACGGTCTGCGCGCGGCGGCGATTGCGGTCTATCCCATGTACCGGGGGCTGGCGCGCCTCGTGAGCATGAAGGTGCTCGACGCCGGGCAGACGCTCGACGACCAGTGCAGCCGGCTGGCGCAGGCCTGGAACGAGTTCGATTTCTTCTTCTTGCACTTCAAGTACACCGATTCGACGGGGGAAGACGGCAACTTCCCAGCCAAGGTCGAACGGATCGAACAGCTCGACGCGGCCATCCCGAAGATCACCGGCCTGGGGCCCAGCGTGCTCGTCGTCACCGGGGACCACAGCACTCCCAGCAAGATGCGCTCGCACAGTTGGCATCCCGTCCCCGTCCTGATCTCGGCGGCCAACTGCCGCAGTGACGCCTGCACCAGCTTCGGCGAAGCCCAGTGCCTGGCCGGGGGACTCGGCCAGTTCCCGGCGAAATACCTGATGAGCCTCACGATGGCGCACGCGGGCCGGCTCGAGAAATTTGGCGCGTAGCGGAATTTACGACACGGCCTGCCAGATCAATTCGCCGATCTCGTCGACGGTTCGCAGCCGATCGCCGTCGCAGCAGGAGATCGTCTTCCAGTTTGCGTCGGTCGTCGCCAGTTCCAGATACACGGCACGGACTCGCTCGAGATAGCCGGCGTCGGCTTCCTGAATGTCGGCCGCTTTGTCGGTGTACTGGCGGGCGCTCTTTTTCGAAATGAGCTGCTGCGCCGCGCTCACCGGCAGGTCGAGCAGCAAGGCCACATCGGGACGAGGCAATCCGTAGACGGTGAATTCGATCTCGATGATCTGCCGGACGAGCGCCGCTCGCGCAGCGCCGTCGAGCTTCGAGGCCTGGTGCGCCACGTTCGACGGCACGTACCGGTCGAGAACCACCACCTTGTGCGTCGCCATGGCTTCGAGCAGAATCGGCTTCGATTCGAACCGGTCCCCCGCGAACAGCAGAGAAACCAGAAACGGGTGGACCTCGTCGAGCAAGCCGAACCGGCCGTTCAGATATTCTCCTACGGCCCGGCCGAACAGCGTAGCGTCGTAACGAGGAAAGCTGATGAGCGCGGCCGAAACGCCCGACGCGATGAAACGATCGCACAACCGGCGAGCCTGCGTCCCTTTGCCCGACCCGTCGATGCCTTCGATGTCGATCAGCATGGCGCTACGTCTTGGGCAGCGCCGCCAGCGCCGCTTCGCGGTTCGGCGCGACCGTCAGATACGTTATCAGGCGGCTCGTGCGCAGCACATCTTCGACGGCCGGCTGTACGTCGCAGAACACAACACTTCCGTTGAGACGGTGCATCTTGCGATGCAGCGTGATCATCTTCCCCAGTCCGGCGCTCGTCACAACGCGGACTTCATTCAGGTCGACAACCATCCGCCGGCACCCGAACTGCTCGACGAGCGCGAACAGCTCGTGCCCGAACTGCTCGAGATTGACGTCTTCCGTCAGCAGCTCGACCGCCACACACACGACGGTGGTCTCACCGTCGGCCTGCTGCAACCGCAGATATTTAGGCGAAAACTCGCTCAGCGACGACACGCGGACAACTCCCTTCGCACGGCACTGACCCCGAGTTCCAATGGACGCTCTGCCTGCACTTCGACCAATTCTCCGACGTCGTTCCTCGTACCGGGAAGTTCCACGGGGACGTAGCGACACGCGGTCCCCAAAACAAATCCTGGCCGGCTGGCGGGCCGGGCTTCGACGAGCACCGACAGAAACTTACCCACCAGTTCCTGATAATACCGCCGGGCCAACTGCTGTTCCAGTTCCGCAAGCCTCAGACACCGCTCTTTTTTCTCATTCGCCGCGACTTGTGTGACGTAGCCAGATGCCGGCGTCCCCCGCCGCGGGCTGAATGGAAAGACGTGAATTCTCATGAACCCGGCTGCATGGCACGTCGCCAGCGTGCGGCGGAAGTCTTCTTCCGTCTCGCCAGGGAAGCCGACGAT
>JACQFH010000491.1 GCA_016200145.1 Planctomycetia bacterium | reverse complement strand
CAGGGACCTCGAGAATATCCGCGAACGACTCCGAACTCCCGGTGGAATCCGAAGACTATCCAACATCCTGCGAGACGCACTGCCGCTCGAAACGAGGAACGCCATGTAATCGAAATCTCGAAAAATGCGCAACTTCAAAACTTGCGCTTCGGGTTGGTATTCAGACTCCGTGGTGCGTCGACTTCTTGACGCCTCCACGACCGGGCGTTAGTCTGCGCGGCACGATGCCTCAAAACCATCCGGCAAAATATCCGGCCTTCGTGAAGCGCGACCTCGACGGGTTCTTCGGGCTCTTCATCGACAACCTGGTGCAGTTGCTACTGATCCCCGCGCTGTGCGGTCCGCTGTGCGGCATGACGGGCGATAACAGCCGGTTCGTGTTCGCCTACATCCTGCCCGGCGCGGCAGTCAGCATCCTGGTGGGGAACGTGTTCTACGCCTGGCAGGCGCACCGTCTGGCCGCCCGCACGGGGCGCAGCGATGTCACCGCCCTGCCCTTCGGTATCAACACCCCGTCACTGTTGGTTTACATCTTCTTCGTGATGGGGCCGGTGTACGCCAAGACCGGAAGTGCCGAAGCGGCCTGGCGGATGGGGCTGTTCGCCTGCCTGGGGAGCGGGCTGATCGAGTTCTTCGGCGCGTTCGTGGCAGGCTGGATTCGCCGCCGCACGCCGCGGGCCGCGCTGCTCTCGACCCTGGCGGGCATCGCCATCGGCTTCATCTCGATGACGTTCGCGCTGCAGATCTTTCATCGCCCGCTCGTGGCGATGCTCCCCCTGGGCCTGATTCTGATCGCCCTCTTTTCGCGGACGCGGTTTCCGCTGGGGTTTCCCGGAGGTCTCGTCGCCGTCGCGATGGGCACCCTGTGCGGCTGGCTGCTGCCGGCGCATCTTTCGGGGGTCGAGCTGTCGGGCGCCCGCCTGGCCGCGGAATGGGGTCACCGCGGCTTCTTTCTCCCGATTTTCTGCGGCGACGACGTGTGGGCCGTGTTTCGCGGGCCTCCGCAGGAATGGCTGGGGTATCTGTCGGTCATCGTGCCGATGGGGCTGTTCAACGTGATCGGGTCGTTGCAGAATATCGAATCGGCCGAGGCCTCGGGGGACGGGTTCAGCACGTTCTCGTCGCTGGCCGCCAACGGCATCGGCACGATTGCCGCGGCATTTTTCGGAAGTTGCTTTCCCACGACGATCTACATCGGCCATCCCGGCTGGAAGGCGCTCGGAGCGCGGGCCGGGTACTCGACTCTGAACGGCCTCGTGATCACGCTGATCTGCCTTACGGGAACGGTCTCGCTGATCGGCGCCGTCGTGCCGGTCGATGCCGGAATCCCGATCGTCCTCTGGGTGGGAGTGATCATCACCGCCCAGGCGTTTCAGGCGACTCCGCGGCAACATGCGCCGGCCGTGGCCATCGGACTATTTCCGGCGATCGCGGCCTGGGGCTCGACGGTCGTCGAAGGGGCGTTTCGCGCGTCGGGCGGGGCTACCATGCAGCACGTGCTCACGCATGTCGACAAAGACAAAGGCTGGTTCGCCGCCGATTCGCTCGTCAACGGATTTCTGATTCACGGCCTGATCGTCATCGAGCGCGGCTACATCTTCACGTGCATGATTCTGGCGGCGATTGTCGCGTTTCTGATCGACCGCCGGTTTTTTCGCGCGGGGGCCTGGTCGCTGGTGGCTGCCGCGTTTGCCGCCGTGGGGCTCATGCACTCGTTCCAGGTGCAGGGCAACGAGATCGACTACCTGTTCAATCTCGGCGATCTCGCGGCGCGGGTGGGGCTCGTCGAACGGCAGACCGCCGCGCCGGGCGGCCCGCTGCTCTATCGCGGCTACCCGCTGGCGCTGGGATATCTGCTGTTCTCCGCGGCGTTCTTCGCGTTCGGCGTTTACGCCGCAAAATATCCGCAAAGCGAAACGGCCGAAACGGAATGCAGCGGACATTAGTAGTCGTCTCGCTCCGCCAAAAAGGAATTATTACAAAATCAGAATTTCCTGAAAAGAATTCCGCCGAACGCTCTTGACCTCTGCGGGCCGTTTCCAGTATCTAGCCCGCACTTCTGCTCTCTCCCCCCCCAAAGCACAATTCCAACGTCTCTCCTGCCGTCACGGCCCCGTGCCGGCAATCAGATTCCGTCATCACGCCTCGGCGCATCGGCCGGCGGCGGAAAGCGGCGTCTCCCATCCCGT
>JACQFH010000490.1 GCA_016200145.1 Planctomycetia bacterium | reverse complement strand
CGGCTGCGGCACGCTCGTCGAACTGTTCGAACAGCACGACCGCCTCCAGGAGCGCCTCAACGAGCTCGGTCAGTTGCGCGATCGGCACACCGAGTGGTGCCTGCGCCGAGACCAGATGGAACGCGAGATCGGCGACGTGCGGCGCCGCCACGAAGGGACGACCGCCCAGCTTCGCGGACACGTGTTCATGGAGCAGGCGTGGGGCCCCTGGAAGCGGATCCGCGAATGCCGCCGCGAGCTCGAAACACTGGCCGAAGTCGCCGATTTCCCGGAACGCGGCCTGGAACGGCTCGACCGGATCGAGAGCGAACTGGCCGCGGCGGCCGAAAATCGCGACCGGCTGCTGAGCGAAGTCCGGCGGATACGTCACGACCTGCACAATCCGGGGGGCGATTCTTCGTGGCGGCCGCATGCCGCCGCCCTGCGCGGGTTTGTCGAACAGCGAGGCTGGCTGGCGGCGCTGGAACAGCGGCGAGAGGCGGCTCGCCGGCAGTTCGATTCGTGCGAGGCCGAGCTCCACGCCGCCTGCGAGCGTCTGGGCGCTGACTGGACAACCGCCCGCGTTGAAACGGCCGACGCGTCTCCCGCTGCACAGCGGAGACTGACGGGCACGGCCGAATCGTTCCGATCGGCCCTCGGCCGACGGAAAGTGATTGAGCGAAAGTGCCGCCGTGCAAAGGCCGCGTACCGCGAACTGAAAGAGGCCCTGGCCGAAGAACTGCACGATCTCGGTGGAAATTCCATCGAGGCTGCGCTGGTCGAGGCGCGCGAGCGGGCCGGCGACTTGAACAAGCTGGCGTCATTGCGGGTTCGCGAGATGGAATTGGCCGGCCGGATGGCGGGCCTCGAATACGAGCGCCACCGCACGGCCCCGCAGTTAACGCTGCCGGTCTGGGTGCACGTCGTGCTGGGGGTGTTTGCCTTCATGGGGGTGATCCTGGCGGGCTGGGGAATGGTGGCCGGCGTCACCCACACCGGCATTGCCGGGGCCGTCTACGTGATGCTGGGTATCACCTGCGGAGGCCTGGCGTGGGGGCTGAAATTCCAATACGAGGGGGACGCCCGCAAGCGACTGACCGACGTCGACGCAACGGCCGCAGCCCTGGCGCGGGATATTGCCGAGCTGCGATCGACGATCGGCCTCACACCGGGGGGCGAGACGATTGGCGACACGTCCAGCAGGATCATCGCGGCACAGGAACAGATCGCCGGGCTCGTCGACCTGGCTGCCCGGCAGAACCGGCTGCACGCGCTGCGTCGGCGGCTGGCGAGCCTGAAGAAGCGGCTGCATACCGCGCACCTCGAAGCCGGCACGGCGCGCCAGAGCTGGAACGAGCTCGTCCTAAAAATCGGAATTCCTGGAGGCGAATCGATCGACGATTCTCTGGCCGCCTGGCAGCTTCTGGCGATCGCCTCTGACCGGCTCATCGAGTGGAAACAATCGAGCCGAGAGCTGTCGCTTGTGGAGGGCATTCTCGACTCGTATCGCCAGCGGATCGTCGAACTGGGGCGCCGCCTGCCGGGAGGAATCTCCACGGATCGCAGCACTCTCGAAATCGTTTCAACCTGGCAAGAGCAGCTTGCCGCGCTCGACCAGGGGCTGGGCAATCGCCACGAGCTGCGTGCGCGGCTCAAACAGAAACGGCGCGAGGTTGGCGAAGCGCGGAAGCGAGTCGAAGAGTGCAAGCTCAAGCGGAATGCGCTGCTGGTGCGCGGTGGGGCCGCCAATCGCGATGAATTCGAAGATCGCGCCCGCTCATTCGCGCGGCGGACGTTTCTCAACGACCAGTTGGATGATGCCGGACGCACGCTCGATGCCGCGTGCTCGACCCATACCGACCTGGCTCTCGTCGAAGAAGACATGGAGCGCTTCGACGCGGCGCAGAATGGCGAGTGCATTGCCACGCTGCGGATGGAGGCAGCCGATCTCGACCGCGACCTGGAGCGGGCCTTCGAGCATCTGGGTGGGATCAAGCGGGAAATCGAGGCTCTCGAGAACGACACGCAGTCGACACACGTGCGGTTCGAACTGCGGCAGGTCGAAGACCGCCTGCGTACGCTCGCCGGCGAATGGTTCGCATGCGAAGCGGCGTCGAGAACGATCGAGGACCTTCGCCGGGAATTCGAACGTCGCCACCAGCCGGCCGCTCTGGCCGAAGCGGCACGCGTGTTTTCGCGACTGACGTGCGGCAAGTACGCGCGGGTCTGGGCGCCGCTGGGCGAACGGCGCCTGATCGTGGAAGACGATCGGGGACGCGCGTTTCCGGTTCAATCGCTCAGCCGCGCCACGCGCGAGCAGTTGCTGCTGGCCGTGCGGCTGGCCGTCGTGCGCGAGCTGTCGCAGCAGGGCATTTCGCTGCCGGTGATTCTCGACGATGTGCTCGTCAATTTCGACGAACACCGGGCCCGGGCCGCCGTCGACGTGCTGCTGGAACTGGGCGAACAGGGGCAGCAGATCCTGTTCTTCACCTGTCACCCGCACCTGGCGCACCTATTCGGCGACCGGGGAATCGAACCCTGCCGCCTGCCGAACCAACCCGTAGCAATCCACGGCCACGACGAAGCCCGCCTGGCGGGGTGACCAAAGCACCAGACACATTCCGTGTGCCGTCGTCTTACCTGAAGCCTGATCCCGCCGCTCGAACTCACGTGGTGCAGAGCGACGGCACACGGAGTGTGCGTGCGACTCTGAGCGGCGCCGCAAACGTCCTCAGTCGCGCCCGGCAGGCGTCTCGGCGGCGATTCTTTGGCGCTGGGCTTCGAAGCAGAAAATCGCGGCGGCCGCGGCGGCGTTAAGAGAGCCGACGGCGCCGGCGATCGGAATGCGCGCCAGGCGATCGCAGTGTGCCAGAAGTTTCGGGCGGATGCCGGCCCCTTCGTTGCCGATCACAATCGCCGTCGCCTCGGCCAGATCGCACGCCGACAGCGTGTCGCCGGACTTCTCGCTGGCGCCAATCACGGCGATCTGGCGTTCGCGGAGCGCCGTCGCCAGCTCGGCCAGGTCGTCGACCTGAGCGATCGCCACGCGATTCACGACTCCTGCCGAGCTGCGGGCCACCATGCTCGTCACCGGCACCTGACGGTCTTTGCCGACGAACACGCCGTCGACGGCGAAGGCGCCGGCCGAGCGGAGCATGGCGCCGAAATTGTACGGGTCCTGAATCGCATCGAGCACGAGGTACAGCGGCCTGCGGGGGGCGCCGGCCAGCAGATCGTCGGCCGTGGCGTAGGGAAAGGGCCCCATTCGCGCCAGATAACCCTGGTGCTCGGATGTTTGCCCAAGCCGTTCCAGCACCGCGCGCGATGCAACGCGAACTTTCGCCCCGAGGCGGGTCGCCATCGCGCGGGCTTCTTCGAGCTGCTCTTCGGGAAGAGTCTCAGCCAGGTGCAGCTCGACGACGGGCCAGCGGCCGGCAATCAGCGTTTCACGGACGAGGTTTCGCCCCCAGATCCACGATCGCGCGTGGTTCCCCAGCAGTTTTTGCCGCTTGTGCTTCTGCTTGCCGCGGCCGGCGCGTTCGACCATGGATGACAATTATGACTGAGCCACGCCCGATGTTCCAGATCGGGGTGTGGCACCGATTCTTGCCTGTAACTGAATTCGCCAGAATTCAGGCGTCAGCTTGCTGGCCCGAACACTGGCGCCAGTTCGTGCGGCTGCCTCCCGAACTCTGGCGAGTTCGGCTACTTTAGGACACGAGTCCAATTGTGTCCGCGGCACTGCATGTGAACGAGGAAGAACTTGATGACGATTACTGATCGGATTTACGGCAATCACACCCCATCGGGCAGATTGCAATCTCGCCGCCAGTTCCTGCGCGACGCGGCGCTTCTTGCCGGGTCGGCCTGCACGGTTCCGCGGCTCGATCTGTTCGCCGACGATGCCCAGCAGGCGAAAGGGGCGCGACCCAAAGTTGCGGCGATCGTGACCGAGTTCACCTATCGGTCGCATGGGCACGTGATTCTCGAAAACTTTGTGGAGCCGTACCTCTTCAACGGCAAGCTGCTGACGTCGCCGGTTGACGTCGCCTCGATCTATTTCGACCAGCTCCCGAAGAACGAAACCGGAACGCAGGCCGCGCGAGACTACAAGATCCCAGTGTACAAGACGATCCCTGAAGCGCTGTGCCTGGGCACCGGAGACCTGGCCGTCGACGCCGTGCTGCTGATCGGCGAGCACGGAAAATACCCGGTGAACGACCTGGGGCAGCACGAGTACCCGCGCAAGCGGTTCTTTGACGAAACGGTCAATGTCCTGGAGCGTGCGAAAAAGCCGGTCCCGATCTTCAACGACAAACACCTGTCGTACCGCTGGGACTGGGCCAAAGAGATGTACGACACGGCGAAGCGCCTGGGGATCCCGTTCATGGCGGGCAGCTCGGTGCCGCTCGCGCAGCGCCGCCCCGCGTTCGAGCTGCCGGCCGGGGCCGAGATCGAAGAGATCGTGTCGGTGCAGGGCGGCCCGGTCGAAAGCTACGACTTTCACGGACTCGAAGTTCTGCAATCGCTTGCGGAAGGTCGCAAAGGAGGCGAAACGGGAATCTCCAGCGTCGAGTTTCTGACGGGGGACGCCCTGTTCAAGGCGGCTGACGCGGGACGCTGGTCGCTGGACCTGGCTGAGGCCGCGGTGGCCGACGAGCAGGCCGTGCGCAAAGTCCCGCTGCGGGAGCTGATCCGCCAGCCGGCGCGGGCGATCTTGCTGCAATACAAAGACGGTCTCAAGGGGACGGTCTTGAGCGTGGGATACAGTGCCGTCCGTTGGAGCGCCGCGCTGAAGCTCAAGAACGACGCGGCGACCTTCGCGACTTATTTCTACGGCGGTCCCTGGAACAACCGCGGGTTCTTCCGCGCACTGGCGCATGCCATCCAGCAGCACTTCGTCGAGCGCAAGTCACCTTTTCCGGTGGAACGCACGTTGCTGACCACCGGCGCCCTCGACGCAGCGATGCATTCGCGCCACGCGAACGGCCAGCCGCAGCCGACGCCGCACCTCGAATTCGCGTATGAGGCGGCTGATTTCAGGACGGTGCGCGAAATGGGCCGCACCTGGGACACGATCACGCCGGAGACACCGGAGCCACGCGGGATGAAGCGAGACCCTGCGCCCTAGCAATCTGTTGAAGAACACCGTGGCATAGGCTTCCAGCCTGTGAATCCTCGCGAAATCATGACAGGCTGGAAGCCTATCCCACTTTGAACGGCGAATGAACGTCGTGTGTCAGCGCGGCGGGACGCCCAGCGACTTCCCGCCGTCGATGGCGATGGCGGTGCCGGTCACCATCAGCGCGGCGTCGCTGACGAGGTACAGCACGGCCGCGGCAACTTCATCGGGGGTGATCATTCGCGCGTGGGCGCGAGCCAGAGGGCTGGCGGCGAGCAGGTTCTGCACGGCCGCCGCGCGGTCGGGCGATTTGTCGAGGTCGGCGTCCATCATCCGCGTCGCTTCGACCGGCCCGGGGCAGACGCAGTTCACGCGGATCCGGTCGCGCGCATGGCACAGCGCCAGGCTCTTCGTGAACGCCACCAGCGCCCCCTTGCTCGTCGAATAGACCGGGTCGTGTGCCCGCGGCAAGAGCCCGGCATTACTGGCGATATTTACGATCGATCCCCCCGCGCCCTGTTTCATCCGCCGGATCGCATGCTTCGACGCCAGAAACACCCCCTTGAGATTCGTGTCGAGGCAGGCGTCCCACTCGGCTTCCGTCACGTCGGTAATCTGTTTCACCAGGCCCACGCCGGCACTGTTGACGAGAATGTCGAGTCGGCCGCCAGTCGCGGCGGCGCGGTTGATGAGCGTCTCGACGTGGTCTTCGCGGCGCACGTCGCATTCCATCTCGACGATTCCGGCCTCGGAAAAAATGGGTGCGTTGGCGGCGATCCGATCGTAATCGCCGGCGTAGACGCGCGCCCCGTGCCGCGCCAGAAGCAGCGCCGTGGCCCGGCCAATTCCGCTGGCGCCGCCTGTGACGACCGCCACACGGTCGCGCAGGAGAAGTTCGGTTGTCATAGGGTAATTCGTTCAATTGTCGCAGCCCGAGCCCGTCAGCATCGCGGACGACGCGGATGAATGCAACAGGAGAAGTGTCGTGCGCGGAATGCCGTGGAAGTTTGCAGGGCGTTGTCTATAATTCGGGCCGCGTGGAGCGGTTGCTTGAGCACGAGACACGCGCGGGGCGAGCCCGCGGCTTAAATGTGGATGCGAGCGGAACAGGGTTGTCACGGCACTCGACGTCTTACGGAGAAGCACGATGATCGTTGGAGTCCCGCGCGAGGTCAAACAGGACGAATACCGCGTGGCCATGCTCCCGGTGGGAGTCGAAGAGCTGACCCGCGCCGGACACAAGGTGCTCGTCGAACGCGGCGCCGGGCAGGGGAGCGGAATCCAGGATGACGAATATCGCGCCAACGGCGCTCTGATCGTCGACGCGGCCACTGAAGTGTTCGCGCTGGCCGACCTGATCGTCAAAGTCAAAGAGCCGCAGACGCAGGAATACGCGCTGCTGCGGCGCGGGCAGGTGCTGTTCACCTACCTGCACTTCGCCGCCAGCGAGTCTCTGACTCGCAGCGTGCTCGAAACGGGTGTGACCGCGGCGGCCTACGAAACGCTGCGTGGCCGACACGGCGACTTGCCCTGCCTGACACCCATGAGCGAAGTCGCCGGCCGCATGAGCATTCAGGAAGGCGCCAAGTACCTCGAGCGGCCGCAGGAAGGACGGGGCATTCTGCTGGGGGGCGTTCCTGGCGTGCCGCCGGCCCACATCGCCATCCTGGGAGGAGGCGTCGTCGGCAAGAACGCGGCCCGGATCGCCGCGGGGTTCCAGGCCGACGTCAACATTCTCGACATCAGCGTCGACCGTTTGAGGTATCTCGACGACATCATGCCGGCCAACGTGAATACGCTCTACAGCGATCGGCACAACATCCGCGACCAGCTCACACGGGCCGATCTCGTGATCGGCGCCGTGCTGATCGAAGGGGCCCGCGCGCCGCGGCTGGTGCGGGAGGACGACCTGAAGATGATGAAGCCGGGGGCAGTGATCATCGACGTAGCGATCGACCAGGGGGGGTGCGTCGAAACAGCCCGTCCCACGACACATTCCGAACCGACTTATATCGTCAACGGCGTCGTCCACTACTGCGTCACGAATATGCCGGGCGCCGTCGGCCGCACCAGCACGTATGCCCTGTGCAACGTGACGTTTCCGTACGTGATGCAGATCGCCCAGCGGGGCCTGCACGTGGCGGCTGCCATCGACCGGGGGCTGGCGAACGCCGTCAACATGTACGACGGCAAGTTGACCAATAAGGCCGTTGCCGACACGTTCGGAATTCCCTTCGTCCCCTACGAACCGGCCCAGGCTGCAAAACAAGCGAAGGTTTGAGGGCCGAACTCCAACGCCGACCAGCAAACTGTCTCGCATTCGGTCGGAACTCAGATTATTATTTAATCGGGCAGCATTTCTGAACCCCAAGCCGCTTTTCTTTGTCCTATGCGGCAGGACTCACCCGTTTTTCCACCGGAAGACACAGCGAAACGATCGTGGCAGCCGAAAAAGCGCGAACCCAGTCGAAATCGAAGACACTGCAGCTTCCCGTCGTCAATGGGGCCGACATTCTGGTCGAAGCCCTGATCCGTCAGGGGGTCGATACGATCTTCGCCTACCCCGGCGGCGCCAGTATGCCGATGCACCAGGCTCTGACGCATCAGGCAGACCGTCTGCGCACGATTCTGCCGCGGCACGAGCAGGGGGGGATTTTCGCCGCCGAAGGCTACGCGCGGACCACCGGCAAAGTTGGCGTGTGCATGGCAACGAGCGGCCCCGGCGCGACCAATCTCGTTACGGGCCTGGCCGATGCGAAAATGGACAGTTGCCCGGTCGTGGCGATCACAGGACAGGTGGCGAAAAAGTTCATTGGCACCGACGCCTTTCAGGAAACGCCCATCGTCGAGGTTTGTCGCGCGATCACCAAGCACCACTACCTGATCACGCGCTTCGAAGACATTCCGCGCGTCGTCAAAGAAGCCTTTTACGTGGCCCGGTCGGGCCGTCCGGGACCTGTCTTGATCGATTTTCCCAAGGACCTGCAAACTGAGAAGGCATCCGAACACCCCGATTACGATCCGCCGATGAACTTGCCGGGGTATCGCCCGGAACCCAGGCCGGTCAATCCGGCACAGGTGCGGCAGGTGCTGGCCGCCGTCAAGCGGTCGAAGAAGCCGATTCTGTATATTGGGGGCGGCGCGATCAACTCCGAAGCGGCGGCCGAGCTCTACAAGTTCGCGAAACGAACAAACATTCCCGTCACGACCACGCTGATGGGGATTGGCGCGTTTCCGGCGCGCGACCCGCAGTCGCTGCACATGCTGGGGATGCACGGCACGGTGTACGCCAACTTCGCGATTAACTCGGCCGACCTCCTGCTGGCGTTCGGAGTGAGGTTCGACGACCGGGTCACAGGCAAAGTTTCGGAGTTCGCCACGCACGGCAAGATCGTGCACATCGATAACGATCCCTCTGAGATTCACAAGAATAAGCTCGCACACATTCCCATCATCGCCGATCTGAATGAGGCGCTGGCGGCGCTGAATGACGCAATCACCGATGATGATCTGCCCGAGCTGGACGAGTGGTGGAGCGAGATCAATGAATGGCGCGATAAGCACCCGCTGCGCTACAGCGATCCCGGCCACGACCTGATCCTGCCGCAATATGCCATCGAAGAGCTGCACCGCCAGACAGCCGACCGAGATCCGTTTGTCGCCGTCGGCGTGGGGCAACACCAGATGTGGGCGGCGCAATACTACAAATTCGACCGGCCACGGCGGTGGATGAGCAGCTCGGGACTGGGGGCGATGGGCTTCGGCCTGCCGGCCGCCATGGGGGCGCAGGCGGCCAATCCCGGCAAACTCGTGATCGACATCGACGGCGACGGATCGTTCCAGATGAACATCCAGGAACTGGCGACGCTCACTTGCGAGAAACTGCCGGTGAAGGTGTTTCTGCTCAACAACCAGCACCTGGGCATGGTGATGCAGTGGGAGGACCGCTTCCACAAGAGTAATCGGGCGCATACGTATCTCGGCCCGATCGACCACCCGGAAGCGACGGGGAAGGGGACTGCCGCCATCCTCGACGAGACGTATCCAAACTTCGTTAAGATCGCCGAAGGCTTCGGTATCCAGGCCCGCCAGGTGCGGAGCAGGAAGGAGTTCCCGAAGGCGCTGGCCGAAATGCTGGCGGCGCCCGGCCCTTACGTGCTCGACATACTCTGTCCGTACCAGGAGCACGTGTTGCCGATGATTCCCGGCGGGCATACGGTGAAAGACATCATCCTCGAGTGAGTTCGTCCGATGAACTCCGTGGCCGTGCTCAAGTTTTGCCGCGAGGTGCTTTCAGAGCGCCAGGAGCACGACAAGTGGCAGGGGTGGTTCTGGGGAATCCGCTGCAAGGTGATCGATTACTGGATCGCGCGGCTGGAATCCGCCGGGGACGACGGCGAAGCGTATGACCTGTCAGCCAACGAACAGCAGGCAATCCTCGCTTCGCATCCGCTGCTGACGTCGCGGTCCGCCGCTGCCGTGCCGGCCTTCGATATGACCCGCCCGTGGAAGGCCAACCTGCACGAGCGCGTGCGGCGCTACCTCGAAGCCGTCAAATCGCATCGCTAAGATCGATTCCATCGACCGAAGCGCTTTTTCGTGCAGTGGACTTTAGCCACGGATGAAACACGGATTGAACACGGATGGATGAAAGTCCTGTCGAGACAGCTTCCTGCTGCAATATCCGTGGGATTGCCACACAATCCTTTGGTTCACTCCAGAAGCAGGAAAGGAAAGAGGCCGCGAATGAACGCAATTAAACGCGGATGTGCCACGCTCGGCTTGACAGTCGGCAGGCGAAGCACATTTGCCGCGTTGCTGACTGTCGCGGCGTATTTGTTAATCGGCGTTGAGCCCGCCCGCGCACAGGGCTATCCCCCTGAGGAGGCGGTCAGAAAGATGACGCTGCCCGAGGGGCTGTCGGCCACGCTGTTTGCCAGCGAGCCGCAGGTCCGGCAGCCGATTTTCTGCAAATGCGACGACCGCGGGCGCTTGTGGACAATTCAGTACCTGCAATACCCGAACCCGGCGGGACTCAAGCGGGTCAAGGTCGATCGCTACTCGCGAACGGTCTACGACAAGAAGCCCGAACCGCCGCCGCGCGGTCCCCGCGGAGCCGATCGCATCACGATTCTGGAAGACACCGACGGCGACGGCCAGGCCGACCGGTTCCACGATTTCGTCACGGGGCTCAACCTCTGTACGGGGGTCGAATTCGGATATGGCGGAGTGTTTGTGATCCAGGCCCCATACCTGTTGTTCTATCCCGACCGTAATCGCGACGACGTTCCCGACGGCGATCCCGAAGTGCTTCTCGACGGTTTCGGCCTCGAAGACGCCCAGTCGCTGGCCAATCATCTCACCTGGGGACCCGACGGCTGGCTGTACGGGCTCAACGGCAGCACGACGACCTGCCGCATCCGCGGGATCGAATTTCAGCAGGGCGTGTGGCGCTATCACCCCGTGTCGCGCGAGTTCGAATTGTTCTGCGAAGGAGGGGGCAACGTTTTCGGTCTGACCTTCGACCGCGTCGGGCGGCTGCTGTACAGCGCCAACGCGGGCCTCGTCTGGCACGGCGTGCAGTGGGGTTACTACGAGAAAAACTTCGGCAAGCACGGCCCGCTGCACAACATGTTCGCCTATGGCTACTTCAAAAACGTGCAGCACCAGGGTCAGACCGGCCGTCCCAATACGGGGGCGACGATTTACCTGGGGGATTCGTTCCCCGCGCAGTTTCACGACGCATTTCTTTGCGGTGACTTCTTAAGCCACACCTGTTCGTGGTGGATGATGCAGCCGCGCGGTTCGACGGTAGAAGCCAAACTCGGCGGTCTGTTGCTCGATTCACACGACACCTGGTTCGGCGCCACCGATCTGTGCCTGGGCCCGCAGGGGGAAGTCTACGTCACCGATTTCTGCGACCAGCGGACCGCGCACCCCGACCCCGATGCAAAGTGGGACACATCGAACGGACGGATCTACCGCGTTCAGGCCACGGTGGCCAAATGGTCCCGCCCACAGGATTTGTCGCAGCGATCATCAGCCGAGCTGGTGGAACTTCTGAAGCACCCGAATGGCTGGCACGCGCAGCGCGCGCGGCGTCTGCTGGCGGAGCGGAGCGACGCGGCCTCCTGGCCAGCCCTGCAGGCCTTGGCGAAACGAACCGACCGCGAGGTCCTAGCCCTGCACGGGCTGTGGTCCACGCACGGCTCGGGGGGCCTGGACAGGGCGCTGACTCTCGCGCTGCTCGACCACCCGTCAGACCATGTCCGCTCTTGGACGGTGCGTCTGGCGGGCGATCGCCGCGAGGTCGATTCAACGCTGGGAGTCCGGTTCGCGGCGCTGGCGGCTCATGATCCCAGCGTCGTCGTCCGGGCACAACTGGCGGCGACGGCCAAGCGCCTGCCCGGCCCGCAAGCTCTGCCAATCGTACAGAAGCTGCTGGAGCGCAATGCGGATGCGGCGGACCCCTTCGTTCCTCTGCTCGTCTGGTGGGCGATTGAAGATAAGGCCGTTTCCGACCGGCAGCGCGTCGTCGAATTGTTTTCCACGCCGGAAGCGTGGGAGAAATCGATCTGGCGCGCCGCCGCGCTCAAACTTGTGCGACGATACGCTGCGGAAGGCAAGCGCGACGGCTACGCGGCCTGCTTGAGCCTGGTGAAACAGGTTCCGGCGACGCACGAAGACGAGATCGTTTTGGCCCTGCACCAGGGGCTGACGGAACGCTCGCGCGGTCTCGCGGCCGTCACGTCGGATGGATTGTATGATTCCGTGGCAACCGCTTCCGAAGCGCCGGCCGCCGGCGCGCGAATCGAATTCGAACCGGTGACCGCCGAACTGCAAGAGATGATTCTCGGTTTCTGGAAGGCGCGTCCGGAATCCATTCGCATTCGACTGGCCCTGGAAGCCGGTCTCGACGAGCCGTACCAGCTCCTCATCGATGAATTGAAACCCTTCGAGCCCGTCCCGCGGCTCGTCGAACGGCTGGCGATCCTGAACGACTATGGCCGCGACGACTGCGTGCCCGCAGTGCTGGCCCTGCTTGTGAGCGATCGGCCCGACGAGGTGCGCATGGCAACGCTGGCGGCGCTGCAGCGGTTCTCGCAGGCAGACATCGCCACAACGATCCTGGCGGCGTATCCGAAGATGAGCGACTCGCTCAAATCGCGGGCGCGCGATGTGCTGCTAAGTCGCCCGGCATCGGCGCTGCTGCTGCTATCGCAGGTTGACGGTGGGAAGATTGTTGCCGACCAGATTCCGGTCGACCAGTTGCGGCGACTGGCGCTGTTCAAGAACGAAGAGATCGACGCGCTCGTCCGCAAGCACTGGGGCAACATCCAGCCGGGCACTCCCGAAGAAAAGCTGGCCGACATGCGCCGCTTCAGCAACGACCTGCGCGCGGGGACGGGTGATGCGACACGCGGCCAGGCACTGTACACCAAACACTGCGCCACGTGCCACAAGCTGCGCGGCGAGGGAACGCAACTCGGGCCCGACCTCACCGCCACAGTGACGGGCGATCCCGTGTCGCTGCTGGCGAACATCGTCGACCCCAGCGCCGTCGTGAAGCGGGATTTTCTGAGCTATGTCGTGGTCACGAAAACCGGCGTCGTGCAGACCGGCATCATCGCCGAGCAGGACGCCGCCAGCGTGACGCTGCTCGGCGCCAAAAACCAGCGGATTCGCGTCAGCCGCGATCAGATCGATGAATTCAGCGAATCGCCGACGTCGCTGATGCCCGAAAAGCTGCTGGAGCAGCTTACGCCACAGGAGCTGCGTGACCTGTTTGCGTTTTTGCGCGGAGGCGCGAAATGACACTTTCCCCCCCTACGAAGGGGGAGGGACGATCATCGCGGCAATCCGCCGGCGGCGGGGGATTCTACGTCGATGATTTTCGCCGTCGGGCGCGACAGGTCGATCACGATTGGCTGCGGCGAATCGAGGGTCTGCACGTGACCGGCCAGGTCGCGGGCCTCGATCCGCAGGTAGAACTTCACCGGAACTCCGGCGCCGATGCTCCACACGTGGCTCCCCGTGTTTTCGAGCGGACCGGAAATCGGCAGCCACGGCGCCTGCCCCGTCGCCGAGTAAAACAGCGAGATCGGCCGGTCGGGCAGGTTCGCGTCGGCGCACTTCCACGAGATGAGCAGCTTGTTGATGTTCTTTCCCAGGCCCTGCTGCACCGGCAGCAGCTCCAGCGTGGGGGTCGTCTGGTCGACCACCACCACGATCGACGGCGCGTCGCCGTTCTGCGGCGGGTCGCTCGACAGCCCCGCGCCGCTGCGGACCCCCAGGCAGAATCCGTACGTCCCTTCGCTCGGCACTTCGACGTAGATCGGGCTGATGTTGTCATCATCGACGCCGTAGTGATACCACGTGGCGCCGTTGTCGTCGGTAATGTACAGGTCGACGCTGCTCACGCCCGACGGGCCGACTCCTTCCAGATTGTATCCGATCTGGAATTTCCGCGAGTCGACGACGCGCTTCCGCCCTGCGGCGCCAATTCGCGACATTTCAACCGGCCGCGAGCCGGGAGCAGCTTCGGCAGCGCTCGCCAGCCGGTCATCCGGCTTGTGCGAGACGAAATTGCCCTTCGGCGAATTGGGAGAAAGGCCGCCCATCGGGTTGCGTTCGACCGGAAGGCGGGAGTTGGCCGACAGGCCCTGTTCGGCGGGTGGCGTCTCGCCCTTCGGATTCATGCTATCCGACGGAAACTTGTCAGGCAGATTCAGCACGACGTTTTCGCGCAGGTCGCTGCCGGGCCCGGCCACAGGCTGTCGCGATTCGGGAGCTCCCGGACGCGGCACCGCCTGATTGGCAGGCAGAATTCGCAGTTGTACCTGGTCGGTGGTCGTATTCTTCGCGAGATCGGCGATCGACCCGCGCACGGCGACGACGCCCCCCTGCGGGATCTTCCAGTCTCTCTGGCCGCTGGCTTTTGGCACGATGCTTAAGTCTTGCCATTCACTGGAACCCGGCTGCAGATACTCGAGACGCAGTTGCGTGGGATCGAGATGATCGTCCGAGGCATTCCAGGAGAGCTGTACGCTTCCGGCGACAGGCTGCCGCAGCTCGATTTCGAGTTTCGGCGGAGTCGTATCGACGACGACTTGCAGTCCGGGGTCGGTGACGGTCAGGTCCGGGTGCAGTTGATTCTTCGAGTCGAGTGTGCGGACGAGAAACCAGTACTCGCCGTCCGTCGCGGCCCGATAGGTGAATTTGCCTGCATTCGGAAGAACGCTTTCTCCCTGTTCCCACGAGCGTCCCTTATCTCGCGACACATACAGGCGGATCTGGCGCGCTCCCAACCGAGACAGTTCGCCCGGATCGTAGTGGAACGGAATCCGAAACTGCAAACGGTTGGTATATTGCGTGGCCGAGGGGATCGGGGCAGCATCGACCCGCACAGCGGAAACGAGCGTGCCGCACGCCAGACAGGCCGCAAATAGAGCCTTTATCGACTTCATCCGCCTTACCCCGGGGTAGACCAGTGACGCCCTTCTGCGCAACTCTACCTTACGGCCGCGTCCGGCCGACGTAATCTGCCCCCTCGCCCATGGATACGCATCGGGCCATATCATCCGTATCGACCGCAACGACTTTACGACTTGAATCGACTTGGCGAACTACCGCAGTGCCGGTACATTAGGCAGCCTGCGTCGAAAACGACCCGGGACGCACATCGGCCAAACACGCATGGAGGTGACCTTGGCAATTCACGACGGGCCAGACCGGGATCGCACGCACTCGCGCACGACACCGTCCGAAGTCGCTCCGCCGGAAAAGTGCGACGCACCCTCGCAGTCGATTTTCGCACCCGAATTCGCCCCTGCCATATTGCGTTCGCTGCTCGACCATACGCCGGCGATTGTCTCACTGTACGACGCCAGCGGCGTGCACCGGTACGCGAATCGCGTCATGCCTGGCATGCAAGCGGGCGATGTGATCGGGCGGCACATTTCCGAGATGGTTCCTGGCGAATACCGGGACGAGGTCTCAGCGCGCTTCGAGCGTGCCGTCGCGTCGCAGCAGCCGGAAGAAATTACGTTGCCGGGCATCGGGCCCGACGGTCGCGCACAGGCTTACCAGGGGCGCGTCGTACCGGTGGTGCACGATGAAAAGGTCGTCGCCATGCTGGCCGTGGTGACCGAGGGCGCCGATCTGGTCGAGCGGCGCGACGCCGAACTGCGGGCACAATGGTACACCCGACTCGTGGAGCAGGTCGATCTTGGGCTGTATGTATTGAAGCTCGAGGAGACTTCGAACGGGCACACGCTGCGCAATGTGAGCACGAACCCGGCGGCCGAAAGGCTCACCGGGATCACGTCGCAAGACTGGGTCGGACGCACCATCGACGACGTCTACCCGGGCTTGCGGGCGCGCGGTCTCGTCGAGATGGCTGTGCGCGTCGTGACGACCGGCGTGCCGGAGGACATCGGGCATTTTCTGCACGAGCAGGCAAACGTCTCGGGCACCGACTGGACCTTCTCGATGTTTCCGCTGCTCGACCGGCACGTGGGCGTCATGTTCGCCGACATTACGGCGCGCAAGCGCGTTGAACGGCAAACGCGCCGCATGCTGGACGAGCTGGCCCGTGCCAGCCGCATCAGCACGATGCGCGAAATGGCTTCGGGGCTGGCCCACGAGCTGAATCAGCCTCTCTCGGCCATCGTGGCGTACGTCGATGCCTGCCAGGAGCTTGTCGAATCGGGGCGCATGAACAACCGGCAGCTCGCCGACGTGCTGCGATCGGTTTCGAAGCAGGCCGAACGGGCCGGCCGGATCATCCACCGCTTGCGACAGATGATCCGCCGCGACCAGCCGTCGCGTACGCTGATTTCGATCAACGACGCCGTGGGCGAAACGGCGGCGCTGTTCGAGGCGACGGGCCGGCAAGCGGGAGTCACGATCAAGGTCGACCTCGCCGGAGATCTGCCCGAGGTGCTGGCCGACATCGTGCAGATCCAGCACGTCTTGCTGAACCTGATGCACAATGCCATTGACGCCGTGCGCGAGCTGCCGCAGAATCGGCGGCAGTTGACGATCGTCACGAGCCGGCCTGCGGAGCGTGAGGTGGAAGTTGCGGTGTGCGACCTGGGCCACGGATTGACCGGCGAGTCAGCCGGCCGGCTGTTCGAACCGTTCTTCAGCACGAACCCTGTCGGGCTCGGACTGGGGCTGTCGATCAGCCGCACCATCATTGAGGCTCACGGAGGGCGGATCGAGGTCGTCCCCAATCCCGACGCGGGGGTCACGGCCCGGTTCACACTTCCGGTCAGCAGCGGAAAGGTGAATTATGTCCCCACAGCCGACAGTGTTCATCGTTGACGACGACGCGGCGGTGCGCGATTCGCTGAGCCTGCTGATGCACTCGGCTAATCTGCCGGCCGAAACATTTGTCGGCGGGCGCGAGTTTCTCGAACAGGTGACGGGCGACCGGCCGGGGTGCCTCGTCCTCGACGTGCGGATGCCGGAAGTCGACGGGCTTGAATTGCAGCGGCGACTGGCGGCGCGGGGCAGCCGGTTGCCGGTGATTATGCTGTCGGGCCACGGCGACATCCCCATGGCCGTCGAGGCGTTGCGGGCCGGCGCGCTTGATTTCATCACCAAGCCGTTCGACAGCAAGGCTCTGTTGGCTCGCGTCCGCGAAGGAATCGAGCACGACGCGCGAATCCGCCAGCAAAAGTCGGGCAATTCCGATGCGGATGCCCGCCTGGCGCGCCTGACGCCCCGCGAACTCGAAGTGCTGAAGCTGGTGGTGGCGGGCCTGGCGACCAAGGCCATCGCCAGCGAGCTCGGATCGAGCTACAACACGGTGCAGAATCAGCGGGCCAGCATCATCAAGAAAATGCAGGCCGAATCGACCGCCGACCTCGTCCGCATGGTGATGATCGCCCGCCCGGACTGGTGGGAGGAAGGTTAGCGCCTGTTATTGCGGGTAGCGAAGCAGCCGTTGCAGCCGGGATCTCGCGGAACGAAGAGTGGGACAGCGGGAGACAAGGAGAAGGGGAGAAGCGAGACCATGCATTTCGGATTTCGGATTTGATCCGACATTCGTCATTCGGCATTTCTTGGTTTTTCTCCCTGTCTCCCCCTCTCTCCTCGTCCCTCACTCG
>JACQFH010000489.1 GCA_016200145.1 Planctomycetia bacterium | reverse complement strand
GGAGGCCTTCGCCGGCGCCGAGCAGCCTGATCAAAAGGAAATCGCTTTGCGCCGCAAATTGAGCACGGCCAGCAGCGAAGCCAAAGGCGCCGTCAAATTTCTGCGGAACCAGTCGGCTTCCGTTTATCGCACCGTCGAAAAGCTCAAGGCGGCCTCTGAGAAGTACAAATCCACTGTGGAATATCCCGGCAGTCCCCTGGGAAACCAGCTCAAACGGGCTGCGCAGATTCTGGCGGGCGACATGGGAGTGCGGGTGATGTACGCCTCGCAGGACGGCTACGATACGCACGCCAATCAGCTCGATCAGCACGCGGCGTTGCTGGGGGACCTGTCGGCGGCGCTGGCGGCATTCGACAAAGACCTGCGCGGGCTGGGGCTGGCCGAGCGGGTCGCCGTGTGCGTCTTCAGCGAGTTCGGCCGGCGCGTCGACGAAAACGCCAGCGCGGGAACCGACCACGGCGCCGCGTCGTGCGTCCTGATCGCCGGGGCGAAAATCCAGGGCGGCCTGTTCGGCAAGTATCCCGGCCTGGACAAGCTGGACGAAGGCGACCTGATCTATAGCACCGATTTCCGCAGCGTGTATGCGACGTTGCTCGACCGCTGGCTGGGCTGCCCGTCGGCGAAGGTGCTGGGCGCGGAGTTTGAGCAACTGAAGTTCGTTTAACCGCGACGCGAGACAGGAGCGCGTATCGCCTGTTGTGCGATTTGGGTGGCACGCCCCTGACTGATAAGGAAGGGCGTGGTGAGCGTCTCCGGACATCGCACGAGAACGCAGAGACGCGCGGAAAATCTCGATGCAGAGGGTGATTCGCGACCTTCTGCCTCCTCCGCGGACAAGTTTCTACTCAGTGCGGATGTCCGTCCTGACACACGGGAAGTCTAAAGACGTTCGGCCACGCCCTTGTCAGGGCGTGCCACCCGGCACTGCCCTACTCGGGCCCCGTGTCTTTGCTCTTGTAGCGGTTGCTGGCGCGTTTGAGGAGCCGGTTCTCGGACGACGTCAGCGACGAGAGCCCGTGCTCGTGCACCTTCTGCAGAATGGCGTCGAGCTGCTGTTCGGTCGCCTGTTCCTGCTCGGCGAGCCGGCGGTGCTTTTCCGCCCGGCGGCGCTGCAGCCAGCGCTGCCACAACCCGGCGCGACGTTCGGGCTTCGTCGTCTCGGATTTTTCGAGACTCGTGTAGCCCTGTGAAAAATCGTACCCCATGAAGGAATCGTCGTACGACTCGCTCGCCTGAAGCTGAAAGTGTTCGATCACCGCCAGCAGAGCCACCGTGAACCCGATCCCCACCAGCGTCACGTTCTTAAAGAACACCCAGCCAGCCACCGCGACCAGCGCCGCGGCGACCATGCCGATGCGGATGGCGACTTCCGTCCCGATGCCGGTTCCCATCCGGGCCGTCAGCCAACTGCGGACAATCTGGCCGCCGTCGAGCGGAAACGCCGGCACGAGGTTGATGAGCAGGCACACCCAGTTGAACCAGAACATCAGCACCTGCACGTCCGAGACGAGCTTCAGGCCGAAGTCCTCGTTTGCAAACGGAACGCGCAGCGGGTGCAGCACGCCCGGCAGCGAATCGGAGACGAGCACGGCCGGAAGAAACAGGCCGCACAGGAGCAGATTCACCAGCGGACCGGCTGCCGCCGTCAGCCGCTGCGCACGGGGCGAAGTTGTTTCGACGAACGCCAAGCCGCCGAACGGCCACATCAGGATTTCGTCCCCCGAGCCGTCGGTGGCGCACGCGGCCAGAATATGGCCGATCTCGTGGAACAGCACGCTGATGAACATCACGATGAACAGCGCGCTGCCGAGCTTCCACTGGAACTCGAACAGCATCCACAGCAGAACAGCCGGCATCAGCCAACTGATCCGCAGGTTCACGCCGTACCAGGTGCCGACGCCGAACGACCAGAAGAGGGGATTGTTGCGTTGGTTCATGCTTCGTCCCGGTCACCCGCGTATGGCGCCTTCCGGTCGGAAGGCGATTCGTCAGGCGAACTGCGCTCAAGGGCACCCACAGGGGCATTTTACCACCCCTGTCAAGCCCTCGCAATTCCCTGTTGATTAGAGTCGTGTCCCGGGGCCGCCGCCCGTTAATCCGGGCCGTTGGTTACGGTTCTTCGGCTGTCATGAGATTTCGGGCCTGCTTCAATCCGTGAAAATCTTTGCGATCTGTGGATATTCTAGGTGGTCGTGACTTCACGATCCGTGGGTTTCATCCGTGGCTAATCGACACCGTTCAAAACATGTCAAAAACCGCCCTTGCCACTGACGTCTCGGAAATCGACCGCATTTCCCCGACGCGCCGCACTGACGGCCGCCCGATCGGGTACCAGTGCTGGTCGCATCTGCTGTTCGTCCACTGGCGAGTGCCGGCCGAACTGGTGCGGCCGCTGTTGCCGGCAGAGCTCTCGCTCGACACCTGGGAGGGAGACGCCTGGGTTGGGCTGGTTCCCTTCGACATGTCGGGGGTCCGACCGTGGTGGTTTCCGGCGGTTCGCGGCGTCTCGAATTTCCTGGAGACCAACGTGCGGACGTATGTTCACCTGCGGGGGCGGGACCCCGGGGTGTGGTTCTTCAGTCTCGAAGCGTCGCAATCGCTGGCCGTGCGCATCGCCCGCTGGCGCTGGCACCTGCCGTATTTTCGCGCCGCGCTGACGCTCGACCGCCGCGGCGATTCGATCGAATATCGCGGACGGCGGATGTGGCCGGGGCCGGCCGGGGCGGGGTGCGGCATTCGCGCCGAAATCGGGCCGCCTCTGGGGCACAACGAGCCCGGCCGGCCGCTGCCGCCGGGGCAGGCCCTGCCGGGCACTCTCGAGCACTTTCTGATCGAACGCTACATCCTTTATGCGCAGCGCCCGGGGGGGCCGCTGCGCGCGGGGCGTGTCTATCACACGCCGTATCCGGTGCGCGAGGCGCGGCTCGTGGAATTCGACGACACGCTCGTCCCGGCGGCCGGCATCACGCCGCCGTCGCCCCCCTGCCATGTCGCCTTCAGCGACGGCGTGTCGGTGGAGATCTTCCCGCTGCGGCGGGTCGATGTTTGATCGCGAGGCGCCAGCGGTCGAGGCAGAGCCTCGGCGGCATGGCGTTCCCAGGCAGGAGCCTGGGAACGAGGGGCAAGGAGAATCACACCACCGGTTCTCATCCGACAGATCACGGCGACTCGAGCGTCACGGCCATCACGACCGGGGCGGTGGCATCGGGGCCTTTCACGAGCTCGATGTCTTTGATCGGTTCCGTCCGCTTGGGATGGATCGCCAGGTACCGAAGCTGCTGGCCGCGAAGCTGGTAGGCGAACTTCGAACCGGGCACGTCGACGCGGCGGATGTAGTCGGCCATCTCTTCGCCGTTCTTGAGCGGGTGCTCTTCGCTCATGCCGTCGACGTAGTTGAGGCGGACGATCATCGACACCGAACCCTTCTCGCCGTACGGAAACGCCCATCCGGCGATCCCCCCCAGAATGTGCACGGCCTTAGCCGGTGCGTTGCAGGGCAGCGTGACCGAGCGGGGCATCTTCTGCGGGAATGTGCCGCTCGTGCTGTACAACAGCACGCAGTTGGGCACGCGGTCCCCCTGCGGATCGACCAGCAGGAATGGCACCCCTTCGAACGTCTTGGGAGACCAGTCGCGGAAAATGAGCCGCTCGGCCTGGGCGTTGGCGTCGACGAACATCGAGCGCGTGCTGGCGATCGTCGCCACTTTTCGCAGGTCGAGGGGCAGGTATTTTCCGCGCTGCGTCAGGAATTCCAGGAGGTTGGAAAGCTCGGGTTTGGTCACCTGCTTTTCGAAACCGTCGGGCATCAGTGACTTGGTCGATGCGACGAGCTCTTCAACGTCTTCGCGCTGAATCGCGTGCTTCTTCCCCTCGGCGTCGAACAGCTCGATCGCCGTCTTGCTCTCTGAGGCCAGAAGGCCGCTCAGAACGCGGCCGTCGCTGATGACGACCGTGTAGATGCGGAAATTGCCCTCGACGCTGCGGCTGGGGTCGATGATGTGGGTCAGCAGCTCTTCTTTGGGATGCACCGCCATGCCGGTGAGATCGGGTCCGATCTTCGTCCCCTCGCCCGAGTGCACGTGGCACTTCGTGCAGTGTTTTTTGAAGAGCTCCTTGCCCGCGGCCGCATCGCCGGTCTCTTTGATGAGCGGCAGCAGTTCTTCGAGGACCTTCTGCCGGTCCGGATCGGGCAGCCCTCCCCCGCGCGCCAAGAGCTCTTTCGCGCGCTTGGCCACCTCTTTATCGGGGTGAGCGGCCAGCGCCTGCTTCTGGTCGAGCGACAGCTCAGAGAAGGCGATCTTTCCCGCGCCGATCGCGTCGATCAGCGACGTCGTCCAGTCGCCGCGGCTGAGCAGGATCCGCAGCGCGGCGGCGCGGGCCGAAGGCGCGAGCGCCCCCAGGCGTTCGATGATGGCGGCGCCTGCGTCAGACGCCTCGCTCTGGCCGATCGCCTCGACCAGACCCTGTGCCAGGTCCGGGCTGGTGCGCGGCGAAATGAGCTGGAGCAGTTCTTCGGCGACGGCCGGGTCGGATTTTCGGAAGTCAATCAACTGCCCGGCCGCCGCGATCCGTTCCGAGTCTTTGAGCTTTTCGTCTTTGATCTGCGCCAGAAGTCCCGAGGCGATCTTCACGGCGAACTGCTCGAGCTGGCGGCTGCCCCATCGCGTCGAGAGGGCCGCCAGCCGGCTGCCGATGGCCGGCGAAGACTTCTCGAACAATTTGACCAGCGCCAAGTCGCCTGCCTCGCCCAGTTTCACCGCTTTGTCTCGCGGCCAGCCGCGCTCGAGACCGGTGACGATCGTCTCTACCACCACCGGTTGCGCGGTCGCCAGAGCGGCGAGCAGATCGGGAAGCTTCTCGGCGTTCGCCTGGCGGGCGTAATGCTGGGCCACGATGCCAATCCGCGGCAGCACGGCCGGTGAAGCCAGTTGCGGCTGATTGCGGCGCGACGCTTCGACCAAGAGCGACAGAGCGTTGCGGGCCGCGGCCGCCGTCGCTGCGTCGGCGATCCAGCGGTCGTTCCCCTGCACGTTCTGGATCAGTGCGTCGAGAATTCGGGGCCCGGTCCCTGCGCCCGGCTCGGCGTCAGCCAGAGCCAACAACGCCGCCAGGCGCACTTGCGGATCTTCCCGCGGGTCGAGCTTCGACTCGGCCAGCGCCCGGTTCGCGGCGGCGTTAAGCGGCAGCATCTGAACTGCCGCGCGCCGTACCCCTGCAGAGGCATGCGCGCAGGCCTTGGCCGCGGCGGCGATGGCAGCCGGATTCGAACCATCGAGCGCGCCAACCCCGTGCAACGTCCACAAGGCATGAATGGCGGGGGCGTTGAGCCCGATTTCGTCGACGGCCGGGTCGGCGACAAGTTTCAGCAGTTCGGGAACGACGTCTGTCTTGTTGCGCTCCACCAGCAGACGCTGCGCGTGCAGGCGCCAGAACATGTTGTCGTTCTTGAGAGCGGCGACGAGCTGCTCTGCGCTCGCGTCTTTGAGCGACGTCAGCGTGGCCGAGCCCGGCTTGCCATCCGCCGGCTTCTTCGCGCCTTCCCCCGTCCACACGAGCCGGTAAATTCGCCCGTGTTTCTTGTCGCGCGCGTCGGTCTCGTAGGCAGCCCCCTTACCCGTTTTGAATCCTGCCGGGGTCGGGTTGTGCTGCACGATGAAGTTGTACCAGTCGATGAACCACACGTTGCCGTCAGGCCCGATCTCGGCCGCAATCGGGGCGCACCATTCGTCGTCGCTGGCGACCAGGTTCCACGAGTTCTTCGAACGGAAGCCGGCGCCGTCGGGACGGATCACGAATGTGGCGATCAGGTGCCCCGTCGGCTCGGTGACGAAGGCCGTTTTGTTCCAATATTCCGCCGGATACGCGCGGGCCGTGTACAGGGCATGCCCCGACGCCGACGTGAAGCCGCCGTGATGGTCGACCTGCCGCACGTTTTCGGTGATCGGCTCGAACTTGTTGCTCTCGGCGATGCCTTCGAGCACGCTCGACGACCAGCCGCGCACCCGTTAGTAATAGCGATTGGGGACCGGCAGGTACTCGCTGGGATTGCCGTTGGCAGTCGACCCGAACAGGATGCCCTCTTCGCTGATCCCGACGCCCCACGAGTTGTTGTTCGTACTGCGGAGGAATTCGAGCTTCGAGCCGTCTGGGCGGAAGCGGTAGAATCCCGAGCTGAACCGGTGCTGCTCGCCGGCCACGGTTCCCTGGAAGCCCGAATAGCCCACGATGCCGTAGATCCAGTTGTCGACCCCCCAGTGCATGTTGCTGGGCCCGGCGTGCGTGTCGCGCGTTCCCCAGCCTTCCAGCAGCACCTTCCGCTCGTCGGCCACGTCGTCGCCGTTTGTGTCCTTGAGGAACAGCGTGACCGGCGCCTGGTGGACGATCAGGCCGCCGCGGGCGAACGTCAGGCTGGTGGGAATGCTGAGCTTATCGGCGAAGACGGTGAACTTGTCGGCCCGCCCGTCGCCGTCGGTGTCTTCGCAGATGCGGATGCGGTCGCGCCCCTGGCCCGGCGGCTGCATTTCGTTCGGATAGTCGACCGTCTCGGCCAGCCACAACCGGCCCCGCTCATCCCATGCCATGCACAGGGGCTTGCCGATGTCGGGCTCGGCGGCGAACAGCTTTGGCTGGAAACCGACCGGCGTCACGAGATGTTTCATCGACTCGGCGGGGTCGACCGGAACCTGCATTTTTTTGATCGCTTCGCCGACTGTGCCCCATTGCCGGCTGGGGGGATAAAACGGAATGTTGGCCGAGACGTACTCGAAGGGTTTCACGTCTTTGCGTTTGGCCGTCATGTCGGGACGATCGACGAAAGCGGGGACCGACGCCGGATCCTGGCCGGCGGCCCAGCGAATGCCGCGCTCGACCAGGTTTTGAAAACCCGGATTGCTCCAGGTGCGGGCATCGTGTCCCCAGGCGGTGTAGAACACGCGTCCCTTGCCGTGCGTGCGGACCCACGTCCAGGGTTCTTCGCGGTCGCCTTCCGTGCGCGTTTCGAGAACGGTGCGGTCAGCCTCGTTGTGCTTCGTATGCACGTAAGTTTCGTCCCAGCTTTCGAATCCGCGGAAGCCCTTCATCAGCGGGTCGTCCGGACGCTGGATGTTCGTGCGGAAGACGCCCGTGCCGTGACGCTGGAATTGCGCGCCGACGAGGGCGATGTACTTCGGCGAATTGAGGAAACAGTACGACGCACAGTGCAGCGGCACGAAACCTTTGCCCGAAGCGACGTAATCGAGCAGAGCCTGTTCCTGCTCAGGCGAGATCGTTTCTGTATTGGCGTAAATCGCCAGTGCGTCGTAGCCGGCGAGCGTTTTGGCGTTGAGATCGGCCACTTGATCGGTGTACGTCAGCTCAATGCCGCGCTTCGCGAGCACCGGCTGCAACTGCACGAACCGGTCGCGCGGGCGATGGTGGCCGTTGTCCCCCAGGAACAATACCTTCAGCGGCGCCGGCTCGGCGGCAGGCGCCAGAGGGGCCAGCCCGCACCACGCGAGGATTGCCAGACAAACGGCCGTTGCCGCGATGGTCATGCGAGACATAGCGCACCGCCGATTACGTGGGATAGGGGAGCGTAGGACGTGAGAATTGAATGAGCGAGATTCTACTGTGAGAATTTCGCCGCAATTATGCAACCCACGGCGCTTCGCGAGAGAGTTGATGGGAGAGAGTTGAGAGCAGAAAAATTTCAGACCGCGATCGTGTGAATGGCGACGGGCGTTCCCGACAGAAACAAGCCCGGATGCGGGAATCCGGGATCTGTCGTGTTCTCCTCTCGACTTACTACGCTCACACGATCGATTGGCCTCAGACCAATTGCTACCGCCTCCGCGCTTTCGCCTTGCCGCTCTTGGCTTTCTTTTTCGCGGCCTTCACCGCGCGCTTCGCCGCGGGGGCGGCGCGCTTCTTCGCCGCGCCCTTTGACGACAGCGTGAAGTCGGGGAGCTTGACGATCGCCCCGCCCTTCAGAGCCGACTGATGGGCGCAGATCCCGACACAGGTCCAGTTCGCCGACTGCACGGCGTTCGGATACGGATCGCGCCCTTCGACGAGCGCCGCCACGAACTCGTGCGCCAGGTGCGGATGCGATCCGCCGTGCCCGCCCCCCTGCGTGAACGACAGGTGCGTGTTCTCGGCCAGGTCGTAGACTCCCTTGGTTGTGAACATGCGGATCGGCTCGGGGAGCCGGTGGGCGTAGTCGGGCACTTTGACCCGCTGCGGGATTTCGTGCTCGGGCTTTTTGGCCGTGTGCAACACGGGGTCTTCCCCTTCGATGAGCTGCCACTCGAACGCCTGTTTCGTGCCGTACACGTCGAAGCTCTCGCGATACTGCCGCGCCGTATCAAACAGCGACCGGTAGATGCGAGCCGTGAGGTCGGAATCGCGGAACTTGATGTGGCATGTTTCAACGGCGAACGGCGAGTTGTACTTGCCGATCAGCTCTTTGCGGATTGTCCCCGACCCGAAGCATGAAACGTACTCGGCCTCGGCGTTCGTCAGCGCCATGCACGGCCCCACGCAGTGCGTTGCGTAGTGCATGGGGGGCAGGCCCGGCCAGTAGTTGGGCCAGCCGTCCATGTCCTGCTGGTGGCTCGCCTGCAGGAACTGCACTTTCCCGATTTCTCCCTTGTCATACATTTCTTTCACAAACAGGTATTCGCGGGCGTAGACGACCGTCTCAGCCATCATGTATTTGAGGCCGGTCTTCTTCGTCAGTTCGACGATTTTGCGGCAGTCGTCGATCGTCGTGGCCATCGGCACGGTGCACATCACGTGCTTGCCCGCCTTGAGCGCGGCGATCGTCATGGGGGCGTGATCGGGAATCGGCGAGTTGATGTGCACGAAGTCGACGTTGGGGTCGGCCAGGACGTCGGCGTACTTCGTGTATTGCTTCTCGACTTTGAAGGCGTCGCCGATCTGCTTCAGCTTGACCGGATCGCGCTGGCAGACCGCATACATGTTGGCATTCGGGTGCCGCTGATAGATGGGAATAAATTCCGACCCGAACCCCAAACCGACGATAGCGACGTTAACTGAGCTCTTGCCCATGAGAGAATCTCCGTGAGGTGCCGATCTCTGATTGATGAATCTGCGAGCCGCTCGGCAGGAAGCGACGAACGACACCGCACTACTATGGGGCGACAGCGGGCAAAATTCAATCGACATGTAGGTCAGGCTTTCCAGCCAGCCGTCTGAAAGTGACAGCTAAGGGCTACGGCTCTTCGGGTTAAGTTGCTTGGACGCCTGCTTTTCTGAGATCAGCCTGGCTGTGGAAACGTG
>JACQFH010000488.1 GCA_016200145.1 Planctomycetia bacterium | reverse complement strand
TGCGGAAAGATCTCGCTGATCTCCTGTCCCGACTCGCCAAATTTCTGAAACTTGTGCTGCGGCGCAAAGCAGGTGAGCTTGGCCCCCTGCAACTGGGCGATCGGCTTGCCTTTGGTGAACGACTCGGGCATCGGCTTGCCATGCATCTCGGCGAGCTTGGGTTTGTAATCCCACGTTTCGAGATGCGAGGGGCCGCCCGCCATGCACAGATAAATGATCCGCTTGACCTTGGCCGGATGATGGAGCGGATTGACAACGCCGGTCCACTTGTCGATCGCCGGCTTGCCGTCGGCGGCATGGAGCGGGCCCGTGCCGCCAAACGACCCCGGTTTAAGGAACGACGCCAGCACGGCCGTCCCGATGCCGGCCGTGCTGGTGCGGAGAAACGTGCGGCGGTTCAGAGCTTCGCGAATATTCATGGAGTGGGTCCTCATTATCTTTTTCTCAATCCCGCGTCATCGTCTCATGCAGGTTGAAGATCACCCGCGCGACTGACGTCCAGGCGGCCAGCTCGGGGGCGTCGAGCCCTGCAGGCAGCGGGCGGGCGCCTACGTGCAGCAGCTCGTCGGCCGATTTTGGGTCCGCTTTGTAGTTTTCAAGGTGCTTCGCCAGAAGCGCAGTCAGCAGCTCGGCCTCTTTGGGGCGAACAGGGCGCGACAGCGACTGCTGGTACGCGAAGTTGAGCCGCGATGCTGTTTCGGCGCCCCCGTCGCGAACAATCCGCTCGGCGAACGCGCGGGCCGCTTCGACGTACGTCGGGTCATTGAGCAGCACCAGCGCCTGCAAGGGAGTATTCGACCGCGGCCGCTCGGCGGTGCACTCTTCACGCGTCGGCGCGTCGAACGCCTTCAGGCTCGGGTGCAGGAACGTGCGGCACCAGTAGGTGTAGAGACCGCGGCGGTATAGTCCGTCTCCTGTGTCATTCTGGTACTCGCGGACCGGGAAATTGAGGTACGACCAGTAGAGCGGTGGCTGGTACGGGCGCGCGCTTGGCCCGCCGAGCTTGTGGACCAGCAGTCCGCTGACTGCGAGGGCATTGTCGCGCACGAGCTCGGCGTCCAGACGATACCGGTTCTGTCTCGCGAGCCATTGGTTGTAAGGATCGCGCTGCCGCAGCGCCTCGTTGGCGTGTGACAACTGTCGATAGGTACCCGACGTGACCATCAAGCGCAGCAGGCGTTTGACGTCCCACGGCGTACTTCCCCCCCTTAGCAAGGGGGGGTTAGGGGGGGTCGCGCCGCCTGGATTTTCACCCGCCGTCACAGGTTCACCCGACCCCCCCGACCCCCCCTTGCTAAGGGGGGGAGAAGCAGCACCGGGCGGCTCAATGAATTCCCGGGCCAGCCAGTCGAGCAGGTGTGGGTGCGTGGGCGGGACGCCTTGCGAGCCGAAATCCTCCATGCTTTTCACGAGCCCCTGTCCGAACGCGATTTTCCACAGCCGGTTGACGAACACGCGCGCTGTGAGCGGGTTCTCGGGTGAGACGACCCAGTTCGCCAGATCGACCCGCGTCAGCCGTCCGCTCTCGGGAGGTGTCTGTCGCGGATTCATGAATGCCGGTGCGCCGGGCGCGACGGCATCGCCCGATTCGTCGAGCCAGTTGCCGCGCGGCAGGACGCGCATCATCCGCGGAGCGCCCGACGTCGAAACGAGAGTCGTCCGCACGCCGCCGAACAGGCCGTCGCGCTGCTTCTGCAAGGCGGCTGCCTTCGTTCGCGTCTCAGCCAGTTGCGGGGCGATCGTGCGGAAGTAGGCCGACAGCTCCTGCTTCTGCTTGTCGCTGCGCTGCGCGGCATCGACAACGAAAATCTCGCCGATGTTCTTGGGCAGGCCCTTGTCGCTCCCCGCGCGCACCGGTCGCGGACTGCTGGTGACCGACAGCCAGAACTTGCCAATCGTGTGCGAGCCGCCGAAATTGAATTGCATGGCGACAGTGAACTCCGGTGCACCGTCACCCGCGTCGGCGTTCGTCTGGAACACGGCCTCGTTGGCCTGGCCGGCCTGCGGCAGAATCGCCCAGCCGGTTTCGGGCTTGCCGTCGACCGAATTCGCGACGGGCCAGTCGGCCTGGGAATGCGAGGCCGTGACGGCCGACCATTCGAGCTCGTCGTCGCCGGCCTTCACGTCGAATTCGTTGAGCACGAAATTGCCATTGCCGGCGCGCCCCGGACCCTTCGCAGGAAACGAATCATCGGGAAGCACTTCGAGCCGCAGCGCGGTCACCCCTTTAAGAGGGGCAGCGAACTTCAGATCGTATTGATCGGTTGCCGGATTGGCCCCCTCGGCCAGGATCGTTCCATCTTCCAGGACTTTGAGCATCGCCCCCTGCTTCGAGACGGCGGCCGCCGGCTTGAGGACAGTCCAGTCGATTTTCTTTTCGCGCAGCGATTGTTCCCAGGCGACCTGGGCCGCATCAAGTTCGGGGGTTTGCGCATCGAGAATCTTGCGCAAGGGAGCGATTTCGGCGTCGATGCGCGCCAGCGCGGCCGCCTGTTCGGCTGTCGGAATCTTTGTGCCCGGCTGTTCCCCCACAGGGATTTCCTGGATGTCGGCAAAGAACGCCGCCAGGCTGTAAAAGTCGCGCGTTGTGTACGGGTCGTATTTGTGGTCGTGGCACTCGGCGCAGCCCACGGTGCCGGCCATCCAGACCGATGAAAAATTGCGGACCCGGTCGGCCGAGTACTTCGCCATGTATTCCTTCGCCTGGGCGCCCCCTTCACGGGTCGTCATCAGCAGCCGGTTGTAGCCCGACGCAACGCGGTTGACCGTGTTGGCATCCGGCAGCAGGTCGCCGGCGAGCTGTTCGACGGTGAACCGGTCGAACGGCATGTTGTCGTTGAAGGCGTTGATCACCCAGTCGCGATACATGTCGCGGTCTTCGTGATTGTCGCCGTGGTATCCGTTCGTGTCGGCATACCGCACGAGGTCGAGCCAGTACATGGCCATTCGCTCGCCGAAGTGCGGGGAGCCGAGCAGCCGGTCGACAAGCTGCTCGTAGGCGTCGTCGCGGCGGTCATCGACGAACGCCTGCACCTCTTGGGAAGTCGGCGGCAAACCGAGCAGATCGAAGGACAGCCGGCGGATCAGCGTGACGCGATCGGCTTCCGGCGCGGGGGCCAGGCCCTTCTCGCGGAGCTTCTGCAGCACGAATCTGTCGATGGCGTTACGGACGAACGGCGGGCCGTCACGTTTCTCGTCTTCCAAGGCGGGAATCGTGGGGCGGTCGGGCTTGATGTACGCCCAGTGCCCCTGCCACTCGGCTCCCTGCTCGATCCACCGCTTGAACAGGTCGATCTCGGTCTTCGTCAGTTGACGCAGGGCCTCGAGAGGCGGCATCCGCTGCTTGGGGTCAGTATCGACGAGGCGTGAGTACAGCTCGCTTTCATCAAGCTTGCCGGCCACGGCCAGCTTGTATCCGCCCCGATCTTTGTACACGTCGTCTTTAACGTCGAGCCGCAGGTCAGCCTTCCGCTGGTTCTTGTCGGGCCCGTGACAATTGAAGCACACATCCGAAAGAATCGGCCGGATATCGCGGTTGAAATCGACGCGTCCCCCGTCCGGCTCGGCAGCACGAACAGGCTGGGCGGCCGCCACGACCAAAATCAACAGACCCGCGATCACGAAGCGCTGCATGGACGTTCTCCGAAGGAATCAGACGTTCCCTTCAGCTTAAGCTGCCGGCAGGCTGCGGGCAACGCCCTCGTAGGGCAGGTTTTCCAACCTTCCAGTCAATCCACAAACGCGAACTCGTTCGTCAGCAGCAGCGCGTGGATGTAGCGCTGCCACGATTCGGCCGACTCGCGGGCACCGGCGTCGGGACCGAAAAATTCGCCGGCGACTTTCAGATCGTCGTCGGCTGCCGTGCGCGAGAACAATAACCAGTGCAGCAGCTCGATCCGGCGGGCGAATTCTTTCTCAGCGGAAATTTCCGGGCGCGCCAGAACTTTGCGGGCGCAATCGAACGCCAGTGGTCCGTTTAAGAGGTACAGCGCCTGGGGGGCCACGGTCGTCTGATCGCGCTGGGCGCTGGTCGCGTCCGGGTTGGGAAAGTCGAACGTGCGCAAGAGACCCGGCAGCGCCAGGCGATCGATGAAGCCATACACGCTGCGGCGGTTGCTGCCGGCCAGCAGGTTGACGCTCGGCCCGCCGATCGCCGGGTCGAGAACGCCGGCGACCGAGAGCAGCGAATCGCGGAGCGCCTCGAAATCGAGCCGGCGGCGGGGCATCTTCCACAGTAGTCGGTTTTCGGGATCAAGTAGGGATTTCGGATTTTGGATTTCGGATTTCGGATTTGCCTCATTCAAATCCGAAATCCGAATTCCCACATCCGAAATGTTTTTGGGGGCAGAAGCAGACTGTTGGTAGACGGCGGAGAGCATGATGTGGCGGTGCAACGTCTTAATTGACCAGCCTTCGTCCATGAACGTCGTGGCGAGGTGATCGAGCAGTTCGGGGTGCGAAGGGGGATCGCTGCGCACGCCGAAGTCGCTGGGCGTGCGGACCAGACCCGCTCCGAAATGGTGCTGCCAGACGCGGTTCACGATGACTCGCGCCGTCAGCGGGTTGCGCCGGTCGACAATGGCCCGCGCGAGATCGAGCCGGCCGCTGCCGTGGGCGAACGGTTCCGATTTCTCATTGAGGAAGGTCACGAATTGCCGCGGAACGGAATTGCCGGCGCGATTCGGGTTGCCGCGCACAAAAATTCGCGGATTGTACGGCTGCCGGTCGTCGACGAGCACCATGGCGCGCGGCGGCGCGTGCGGGGCGTGGATCATCCACGTTTCCAGCTCTTTGATCAGCTTCTGAAACTCGGCCTGCGCACCGCGATCGGGGAGCAGCGTGAGCACCCCCCAGCCGGCCACGCGCGGCACATTGGCCGGCGCGTCGGCGGCGTAGAACACCTGCCGCAGTTGCTCCGCGGCGGGATCGGCGAGTCCCGCTGGCGAAGGCTGTTTTGCGTCGAGCGCCGCCCGTTCCAGCTTCTGCCACTCCTGGTCAATACGGGCCAGCACTTCGCCGTAACACCCGGCGACGTCTTTCATCGACTGCGGTGGCTTGGCGGCCAGCGCCTGCACGATGAGCAGGTTAAGCGGCCGCGCGGCGTCATTCTGTAAAGCAAACTCTGCAATCAACGTGCCGCTCTTTGCGGCAAACTCGGCATCCGGAATCGCCGCCAGCGCGTGCCACGGGACCCAGACGGCATCGTGGTCTCTGCGGGTCTTCTGTAAGTGCAGCCAGTAACGCTGCACGACGAGCGGGTGCAGGTCCCCCTCGGGAATCAGCAGCATGAAGTCTTCGGTGCTGGGCTGATCGCGGCTGGCATGGGCGGCCAGCAGGTACTCGGCGACGCGCGTGCGGCCGGCCGTTACCAGCTCGACGTACTTGCGGTCGAGAAACTGATCGAGCGTCTGCCGCCTGGCGGCGAGCTCCAGCTCATAGAATTCGTAGCCCTCGGCTTCGGGGACCTTGCCGATCGCCGGCGGGACCGTCGGCTCGCTCGAGCTGCGGAACACGCCGTACAGGGAATAATAGTCGGCCTGCGCGATCGGATCGTATTTGTGATCGTGGCACCGTGCGCAGGTGACTGTGAGACCCAGCAGCCCGCGCGACACGACGTCGATGCGGTCATCGAAGATGTCGTGCACGTTGTTCATGAAGTGGCCGCCGATCGTCAGAAAGCCGAGTGCGGCCAGCGCCCGCTTGTCGGGGCCGAGCGGAATCTGGTCGGCCGCCAATTGCAGCGTGAGAAACTTGTCGTAAGGCAGGTCTTCGTTGAACGACCGGATCACCCAGTCGCGATACGCGTACGCCCACGGATAACTCGGTTCTTCGAAAAAGATGTATCCCTTGTTGTCGGCGTACCGGGCGATATCGAGCCAGTAGCGCGCCCAGCGCTCGCCGTAATGGGGCGAGGCCAGCAGCCGATCGACGAGGCCGGCAAATGCTTCGCGCGTGGGAGCCGGGTCATTTTCGAACGCGGCGGCCTCGGCAGGTGTCGGGGGCAGTCCGACCAGATCGAAGGTCGCGCGGCGCAGCAGCGTGCGGCGATCGGCCGGCGCCGCTGGGGGTAAACCGCTCGCTTCGAGCTTCGCCAGGATGAATCGGTCGACGTCGGTTTTGGCCCAGCCTGTTTCTTTGACGGCAGGCACCGCGGGTTTTGTGACCGGCTGAAATGCCCAGTGTGCTCGGGCATTTCTGGCAGAGGCGTCGGCTGTGCCGGCGGTCTCGGGCCACGGCAACCCCTGCTCAACCCATTCCACGAGTGCCGCGACTGCTTCGGGAGCGAGCTTCCCCTTGGGGGGCATTTTCAAATCGCCCGTCTGGCGGACGGCGGCGATCAGATCACTCTCTTCCGGCTTGCCCGGAGTGACAACCTGGCCGGCATCGCTGCCTTTGAGAATGCCTGATCGCGAATCGAGGCGCAATCCGCCTTCCTGTTTTTTCGCGCCGTGACACGTGAAGCAATTCTCGGCCAGGACTGGGCGAATTCGCTTTTCGAAGAACTCGGCCTGCGTGCGCGAAACCGGTTGCTCGTCGGCCCGGACTGTGCCTGTCAGCAGCGCCGCCGCGCTTGAGATCAGCAGAACCATCCGTCGAATCGCCATGAGTTTCAGCTTAGCCCGAGCCATGGGGCGTGTCTATTGGCACGGGCGCGTCCGTCAAGCGGCCGGGGGCACCGAATTGCCCGTGCTGCCGAGCCGGTGTACACTGCCATCTGCGTACTGATCGCATCGCTCCTCGAACCGGAGGCCGGACATGGCAGCTCTCTCGCGGCGGGAATTCACGCACCAGGCGCTGGGGTCGGTGCTGTCGCTGTCTCTCCTCGAGACGCTGTTCCAATGCGACGCCTTCGCCGACGGCGCCAAACCGGCCACGGTCAAGTGGCTGAACGACGTCAACCAGCTTGGCTGGGACCTGAGAGACAAAAAACTCTCGCAGGTCGAATGGCAGAAAAAGATCGAGCAACTATACTCAGGGGCCGACGTGGCCGACTTCCTGCGGCTGATCGATTTCGACAAGCTCACTCACAATCTGGAACTGATCGACAAGGGAGCCAAGAGCCTCTCGGTCAAGTTCCCTGAAGTCGAAGGGGTGCCTGAGAAACTGGCCTGGGGCCGGCAGATTTTCGCCCTCAAGAAAGGCCGCTCGGTCGTGCCGCATGGGCACAACAACATGGCCACGGCATTCCTGATCCTGAAGGGGAGCTTTCACGGCCGGCATTTCGACCGCGTCCAGGATGAAACGGACCACATCCTCATCAAGCCCACGATCGACCGCAAGTTCCAGATCGGCGAATGTTCGACCGTTTCCGACTTCAAAGACAATGTGCACTGGTTCGAGGCCCTCGAAGAGCCGGCGTTCATCTTCAACATCCACGTCTCGGGGATCAAACCTGACGCCGAGTCGACCGGGCGGGTGTACCTCGACCCCCACGGCGAGAAGCTCAAAGACGGCCTGATTCGCGCCCGCCGCGTGAATTATGAGGAAGTGACAAAGCTCTACGGGTAGAGCACGTGGCAGGCGGCAGCACCCGGGGGGACCAATTCTATTCGAATCGGTGCCCGTCCCCGGCTCGCCGCGCGGGTCGACTCCGTGCCCCGGCCGCTCGAAGCGGCCAGGGCACGTTTTTTCGCCGCCAATGCACGCGTTTATCCTTCTTGACTTTCCCGACCGGTTTACCTACGTTTCGGAATCCGAAATGTCGCGACCGATTTCTGGCACGTGTTGGATTCATGAAGCTCTCCGCCAAAGCAGAGTATGCATGTCTGGCCGTGCTGGAACTGGCGCTGCGTCATGATCGGTCGGAACCGGCTCGTCTGGTGGAAATTGCCGCGCCGAACGCGATCCCCGAACGCTTTCTCGTGCAGATCCTGCTGCAATTGAAAGGGGCCGGCTTCGTTTCGAGCGTGCGGGGGGCCGCCGGCGGATACCGTCTGGCGGTCGAGCCGCACGAGATTTCGGTCTGGGACATCGTGCAGAACGTCGAAGGACCGACGGCCCCGGCGGCGGACGAAGCCGGCGGCGCCGGCCCCGGCTGGCGGGTCTTACGGAAAGTCTGGAACGAAACCAACCGCATCGAACAGGAACACTTGCAGCAGATAGACTTCGCCCATCTGGCCGAGGTGGCCCGGGCGCAGAATGCCAACAATATGTACTACATCTGACTTTCGAGGAGCAACGCAGAACAATGCCCGATCTCATCCCTCCGCATGGCGGAATGTCCGAGCCCGTTTGTCGCACCGTCCCGGCCGAAGAGGCCGCCGCCTTCCTGGCTGAAGCCGCGAAGTTGCCCAAGGTTTCCGTTTCCGCGGCCGACCTGTCAAGCGTCTACCGCTGGGCCGACGGAACCTTGAGCCCGCTCACCGGCCCCATGAACTCCGCCGAGTACAATCAGGTGCTCGAGCAGTCGTGCATCGAACGCGGCGGCAAGAAATACGCGTGGACGATTCCGCTGGCGCTGCCGGTGACAGGCGATCTCGCCAAGACGATCAAGGCGGGGCAGAAAGTCGCTCTCACGAACCCGGCCGGCGAGATCGTCGCTACGCTCGCGGTGAACGACGTCTTCCCGTGGGACAAACCCAAGTACATCAAGAGCGTGTACCTCACCGAGCGCACCGACCACCCCGGCGCCGACATGGTGCTCGTCAACGACGCCGACAAGACGCACCTCATCGGTGGCGAGATCCGCACGCTGCCCCAGCCGAAGAATGCCAAGTTCGGCAAGTACGTTTTGTCGCCGCGCGAAGTCCGCAAGCTGTTGGCGGGTAAGGGCTGGAACCGCGTCGTGGCGTTCCAGACCCGCAATCCGCTGCATCGCGCCCACGAGTACGCGCTCGTCTACGGGCTCGAAAAGCTCCTCAAGGACGGGCACAACGCCGGGGCCTGCCTCAATCCACTGATCGGCGAGACGAAGGGAGACGACGTCAACGCCGAGACGCGCATGCACACGTACGAGGCGCTGATTTCCGATCGCGGACTCGGGGAAGGGGACAGCGACCAGGGCCTGTGGAAGCCGCGCGGCGAGAGCGTGCCCGACCGCGTCATTCTGCTGGGCCTCGATATCAAAATGTTCTACGGCGGTCCGAAAGAAGCGGTGATGCACGGCATCTACCGGCAGAACAACGGCTTCACCGACATCGTCATCGGCCGCAAGCACGCCGACGCGCCGTACAAAGACGGCACGGCGATCTGGGGCGACTTCGACGCGCAGGAGATTTTCGGAAAACTGGCCGGCGACCTGAAGATCCAGCCGGTGAAAGTCGGCTTCGCGGCCTTCTACGAGTCGATGGGACGCGTCGACCTCACCGAAAACCACAAAGACGAGAAGCCGATCTCGATTTCGGGCAAGCAGGTCCGTGAGACGCTCGTCAAAGGCGAACTGGTCGACCCGCGGATCATGCGCCCCAGCACCTCGCGCATCCTCGGCGAAGCGATGAAAGGGAAGTAGTTTGCATTCCCCCTTTAGCAAGGGGGGCAGAGGGGGTCGCGCGGCCGAGAATTGTGGCACCTACTTCCACAACCCGCAGTGGATGTATGCAATGCTCCAGCTGCTGAAGCGACTGTATCAAGACAATCCAAGTTTAATGGTTTGGAATGTCGGTGCGTGGGTTCTGGTTGCGATGATTACTTGCCACGTAATTGCGCTTGTCACGACCCCAAATTACGATATCGATTTCTCAAGTTCGACTTCGATTGGGCAGCCCGTTGCCGTCAAACAGGTTTCGGTCATTCATGAAATCGGGAGTCATCCTGTTGTGAAGGAAGCGCAGGTTGCTGGATTCGTTGCGGCATTGCTCATGATGGGATTTGCACTCGCCCGGGGAACACTTTTGCCGGGCGTTCGGTTTTTGATCCGCCGTTCGTCGCTCGGAGCAGGTGGCGCGCGCAGCACCCCGAATAGGGGTGCCAGATATTAGCCGGGGGTTGAGTCCGCCTCAGCGGACGATACCCCCGGTTTGCGTTGATCAACGCCGCTCGACCCCGGAGGGGTCGAAGAATCGCGCAACAGATGTCGTTCGGGGCATGCCGGCCGCCGACACACTCGGATTCTGCGCCACACGCATTACTAGATAACTCCGCCGTGTGTCTCGAATTCGCCGTAGTAGTTGTAGCCCGCATGACGCGAAAGCGCGAAGCCGAATCGCGGCATTGAATTGAATGGTTGCCCGCAGTTCTGCCCGGCACGGGGATATGACGGCCTCCGTTGAAAAAACCGCCCGGCCTGCGAAGATGCACGGCGGTTGCATCCGGGAGCCGGCCTCATGACGATTCGCAAGATACTCGCGGCTGTCGTTTTCTTTGCATTCCTCTTCGTGCAGCGCGCCTTCGTGTGGGCCGCGCCGAAGAACGTCGTCGTCATCGTTGCCGATGATCTCGGCCGTCAACTCGGCTGTTACGGCGACACCGTAGCCCGCACGCCGCACATCGACGCGCTGGCGGCCGACGGCACGCGCTTCGCCTGGGCGTTCTGTACCACCGCCAGTTGCAGCCCCAGCCGGTCGGTGATTCTCACGGGCCTCCACAATCACGCCAACGGCCAGTACGGCCTGCAGCACGCCACGCACAATTTCGGGTCGCAGCCCTTCGTCAAGCCGCTGCCGATGTTACTCAAGCAGGCATTCTACCGCACCTGCTCGATCGGCAAGGTACACGTGCAGCCCGAAGAGATGTACCGATTCGAGCGGTACGCGAATGACAAAATCGCCGGTGGGCGGAATACTGTGCGCATGGCCGAGAACGCGGAACAGTTCATTCGCGAAGACGATCCGCGGCCGTTCTTCCTCTATTTCTGCCCGACCGACCCGCATCGCGCGCAGACGGGGTTCGCCAATGAGGCCGAATACCCGGGCGTGAAACCGGTGAAATTCGACCCCGGAAAGGTCGCCGTGCCGCATTACCTGCCCGACCAGCCCGAAGTCCGCCGGGAGCTGGCCGAGTACTATGAGTCGATCGCGCGCGTCGATCAGGGAGTCGGGCGCCTCGTCGCCGCGCTGAAAGCGGCCGGCCATTTCGACGACACGCTGATCGTGTTCCTGAGCGACAATGGCCCTCCCTTCCCGGGGGCGAAGACGAACCTGTACGACGCCGGCACGCATCTGCCTTTGATCATTCGCGCGCCGGACCAGAAGTCGCGCGGCGTCGTTTCGCAGGCGCTCGTCAACTGGACTGATCTTGTGCCAACGATTCTGGAATTCAGCGGCGCGAAACCGCCAGCGTATGCGCTGCAGGGGCGCTCATTGCTGCCGATTCTGGAAACTGCGGAGCCGCGGGAGTGGGACGAAATCTATCAATCGCATTCATTTCACGAAGTCACGATGTATTACCCGATGCGGTCGATCCGCACGCGCAAGTTCCATTACATATTGAACATCGCGCACGAACTGCCGTATCCGTTCGCCAGCGACCTGTTTGATTCGCCCACCTGGCAGGGGGTGGTGGCCCGCAAAGACACGCAATATGGCTCGCGCACCGTCGAGGCGTACGTGCATCGTCCACGGCACGAGTTGTACGATCTGCAGGCTGATCCGCAGGAAACGGTCAACCTGGCCGATCGGCCTGATTACGCGAAGATCCTGTCAGAGCTGCAGCAGAAAGTGCGCGCCTGGCAGAAGGCGACGGGCGACCCGTGGCTGATCAAGTATGAGCATGAGTGAACGAGTCGAAGAGAGAAGGACGAGGAGAGAAGAGCGATAAAAGCAATAACGGCGCTGAATCGCATTTCGGCGTTCAACCCAAGCCGACGCCTGTGGCGTCGGTACCGCCCGCACAGCGGGCGGCTTGGGAAGGAGGGCGTGATAATGGAGTTCGAATACACGAATCTGAGGCGACGAGAACAAACGAAAGAATGATCGCGATGAAATCAAAGAAGATCCTGATCCTGACAGGCGACTACGTCGAAGACTACGAGGTCATGGTCCCGTTCCAGGCCCTGAGCGCGCTGGGATACACGGTGCACGCCGTCTGTCCGGGGAAGAAATCGGGGGAGAAGATCCGCACGGCGGTTCACGATTTCGAGGGCGACCAGACCTACACCGAAAAGCCCGGCCATGACTTTGCGCTCAATGCCACGTTTGCCAAGGTGAAGGCGGCCGATTACGACGCGCTGGTGCTGCCGGGGGGACCGGCGCCGGAATACATCCGGCTGAACCCGGCCGTACTCGACATCGTCCGCCAGTTCGACAAGGTGAAGAAGCCGATCGCCGCGATCTGTCACGGCGTGCAGGTGCTGGCCGCGGCCGACGTATTGAAAGGTCGCACCTGCACGGCGTATCCCGCGTGCAGCCCCGAGATTCGCCTGGCCGGCGGAAAGTACACCCAGGTCCCCGTCGACCAGGCGCACGTCGACGGCCACCTCGTCACCGCCCCTGCCTGGCCTGCCCACCCCGCCTGGCTGGCGGCGTTCCTCGACCTGCTCGGCGCGAAGATCTCAATATGAGCGAAGTCACTGCGTATTCGGGATAATATGCCCGCGGATGGCGTGGCATTCCCAAGGATGAAAGGTGAGGAACCACGAAAAACACGAATGACGCGAAACAGGTTCTACGAAAACTCGATCCGCAGATTCTTGGAAATGCGGCGTTTTGAAAGGCGGCGGCGATGACCTGTTCCAAATGCTGGCTGGTTCTGGGGGCGATTCTGGCGGGATTGGCCGTGGCAGCGGGGGCATTCGGGGCGCATGGCCTCGACAGCCATTTCCACAAGAAGTACGCGTTTGACGAATACAAAAAAGAAATCCCGATCTACGGTCACGACAAGATCGTGTCGCGAATGCCGCTGGCCGAAAAATATCTCGCCGATTTCAAAACGGGGGCCCAGTATCAGATGTATCACGGCCTGGCCCTCCTGGCAGTGGGCATTCTCGCGCGGCTCCGTCCTTCGCGCGGGCTGACTGCGGCAGGCTGGTGTTTTCTGCTGGGCTGCGTCGGATTTTCCGGCGGCCTGTATGCCTACACGCTGACGGGCGCCACGTGGTTCGGGATGACGATCGTCCCCCTGGGAGGCGTGCTGTTTCTTGCAGGTTGGGCAACGCTCGCAATTTCATTGTGGCGCGAGCCAAAGATTGTCTCAGTGATTATGTGACAGCCCCCTACCCAAGCCGACCGCTGTGCGGGCAGGCCCGACGCCACAGGCGTCGGCTTGGGTTGAGGTCTGAATCGGCAGGGGAAGCGCTTCGCGATCCTCGATCTTCCATCTTCGATCCTCTATCTTCTAATCTCGACCCACTGCACGTTCAAACCCCGCGCCACGCACCCCCGGACTGACGTCCGGGGCTCGCCCCATTGACTCATCCCGGAGCCCACATGCTGATATTCGATGCCCACCTCGACATGGCCTGGAATGCGCTTGAATGGAACCGCAATCTGGAATGGCCGGTCAGCAAGATCCGCGAGTTCGAGAAACAGTTCTCGGGGATCAACCCCGGCGCAAACACCGTATCGTGGCACGCGCTGCGCGAGGGGCGCGTGGGGATCACGATTTCGACATTGCTCCCGCGCCTGCATCGCAAAGATAAGGCCCTCTCGCACTACCAGTCGCGCGAAGCAGCGTACGCATCATGCATGGGCCAGCTCGCCTATTACAGGGCGCTCGTCGCCAAAGGCGTGCTCCGCGAAATCCCCGACCGTAAGACCCTTTCGGCTCACGTCCGAGAATGGGAAAAAGATACGACCGGCAAATTGCCGATCGGCTACATCCTGAGCATGGAAGGCAGCCCGTCGATTCTGTCGCCGGCGCAGATTCCTGAATGGTTCGCAGCGGGGCTCAGGATCCTGGGCCCGTCGCATTACGGAGTCAGCCCGTACACGCACGGCACGGGAAGCGAAGGGGGGCTACTCGCCGAAGGGCCGGCGCTGCTGCGCGAGATGGACAAGGTCGGCATGATCCTGGACGTGACGCACCTGGCCGACCAGTCATTCTGGGAAGCGCTCGACATCTACCAGAGCCCGGTGCTGGCAAGCCATCACAATTGCCGGGCGCTGGTTCCCGCCGACCGGCAGCTTGCCGACGACCAGATCAAGGCGCTGATCAAGCGAGGCGCGGTGATCGGCGCAGCGTTTGATGCCTGGATGCTGACTCCCGGCTGGGTGATCGGCGTCACGCAGCCCGACAACTGCACTCTCGAGAACGTCGTCGATCACATCGACCACATCTGTCAGCTCGCGGGGAACGCCCGGCACTGCGGCATGGGGACCGACCTGGACGGCGGCTTCGGCAAGGAACAGACCCCAAAAGATCTCGATACGATCGCCGACCTCCCCAAGGTGGCAGAAATCCTCTCCCGCCGCGGCTACACGCAGGAAGACGTTGACGGGATCATGTACCAGAACTGGGTGAAGTTCTTTGAGCGGGCGCTGAAGTGACCGTTCGTAGTACCGCTGAAGCCTGAACTTCAACTGCACGACGAGCGCTACGCCAGGATTTCGCTGATGGCGCGGCCGCCGTGCGCGATTTCGACGGGGCGGTTGGTGCGGTCTGGGACGCGGTGTTCGGGGCTGATCCCCAGCGCGGTGTAGATCGTCGCGCAGAGGTCGGCCGTGCTGACGGGATTGGTTTTCACGTAGGCGGCCTGCGCGTCCGAGGCGCCGTACACCGTGCCGCCGCGGATCCCTGCGCCGGCGAACACCGCCGAGTAGCAGAACGTCCAGTGGTCGCGACCGGCGTTTCCGTTAATCCGCGGCGTGCGCCCCATCTCGCTCATCACGACGACCAGCGTTTCGTCGAGCAGGCCCCGCTGGTCGAGGTCTTCCAGAAGTGCCGTGTACGTCTGGT
>JACQFH010000059.1 GCA_016200145.1 Planctomycetia bacterium | reverse complement strand
TTCTTCATGATGGTGTTCATGGACACGACGGCCACCATCCCAACGGGGTCAATGGCTGAACGCTGGGGCTGGAAAAATTTCTGCCTGTACGGGTTCTGGGTGGCCCTCCCCTATTGCATTTACGCGAACTGGGTGTGGGGGGGCGGCTGGCTGGCACAGGCGGGCAACAACTGGGGACTGGGGCACGGCGCGGTCGATTTTGCCGGCTCGGGGGTCGTGCACGCGATGGGGGGGGTGATCGCCCTGGCGGGCGCCATCTGCATCGGCCCGCGCATCGGAAAATTCGTGAACGGGAAACCGCAACCGATGCCGGCACACCACGTGCCCATGGTTGTATTAGGCACATTCATCCTGGCGTTTGGTTGGTTCGGATTTAATCCCGGATCGACCCTGTCGGGAACCGATCTGCGCCTCAGCGTGGTCGTGGTGAACACGATGCTGGCGGGGGTTGTGGCCTGCATCTTCTCGATGTTCACGCTCTGGGCCAAGGGGCTCAAGCCCGACACGACGATGCTGTGCAATGGAATGCTCGCCGGTCTCGTGGCCATTACCGCTCCCTGCGCCTTTGTGGACAGCAAAGGGGCCGCGGTCATCGGCGCCATCGCCGGAATCCTGGTCGTCCTCAGCGTCTTCTTCTGGGAAAAAATGGGGATCGATGACCCGGTCGGCGCCATTTCGGTGCATGGCGTCAATGGCCTGTGGGGAGTGATCTCGGTCGGCCTGTTTGCCAACGGGAAATACGGGCTGGGCTGGAACGGTGTCAACAGGCCGGCCTTTAAGGGGACGCCCGAAGCAGTAAACGATGGCGTCACAGGCCTGTTCTACGGCGATCCCACGCAATTGTATGCCCAGTTGCTCGATGCGGCCGTCGTCGCCGTATTCGGGTTCGTAATGGCCTTCGTCTGGTTCAAATTCAGCAACCTCATCTTCCCGCTGCGCGTCAGCAAAGAGGTTGAAGTCGGCGGCCTCGACGCACCGGAAATGGGCGTTCTGGGCTATCCGGAATTCAACGTGAATCGGGATTAATTCACTTCGTTCGGACTGGTCTTGTCGCTGCGACCGCAGAGGGAACGGACCTTCCTCCGCGGTCGGCAGTTCTTGAGGATGTCACATGAAAAAAATTGAAGCGATCGTCCGGCACTTCAAGCTGGAAGAGATCAAGAACGCACTGGCCGCCCAGGGTATCCACGGGATGACGGTGACCGAGGTCCGCGGGTTCGGACGCCAGAAAGGGCACAAGGAATCGTACCGCGGGGCCGAGTACACGGTCGATTTCCTGCCGAAGGTGAAGCTGGAAGTCGTGGCCGCCGATACGCAGGTCCAGGCGGCGATCGACACGATCGTCAAAACGGCCCGCACCGGCAACGTGGGAGACGGCAAGATCTTCGTCAGCAGCCTGTCTGAAGTCGTGCGCATCCGCACCGGCGAAACGGGCGAAGCGGCGCTGTAGCGGCTCTCGTATTGACAATCCCGCCGGGCTGACCAACAATCGGGTTTGTGGCCCGATTCTCTGACCGAGCGGATTGAAATGCATTCTCATCACTTCTCGCGGCGGGTATTTCTGCGGGGCCTGGGCGTATCAATGGCCCTGCCCTGGATGGAATCGCTGCCCGTCTGGGGAGACGAACCCCGCGCCGACGCGTCGAGCACAGCCCCCGTGAGGCTGGCCGTGTTGTTCTCGGGCAACGGGTTCCACAGCCGCGAATGGTGGGCCAAAGGCACCGGCCGCGACATGGAGCTGGGCAAGGTCCTCGCGCCGGTCGCCGACTTCCGCGAAAAGATGCTGTTCATCCGGGGCCTCTAAAGAACTACTCGATGCTCTACAGCTCGCACATTTCCTGGAGCTCGCCGACCACGCCCACCCCCCTGGAACTGTATCCGGCTCTGGCGTTCGACCGACTGTTCAAAGATGAGGTCGACCGCGGCGACAAAAGCGTGCTCGACGCCGTGCTCGCCGACGCCCGCGATTTCCGCAAGAACGTCAGCAGCTCCGACCAGCGCAAACTCGATGAATATCTCGATTCGGTGCGCGAGGTCGAGCAGCGGATCGAGCGCGCCGGCCAGAAGGGGCAGGTCCAGGGTTGGCGCCCGACGCTCGAAAAGCCCGACATGCCGCGCCCCGCCGATGGCATTCCACAGAACATTGCCGAGCACATGCGGCTGATGTGCGACATCCTGGTGCTGGGCTTCCAGACCGACACCACGCGCATCGGCACGCTCAAGTTGAACAACGACCACAGCTCGCTTCGTTTCCCGCATCTGGGGGTGGATTACATGATCCATCACCTCTTGTCGCACTCCGACACGGCCGACTGGCTGAAGGTCAACCAGTTCTTCATTGAACAGCTCGGGTACATCGCCCGCCGGCTCGAGGCGATTCGCGAGGGAGACCGCACGGCACTCGACAATTCGATGATTCTGTACTGTTCGAGCATGCTCACGGGCAATCACGAAGCGAACCAGTTGCCGGTCGTGCTGCTGGGCGGGGGCGGCGGCAAAATCCAGGGAGGCCGCGTTCTCGACTACCTCGACAAGCCGAACCGCAAGATGTGCAGCCTGTTCCTGTCGCTGCTGGACAAAGCCGACGTGCATTTGAAGGAATTCGGCGACTCGCAGGACCGCCTCGCGGAAATCTAGAAGAGCGAAAGAGCATGATGGAGCATGCTGTGAATGCGGCAATCGATCGCGCCGCGCAGGAATCGCCCGGGACGGCCGAGTCGCTCGCGGGGGTCTGTCCCGCCTGTGGCGACCGCGAATCGCACGCGGACTGGCCCGGGGTTTCCGCCACGGGCTTCGCGCTGCGGCGCTGTGCCGCGTGCCGGCTGGCGTATACTGTTCCGCAGCTTTCGTCCGAGCGCATTGCGGAATGGTATTCCCAGGCGTATTACGGCTCCGGCAACATCCGGTTCAACCGGCTGTTCGAAGCGCTGGTCGGCTGGTTCCGCCGCCGGCGAGCCGATCGCCTGTGCCGGCTGCACCCAGAGAGCGGCGCCGTTCTCGATATCGGCTGCGGCCGCGGACATTTCCTGCACACGCTCGAGGGCCGCGGCTGGACGTGCACCGGCACCGAGCTCACCGAGACGGCGGCCCGGCACGCGCGCGAGACGCTGGGGCTCGACGTGCGCATCGGCCCTTTCGAGGGCGCGATGTTCCCGGACGCCTCGTTCGACGCCATTTACCTGTGGCACGTGCTCGAACATATCCCCACGACGGCCCAGGCGCTGGCCGACGCGCGCCGCATGCTGCGCCCCGGCGGGATCCTGGTCATTGCAGTTCCCAATCTCGAGAGCTGGCAGGCATCCGTCAGCCGCTATCACTGGTTTCACCTCGATCTGCCCCGCCATTACGTGCACATTTCCGCGAGCTGGCTGAAAATCACGCTGACCGATCTGGGCTTCCGCATCGTCGAAGTCAATCACTTCTCGGCCGAACAGAATGTGTACGGCTGGATCCAGAGCGTTCTGAACTGCGTCGGATTGAGATCGAACCTGCTGTACAACGTCTTGAAGCGCACGAGTGCGCGAGACGTCGAGCATCCCTGGAAAAAATACCCCGTTCAGGCCGCAGTGTCGCTGGCGGCGTCCGCCGCGCTGTTCCCGTTCGCCTCAGCCGCAATGCTTGCCGAAGCGATCTTTCACCGTGGCGGCACGGTTGAGATTTACGCGGAACTTCCCGGCGCGCACCCCGACCCCGGCTCGTTCGTCGCATGAGCCCGGAATGGCCGAACGATCCCCATCCGATCCGCCGAGTCGCCACCGCGAATTTCGCCGCGAACTTTACTGCGGCGGCGTGCTGGCAGCGGCGTTTGTCCTGCAGGCCTGGGTGAGCTGGCGCACGTGGCCCGACATTCTCGTCGACTTCGGGCAGGAGTTGTATGTCCCCTGGCGGCTCTCGGAAGGAGACGTGCTGTACCGGGACATCGCCTGGGTCTCGGGTCCCCTGTCGCAGTACGCCAATTCGCTGCTGTTTCGGCTGTTTGGCGTGTCGCTGACGATGGTGATTGCCGCCAACCTGACGATCCTGGCGGTCATCGTCGCGTTGCTTTACTACCTGTTCCGGCAATGCGGCTCGCGCCGGTCGGCGACGTTTATCGGCCTGTTCTTTCTGATGGTGTTCGCGTTCCGCCAGTACAGCCTGATCGGCAATTACAACTACGTCTGCCCGTACCGGCACGATATCACTCACGGCCTCGCGCTGGGACTCGTCAATCTGGTTTGTCTGGTGCAGTTCGGCCGTAACGCCCGCACGTCGTGGCTGGCTGCCGCCGGCCTGTGCCTGGGGCTGTTGGCGCTCACGAAGATCGAAATGCTTCTGTCGGGACTTTTGACCACCGCCGCCGCACTGTCCTTGTTTGCCTGGCAGAACTTGCCCGTTCGAGAGCGCGGCGGCGCGGCACCATCTGAGTCGCAGGCTGCTCGCTCTTTCGTCCGGCTCAGCAGGATGGCACGCTGGGCACTCATCGTGACGGCGTCGGCAGCGGCGCCCCTGATCTTCGCGGTCGGCGGATTGGCCGTGTCGCTGGGGTGGACATCTGCGTTCCGGCAGATCTTCCTGCAATACCGGCTGGCGCTGCTCCCCGAAATGTCGACCAGCTCCGGATTTTACCGGTCGCTTTCGGGATGGGACGCACCCGGAGCAAACCTGCTTTCGATGGTGCTTGCCACGGTCCTTGTGATCGGTGCGGTCGTCATCGGCTGTATCGTCGATCTGATGATCGGCCGCTCGAAGCGCATCACGCTCTGGGCGATCTTTCTGGGAATCGCCGTCGCCTATTGCGGACTGGCATTTGTCCCGCCTCACGAGTGGCAGGCGCTTCCCGCGTGCCTGCCGCTTCTGTTAGCCGCCATCATTGCCGCGACGTTCCTCCAGGCCGCGCGCGAGCCATCGGGAGACGGCGGCGCCTCGATTCTCCTCGTGACGGCGGTCTACGGATTGTCCCTGCTTCCGAAGATTTTGCTTCACGTGACGTGGAATCACTATGGATTCGTCCTGGCGGCGCCCGGCACGTTGGTCGTCATTCACGTCGGGGTGCACGCCATCCCCGCCTGGTGGTACAGGCGCCGGAAGACGGGCCGCTGCGTCGCGGCCATTGCCGTCGGCGTATTCACGGCGGGCGCTGTGTCGCTCGCCCTGATCGGGTTGCGAATCGACCTGACCAAAACCATCGTGGTGGGTCAGGGCGGCGACCGGTTCTATTCCGCTCCGGCCTTCAAAAACGACGGCGATGGACGGACGGCGCCGACCGTCAACACGCTGGCCTGGCTGCAACAGAACATGCGTCCCGGCGATTCGCTCGTCGTGTTCCCCAACGGCGTGATGCTCAATTACCTGTTACGGGCCCGCAATCCGACGCCGTTCATCATGTTCAGTCCCTGGGAATCGGACGTACACGGCGGCGAAGATCGTGTGGCCGACGCCGTGATTCGCGCGGCGCCTGATTTTGCCGTGATCGTAACGATGGACATGACGATCCACGGACGGGGGAATTTCGGCGACCCGCAATTCGGCGGAAGGATTCGTAAATTCCTCGACGAACACTATGATGTCGTCGACGAACAAATTTCACTGGAAGGTGTCGACGGCCGGTTTGTCTCGACCGTCTTTCGGCGTCGGGTGAACGCGGAATGAGCAGCAGGAAAGGGCGGATCATGGGAGATTCGAAATTGCGAAAAACAATACGTCGGTACCTCGTGGGCGCGCAGGCAAGGCTTCCCGTCGTCGTCGCCGGCACCCTGATCTGGCTGACTGCGTCCGCGGCCCGGTCGGACGATTCCCGTCCGCAGCAAGCTGCTTCCACAGGCTGGAAAGCCGGTACGGCCAAAGCCTTGATCACCCCTGAGAAATCAGTCTGGCTGGCAGGGTACGGCACGAAACGGCCTCCCGACGGCAAACTGCACGATCTGTGGATGAAGGCCCTCGCGCTCGAGGATCGATCCGGCCGTCGCGCCGTGCTGGTCACCAGCGATTTTCAGGGAGTGCCCAAAGGCATGAGCGACCCGGCCTTCGCGCAGATCCGCGAGAAGTACGGACTGTCGCGTGAACAGGTGATGATCACGTTCTCGCATAATCACTGCGGTCCCCGGCTGGGTGACGACCTGGTCGACTATTATCCGGTCGAAGCCGAGCAGGTCGCGCTCGTCGCCGAATACACCGAACAGATGGTGACGCGCCTCGTGGCGATGGTGGGCGAGGCGCTGTCGAAGCTCGCGCCGGCGACCCTGCAGATCGGCGAGGGGCGAGCCACGTTTGCTGTCAACCGCCGCAATAACCGCGAGGCCGACGTCCCCTCGCTGATCGAGAAAGGAACGCCCCTCGTGGGGCCCGTCGATCATTCGGTTCCCGTCCTGACGGTGACCGACGCCGGCGGCAAGGTCATCGTCATTTTGTTCGGCTATGCCTGTCATCCCACCACCCTCAGTTTTCTGACGTGGTGCGGCGATTATCCCGGCTTCGCACAGCTCGAGATCGAGCAAAACCACCCGGGCGCGCTGGCGATGTTTGTCAACACGTGCGGCGGCGATCAGAACCCGCTGCCGCGCCGCAGCGTCGAATTGTGTCAGCGCTACGGCCACCTGCTGGCGGTCGGAGTCGAAGAGGCGCTCAAGCAGCCGCTCAAACCCGTTGCGGCGGGACTGCGCACGGCGTTCGAGTATGTCGACCTGCCGTACCTTAATGTCGTCACGCGCGAAGAGCTGGAAGCGTTTACGAAAGACGGCAATGCCATCAAGGCGCGCTGGGCCACGCGCTTGCTCAAGCAGCTCGACGCGGGTGAGAAATTCGCCCCCGCCTATCCGTACCCTGTCCATGCCTGGCGGCTTGGGCAGGAATTGCTGATGATCGGCCAGGGGGCTGAAACGGTTGTGGATTACGCACTGCGGTTCAAGAGCGAGTTCGGTCCCGGGACGTGGGTGCTGGGTTATGCCGACGACATGATCTCGTACATTCCGTCGCGCCGCGTCTGGGACGAAGGGGGCTACGAAGGCGGCTCGAATCTCTACGAATACGGTCGCCCCGCGCTCCGCTGGGCCGGCGACGTCGAAGACCGCATCGCCGCATCGGTTCACAAGCTGGTGAAACGAGTTCGCGAGCCGTAGGCCACAGCACCAACCAATCGTCCTCCAGAGCCGCCGCCAGATTTCTGAACGCCTCTGACTCAAATTCGGTCACGCCGGCTGTCCTTCAACCAGTCGACTGGTGCCGGAACGGGCGCCCCGCGACCAGAAATGGCGCGCGAATTGCACCAAAAGCAGCTTGCTCTCGCGACCGCGAGACGGAAACCGCCGTTGCTGTCACCATCCACAGGGAGCGCGCGTTGGACTTGTACGAGGAGACTGCCATGCTCGACGAACTCGACAACTTCAAACAGCCCGTCTATACGCTGCGATTGTGGTCTTATGCCGAAGCGGTCGATGCCCTGCCGTATCTGTGTGTCCTGACCCGGGCGTTGCGAGACGACTGGGTGTCGATGCACCAGGCCAGACTCGTCTGTCAGAGGGCGCTCGAAATATCCCGCCGCCCGAATCGGGAGGACCTGGTCCGTCGCGAAGAGGCCAGTCGCGACTGGCACGCAGCGGCTCAGAAATTCGAGGAGACTTTGACTGAGCTTTCGGCAATCGACGTGGCCTGTTTCGACCCAACCCAGGGCTTGGCGCTCATTCCGTTTCAACAGGACGGCCAATTGGCCTGGTTCCTGTTCGACCTGTTCGCCCCACAGCATTTGACCGCCTGGCGCTTCCACACCGATCCACTCGATACCCAGCGCCCCTTGAGCGCCATGCAGCGATTGCGCTACCTGACGCCCATCGCTGGCGAATAGGCATGTGGGGTGGCCTGACCGTGGTGGGTCGTTTGTTCAGCCGGCATTCGATACTATCGAATTGTCTGCTTTCCACCCCGATTTGACGGATTCATGCACAAACTCCCCGGGCGTCGCCTGACGTGCATCTTTGCGGCGGCGCTGTTCGCCTCCTCGCCGGTGCTCGCGCAGACGCCGCGGTTTGCAGCGCAGTTTGCCAGCGGCAAACGTCTGACGGGGGCTGAGATCCGCAACTGGCATGAGCCCCGGGCCGAGCCCCAGCTCGACAGCGTCAAGTTGCTGGCTCCCGAAGATCGCGCCTTGTGGGCCGAAGACGTCTCGCTTCCACCGGCGGCCGCGCCCGTGGCCTGCGTCGAATTCTTCGGTGGCGACCGGCTGCCCGGCCGGGTGACGGCTTTTCGCGACGGGAATGATTCGTCGCTGATCAGGGTCCCGCCGTGCGTGATCGTCATCCCGGCGGCGAGCGTCGATTGGCCAGATGTCCGCAGGCCGTCGATTCCGGTGGCAATCCGCTGGCTCAAGCGCGTCGTCTGGCAGAAGCGCGACGACGATCGCTACCGGCCCGGTACGCTCTATTTTCTCGACGGTCGACAGGTCGAATTCCGCAGCGTCCGCTGGCAATCGTCAGCCGTGCGGCTGTTGATCGACCAGGAAACTCGCGACGTCCCATTCGACCAGATCGCCGAGCTGCATTTGCCGCAACTCGACCCCTGGGACGCGTGGTTCCACCAGCTCGCGGCGCTGTTGCCCGACCTTTCGGGCTGGCTCGTGCAGGTGGAAACAGCCGACGGCCTGCGGGCGACGGCATCAACGCAGCGGCTGTTGCCGTCGTTCCGCGGGGACGGAGGCAACCCGGACCACTGGTACCAGGCCTGTCAACCCGCATGGAGCATCGAATCGCTGTGGCTGAAGCACCGCACGATTCGCACGCGGCGGTTTTTCGCACCGCACGAAGTTCCACTGTCGGCCATCGAGCCGGCGCGGTCGGTCAGCCGCTCGAGCCTGTCGGGCGGTTGGACGTGGCAGCTCGATCGTACGGTCCAGGCACAACCGCTGCGCTGCGCCGACCAGGCGTGGGGCTGGGGGCTGGGGGTTCACGCCTACAGCGAATTGACGTACAACCTGCCGGCCTGTGCGCGCGTCTTTCGCACGCAGTACGGGCTCGACGGCAGCGCGGGCTTGGGCGGTTGTGTGCGCGCGGTAATCATTGCCGGCCCGCCGGCGGGGCCCGTGATTCACCGCAGCGGACATGTGATCGGCACCGAGAAGTCGTACGACAGCGGTCCCCTGGGGATCGTCGGGGTCAAGCAACTGACGTTGCTGGTCGATCCGGCGCAGGACGACCGTCCCGCGGGGGCTGATCCTTTCGAGATTCGCGATTCGTTCGTCTGGCTGCAGCCAATGATCGAGCTCGACGTCGAGCCGCTACGTGCAGAAATCGAGCGGCGGGTGAGTACTCCGTTATCGAGCTGGGCGGGCTGGACGATTGGAAACACTCAGGTCAAACCCTGTCTCGTCTCGCACGCCTGGATTCCGCGCCCCGCGCCGTTTACACGGTGCCGCGCCGAGACGGCGCCCCGCGATGGCTTTGTATCGATCTCACGGAAGCTTCGCGTCGGCGAGCGCGACCGGTTCCTCGCGCTCGCAGTGAGCCGACTCGAGAAAGACGTCACCCCCTCGCGGATTCAGGTCCGCCTGGCTGGGCGCGCCGCGGCCGAATTCGACGTGCCGGTGCACAACGCAGCCATCGACCCCGATCCGCTGCTCGTCCCCGTCGATCGCTACCGTGGGCAGACGATCGACGTCGAGCTCGTGCAATTCGCGCTGGCGCCTCAATCGCGAATCGAATGGCGCGGCATGACCCTCACCGACCGCGACCCCGTCGCGTTTGAGCTGTTCGAAGACGACCTGGCCCTGGTGAAAAACCTGACCGACGGGGCAGGTACCGCGTTCCTCGACGCGCGCGAAAAATATCTGGGATCGGCCAGCCTCCGCGTCGCCAACGACGACCGGGGGAATCCTGCGCTGGCCGGCTGGAACATTCCAATTCGCGGCGAGCCGAACCCGGGTGAATACCGCTTCCTGCGATTCGTCTGGAAAAAACGCGGCGGCAAGCAGCTTGGCCTGCACCTGGCGCGGGGAGGCGCATTCCCCCCGGCTGAAGAGCCGTCCCCGCGGGAATCGCTGCGCTATCACTTCGCCCGCTCGAAAGAGAAAGACTACGGCGCATCGGTGCAGTTGCGCGATCAGCCGCCCGACCAGTGGGAGCTCGTCACCCGTGATTTGTGGACCGACTTCGGGCCCTTCGATCTCACTGGCCTGCGTTTCGTGTGCGGCGACGGGGAATCGGCGTGGTTCGATCATATCTACCTGGCTCGTGCGCCGCACGATCTCGACCGCGTCACCGCACGCCTCGCCAATCCTCCGCCGAATCCGCTGACCGGCCTGCCCCCCGACGTGCAGGCAAATCTCGATTTTGTCGCGGTCGAGCCCGCGCGATTTGGCCAGGCTCTGGCGGCAATCGCGCCGCAGTTTTCGACGGCAGCTTCCGAGCAGGGTGTCTGGCTTTACAAAACGTACCAGGGAAAGCAGAACGTGGTCCGCACGCATCCCCCGGCCCAGGGACAGCCCTGCATTCTGCGGGCCCCGCTGGCGGTGCCGGCCGGCAAGCGCGCCGAGTTGCGGCTCACGGTGACGCATCACCCGCAGGCCGATTGGCAGCTCGTCGTGCTGGCAGGCGGCGAGCGGCTGCACGATTCGCTGGTCTCAGCGGAGCAAGCCAAGGACGGCTGGGCCGAATTCACAATCGACCTGTCGCGATTCGCCGGCCGGAGTATCGCGCTGGAAGTCCACAACCATCCCAACAACTGGGCGAATGAATTCGCCTACTGGGCCCGCGCTGAGATCGTCTATCCGTGATTGCTGGAGTTCAGGCAGCCAAAACGATATCGCACGTTATGTTACCAGCTCATGCCAGATCAGATCGTTTAACCGCGCCCCGCAGGGAAGCGCGTATCGCAGGCGGAACGGCGATGCCCGGTTACGTGCGGGCGAGGGTGCTTCGAAGCATTTCTCAGAGACATTCGATACGCGCTCCCCTGACGGGTCGCGGTTAAACGAATGTGGCGGGCGCTATCACAAGTATCGGCGCAGGATTCGCCGGCTGTGGAGGTCGAGGTCGTTGGCGTCGCGGATGCGGTAGCGGACGCCGTGCGAATCGGTGACGAGGGCGCCGTTGGCCCCCATGCGGCGGATGTTGTCTTCGTTATTCAGCACGAACCGGGTCTCGCCGCGATCCGTCAGCACATGCCAGTCGGTGGGCTCGGCGCCGGCCGAAACGCTGTAGATCGTGCGGATCACCGGAATAAATTCCCGTTTGGCGAGATCGGCCTCGAGCAGGCCCCGCACGCCATCGGGCAGCCCGGCCGTTTCCGGCAGAAAGTACAGTTCGCGCCCATGGTCGTCGCAGAACGAAACGCACTCACTAGGCGACGAAAAGGGAAACGCCCGCACCGGCACAACCCCCGCCAGCTTCTCCCCCGCCGGCGTCGTCAGCACCAGCTTCCCGAACCGATCATATTCCAGCGCAATCGCGGGCATTCATTCCTTCAAAGGTTAACAAAGCCACGGATGAAACACAGATCGACGAGTTTCCGTTCGTATCCGTGTTTGATCCGTGTTTCATCCGTGGCTCAATTCCCCGATCGTTCGTTAAATTCAGCGCAGCTCCGCGCTAAGGCCGACTACTCGGCCGGCGCGGGGGCG
>JACQFH010000516.1 GCA_016200145.1 Planctomycetia bacterium | reverse complement strand
TCGACCTGCACGGCACGCCGCAGCACTTCGGCCGCCTTCTGGTAGTTTCCGACCCGATTGTAGACCGCCCCCAGATTGATCCAGGCATTGCCGCGCCGCGGATCGAGCCGCGTCACCCGCTCGAAGTGTTTGATCGCGTCGTCGTAGGCGTTTTTGAGAAAGTGAACGGTGGCGAGGCCTTCGTGAACTTCGGCGTCGAGTTCGTTGAGCCGTGAGGCTTCCTGAAACGCGGCCAGCGCGTCGTCGAGCCGGCCCGCCTTGAGGTGGCCGCGCCCCGTCTGGCACAGGTCTTCGAACGACAGCGAATTCGTCATGTCGGCCCTCAAGGCCTTAGGCGAGAGCGATAACCTTGCTGCGCGGGGTCTCCTCGAAGCGGATCTTTCCCTCGCGTGCCAGCCAGCCCACACCCTGCATCACCTGATCGCGCGGCGCGTCGATTTCTTTAGCCAGCTTGCTCAAGGTGACCGGGCCGTTTTCGTCGAGATAATGCCAGACGAGTCCCGCCGCAGCTCCGATGTTTTCAAGATCGTTGGCGACCGTGTCGGTGGCCATTGTCGTGACTCCTTTCGTGGTTCATCTGCCAGGCCATATCGTCAAGTCCATGGCAGTTCGACCGGCCGGGTCGCCGCCATCGGCGGAGCAGACTCGATTCTGTGAACACCCGCCGGGCTGCGCGGCGGCATACTGTGAGTTTCACACAACCGTTTCTCCTCCCTGAATTTGCGGGCATTATAACCCACCCGCTGGCGACAATTCAAGGAATTTCACGGGCGGCCGGTATCTCGCAATGTCGACGGCCCGGCTGTGATCCGTTTGAATTCTGCGGTGCGGTGACGGAAGGGAGCCGCGGATGAAAGCCGGCCCGGTCTCCGGCCGGAACCGATGCAGGACGTCCACGAAAGTCACGAAAAACACGAAAAGAGGAAGCACAAACTATGGACTACCGGGATTGCTCAGATTCTCACAAATTGAAGAAGTCGTTGCGTGATTCTCAATCTGTGGAAATCTGCGAAATCTGTGGATGGTTCGTTTGTGAGAATGATTTCGTGTGTTTCGTGGTTCTCCACCGTTCGTCTTGATTCCGGGTGAGATTCGGCTCGCGGAACCGGCAAAAAAAAGAAAACCCCGCCGGGCATGGGGCCTGGCGGGGTCCGGATTCGCGGGAATCCGTGGTTGTTTCACTTCACGATGCAACTCTGTGTCAGCGGACGCGTGCCTGAAACGACACGACGCCACCCTTGCGTCCGGGAACCGGCTCGTCGAGCACCCACCGCAGGATGACGCTGCCTTCGGTGTTGTCTTCGAGATCGAGATGCCCCGGCACGTCGCATTCGGCGCTGTCTTCGATGTATTCCAGCCGCGGCGTGAGGTTGTCGACGATCACCACGTCGTGGACTTCGCGGTCTCCGATATTGTCGTAACGGATCGTGAAGGTCACGATGTCGCCCGGCTGGGCCAGTTGCTTGTCGGCGAGCTTCACGACGCGAATCTTGCCGCGGCCTTTGTTGCGGTTTTCCTGGCCGACCAGCTCGCTCTGCAGAAAGGTGCTCCGCAGCTCGACTCCCTGTTCCGACTTGGCGATGATTACGGGATTCTGATTGCGAGACAGCACAAGGGCCGATTGAATGCTCGTCGCCAGCCGTGCCTCGTCTCCCTGCTGAACCTGCCCGGTCTTCAGAAATGAAAACTGTTCGGCGACGACGGCCGTGTGCGTGTGTCCCTCGGCCAAGATCGGCTGATCGACCGCCTCGGCGCTTGCGTCGGCGATCAGGCCGCTGCCGCGTTCACGGGTGATCAGCCGCTCGGTGGCGTCGCGCTGGTGCTCGGCAAAGGTCGCTTCGCGATTGTCGAGGCTCATTCCGACCTGCTCGGCAATCGCCTGCAGCGGACGCCCGCCTCCCACGTCTTCGATCGGCTCGCTGAACGAGCTGACCGATGCGAACCGGGGGGCATACACGCAGACGCGGTTGGTCGGCTCCACATGGCGTTTGTCGAGGTCGTCGCGGTATTCAACGGCGGCGTCTTCGGTCTCGAGGCCGCGGACTTCGCCTTCTTCATACGAGATCGGCAGGTCGCGATCGCCCCCGTCGCACAGGTATTCGTCGGGAGAATCTTTCGCCGAGGCGCATGGTGATTCGTCGATGACCGGGCACGGGCAGTTTGGATCTTCGGGCAGGCGCATTTCGCCGCCCACTTGCTGGATCGCGCCGTACGAACCGGGCTCGCGGTTGATTTCGGGGAATTCACCCCCGGCCTGACGGATCGGGCTGACGGGCCTGGCGGCCGCGTGCAGTTTCGGGGCGGGCCGTTCGGCTGCGGTGCGGTCGGCCGGCTTTGCCCCGGCGACGACCAGCGGTTCGTTCATCAGAAAGGGGTCTGCCGTGGCTTTGGCCATGGGCTTGCGGGCCGTGCTGCACGAGCAATTCGCGAACAGCAGCGCCGCCAGGGCCCAGCGCGAGGCGTTCGTCGCCGCGCTGAAATTGAACACGCGACTCCAGTCCAGAATCATGGGGCAATCACCTTAGGGCTGCTGGCCGCTTGTTGAAGAACCTGCACCGGAGCGCCCGTGCCGAAAAATCCGGATTCGGCCGCGCCTGCGTCAGGAGCGCGGCCACCGAGACGAACGATGACCATGGGCCGGCCGGCAACATCCGCCAGCGCGAGCAAGTTTTCGCGGGGGCGGGCAAAGTGCGACCGGGCCGCATTCGTGCTGCGCACCGGGTCGGCCCGATCGGGTTGTTCGAGATAGACCACTTTGGTGACCAGCCGGCCTTCCAGCGCCAGCGCGATTTCATCGGCCGTCAGCGCGATCGGAATGGCGAATTCGATTTCGCGCCCGCGCGGCGGGTGCAGCCGGTCGATCAGCTCGACCGTCGGATAGAGCTCGGCTCCCTCGAAACCGGGAAGGTCGCTGATCTTGAGCCGGTAGGCCGATCCCACCCGCAGGGCGACGACGTCGTTCGAGGCCGCATCGGCGCAGTCGCCGGCAGGGGTGGTGTAATACGAGACTTGCCCGCCGCCGGGCAACTCCACTTTGACTGGCTGCATGACCGGGGCGAAACCTCGCTGCACTCCCGCCCAATGGCCAGCGACACCCGGGGGCGTCGTCTGATCGAGCGGAAAATACCTCCCGCGCGAGGTCGTTTGAGCGTAGGACTGCGAGGGCCAGGCGACCGCAGCCAGGCCCAGCGCCAGGGCCGTGAGCACGGTCTGTCGGCAGATGACTGCCGTGCGGAACCGGATTCGGGCGCCAGAGGTGGGACGTGCAGCGTGCATCGTTTTGGCGGCTCGCACAATAGAGAGGTTCGGGATGGATTCGAGACGCATCGCCGTGAAGAATTCGTGGTCCATGCCGCACCATGCCCGCAGACGTCTGCGGGCATGGTGGAGAAGAATCAACTGGCGGCCGCGTCACGCGTCGTGCCGGGCTGCCTGCTTTTGGTTTCTATTCGCGAAAGATCGGCTGCTTTTCTTCGTACTGCACATGCATGACCGGATCGGGCATATTGATGCCGGGCTTCTGTTTTACGTCGATCAGGAAGTGCTCGACCGGTTCAGCAATGTGCGTCTTTGTCTTAGTGCGGACCGTATGCGACTTGAGTCCCGCCGGTCCACCCAGCGGCAGGTGCGGGGGGCCGGGCAATCCGATCGGCGTGGGGGAGATCGTCATGCCCCACGAGGGAGCGACGGCACCCAGCATGGGATTCATTGCCGGCTGACCGAACCCGCCCGGGGCGCCCATCATCATGGCGGCCGGAATCGCGTGGCCGTTGGCGCCCATCCCACCGATCGGCAGCGGAGCGACAAGCTGTCCCTTTTCGCCGTCGACCTGGCGGATGCCCGACGCCTGCTGGATCGTGCCGTCCGGCGAGACCATCGCAGTCGCTTCCGGGCTTTCCATGTCCATGTTGCCGCAACGCAGAACGGCCAGAATCGTGCCGCGGCGATCGGCCTCGGCCACCGGGTCGAGACCCGGGTCGAGACGGGTCGAAACGAGCGTTTCGACGCCGGCGATCGCCAGTTCCTGGTGCTGCGGGCTGGGGAGATAGATGACCTTCGTGACGAAGTTGTTGGCCTGGATCTGGTCGAGGTCTTCGTCGGTGATCTGCAGCGGGACGCAGCTATGCGCGAGGTACGCATCGGTCTGCGGATGAGCCGGGTAAACCTGCAGCGTAGGATACAGAGTCAGGCCTTCGCGGCCGGGGAAGTGGGCCAGCTTCAGGCGGTAGCTGCTCGCCTGGCGGAAGCTGAACCGTCCGGGAACCGGAACCTGATTGTCGGCGTAACCGCCGGCGATCTGCCAGCCCACCGACATGCCTTCCGGCTCGACAAACTTGATCTGCGTCGTGCGGCCGGTAAACGAGTTGGCCGAAGCCATGCCGATCATGTTCAGCACGCCGGGGCCAGGCCCGTCAACTCCCGGTCCGGGCCGGGCGACCATTGCCGCGGGCGGCATCACATAGTTCGCCTGGTGCCCGTGGTCGATTTTTCCTCGGGCGACGAATTCTTCGGAATCCGAAAGGTACGCGGCGCCGTGCCGCGAGGCCAGGCGATCGCCCCCGGTCGATGTGCATCCGACGCACACGGTAACCACTGTCGCAACTGCTAGAAAGTAGTACTTCATCACGACCCCCTAAGGTATTTGACCGATGGTGGTGACAGGCCGCGACGCGGCGACCGATGTGGTAAACGTTTCAACAGACGAGAAAACCGCACCGGGGCCTGCGCCTCGGACGGACTATGGTCGAACTCATTCGCGGCGAAATGGCGTCGCCCGAATGCCGTGGAATTGCTACAATCCACGCCGTACAAACTCACTAATTAGGATTTTCGGAATTCTCGCGCCTGAATCTTTGGCAAAACCGGTGCTTTCCTAACAACATGACAGCATTTTCCAGATTAACATGGGGATTTATTCTGACTGCGACGGCCGCCCTGGCGATTGCGGCCCCGCCGCGGGTCACCGGAAATCGGCCGGTCCGCCTGCAGGTTCCCGTTCCCGAAGGGGATGCATCCGGCCGGGATTTCTCCGGCACCGCGGGTGAAAAGTTTGTGGCATCGCTTTTCCCCGAAGACCCGGCTCCGGAAAAAGATGTCGACGGGGGCCGTTCTGCGGTCGCCGAGCTCAAGCTGGCCCGCGAGCAATTGCTGAAAGTCAGGTCGATTTCCGCCAAAGTTTCGGAGAAAGTCGACGTCATCGACAAGAGCTACAAGGCCGAGGGGCGCTACCTGCAACTCGGATTGCGGGAAAACGACTGGAAGATGCGGCTGGAACTGGCCGTCAAGATCGGCGATGCCTTCGGTTCGCTGCTGGAGGTGTGCGATGGGGAAGTGCTGTGGATGCGTTCAGAGATCGAGACGGGACGCCGGAAAGACAGGAAAGAAACCGCCCGCAAGGATCCTCGCGAAACGACGATTACCCGCCGCAACGTCACCAAGATTCTGCAGGCCGTGCGAAAGCTTCAGGAGAAATCCTACGAGACCGGGTTGATTGCCAGCTTGGGCCTGGGCGGCATGCCGGCGCTCCTGGCCTCGATCGAGCAGAATATGAAGCTGACGACGGTCAAAGATGCGACGTTGCGCGACCTGCCGATGGTCGTCATCGAAGGGACCTGGACCGATGCGTTTGCGCAGAAGCTGCGCGGCGCGGCAGGGCCGGGGCAGCCGCAGTCGACGCTGCTGCCTCCTGCGGCCCCCGACTCCGTGCGAATCTACCTGGCCCGCGACACCGGCTTCCCGCACCGCATCATGTACCTGAAAAAACTCCCGGGGCGCGAAGTTCAGAAGCCGATGCTGACCCTGGATTTCCTGGACGTCGAAATCAATCAGCCGATCAGTTCTTCAGAATTCGAGTATTCGCCCCCCAAGGACGTCACCCCGATCGAATTGACGCAGGGTTTCCTGGATCAGTTGGCGCCGCAGGGCAAGCAGCCCGCCCAGGGCGGCTCTCAACCGGCCGGACCGCCGCTCAAGTAGAACGGCCCGAGGTGGAACACGCCGTTCAGCGTGATCAGCTCGGTTTTCGCGGCTTTCACGCGGATCAGATTGACGCAGCAGTTAGCCTGTGAGATTTTCGGCGCCCGCTTCAGATCGAGCCCCATCAGATGCGCGAGCAGGGCCCGGTTGACGACGTTGTGCGCCACGACGG
>JACQFH010000515.1 GCA_016200145.1 Planctomycetia bacterium | reverse complement strand
AGCCGGCGCGTACCCATTCGCTCAATTCGGCGAATGAACCGCCCGCATCAATTTGCAGCAGGCGTCCGCCGGTCGCGGCGATCGGCTTCTCGAGTGCGGCACCGGCAGTCTGGCCACCGCGGTGCAGCACGACCGAAAATCTCACGCCCGCCTGCAGCAGACCATCGGCAATCGCTTGCTGAACGAAGAGCATCGACGGGCCTTTCACCGCAAGTTCGCCGTCCCCGACGTAGACGATCAGCCGGCGGCGACCTGGTTCGGCCGGCGGCAGCGACTTGAGGGCCGACTTGAAGCTCTGGACCAGGTCAGTCGCGCCGAGGAACACTTCGCGATTGAAATCCGCGAGAGCCTGATCGGCTGCCTGAGAGCGCGGAGCGACCCAACCGCGCGTGAGGGGACGAAAATCGACGTCGACGCACCCAAGGGCGAAGCGATCTTCGTCGCGAAGATCGCCGCAGATCGCGCGGATGCCCTGGCGCAGGCGCCCGTGGGCCGTCGTGCCTCCCGATGTATCGGCCAGGATCAATACGTCAGCCGGGGCGGATTTTGCCGCGGCGGCGCGAGCGATCGGCTCCAGCGCCGCGGGGCTGACCGTTGCCAGGAATTGGGTCGCGGGAGGCGTCTTGATCTTGTCGGGCTGGACGACTGCCGGCACGCCGCCGCCGATCGGAGCGGGCGTGTAGCTGCGGATCACGACGGCGTCCGATTGCCGCTGCTGAAACTTCAGCGAGAAGGCCGATTCGGGACGATATTTCTGCGCGGCGAAACGGAATTTGAGCGAATCATCGCCGGCGTCGACAAATTTTACGTCGTCATGCGAATCGCAACGCGCCGTGCCCGCCACGTTGGGGCCGCGAATCGTTCCCTGAACGGCGAAATCCCAGACCGGTTCCAGGTCGGACATCAGCGGCAATTCGAAGGTGTAGAAGCCCCCTTCCTGTTCGGCGATCGGCAACGTGAAGTCGAGCAGGATCCGCTTGGTGTCGCGCGCGAAAATCGGGAAGACGCGCATCTTGAACAGGTTGCCGCCGATCTGTTCGAGAATGGCCGGGTCACGGCGGCGCGTGACGATCGACTGGTAGATGCTCGAGGCGTTTTTGCGTTCGAGCAATTCCCCCTCGATCAGTTGCGTGGGGGTCGTGTACATCGCGAACCGGCTGACCGAGGCGCCGGCCGGAAGATTGAACACAAACGTCCCTTCCTGTTGAGTGGCGAAGGGATTGAAGAACGACTGGTCGATCTGCACGAGCGCGACGGGCGGTTGCAGCACGATATTGACGTGATACCTCGCCAGGTTCAGTCGTACGGGAGAACCTGATTGCGGATCGATGACGACCAGTTGCCCCAGTCCCTGCGGTTTGCGGGGGGCCTCCTGGGCCGCAAGCCGGTTTCCCCATGTCAAACCGAGCAACGCGACCAGCAGCAGCCCGCAGCGCATGGCGAACCTCTTGAGTGCGTGGGAAACAGGGACCAGTTTTGTGGTGTCGGAGTCGTCTCGTTCGAGATAAACGAAATTCGATGAATCGGATCAATGAATGCTTACGAAATTGTCACTGTAGATCAGTCGCTGGAGTTCAGTCTTCAGCCTCTGCAACTGGACGGTATCCACAAAACTGCACCTGCAGGGCGCTGGACCTGTCATTCTGGGTTGCAATTGCGCTTTTGGCCTGGCAAGAGCGCAGGCTCAAGCCTGAACTCCAACGGTCAGGCTGGAAAGCCTGACCTACATGAACGTTACGTCGCTGCCGGAAGACTTTTCCGGTTGGGTAATGCGAATCGGACCGTCCGAATCTGCTCGACTCGCGGGTTGCAACAGGTCGAAATCAATCGCGAGGGCCGAGACCGCTGGTTCATCACGACCGCCTTCGGAGTGCGATTCGGCCATGATTCGATTGGAACTCAGCGAACCCGCGCAGCCGTACAAAGCACACTGTCACGCTCTGTTGCGCTGGACACGGATTCCGGCCAGTCTGTTGCTTGTCCTGGGCTGTTACGGAACGTCGAGCGCCCAGTCGGCGTCGCAACCGGGTCAACCTGCAGCCGGCCTGATCGCCACGCCGGCGCGGTTTGAAGACCTGGTCCGCCTGCTCGACAATCCCCGGCCGGAAGTCCGGCTAGAGGCGATCAACCACCTGGGGACGCTCAACCGGCCCTCATCGGACACGGTGCCTGCCTTAGTCCGGCGATTCGAGGATTCCGACCTTGCGGTGCGCGTGACGGCAGTGAAGGTCGCTTTGCGGTGCGGCATGCCGGCCCAGTACGGCGTCACGGCGACGATCCCGCTGCTCAATCCTGCGTACCCCGACGTGTGCTGTAACGCGGCGTACCTGCTAGGGGAAATCGGCCCTCCGGCGGCAGCCGCGCTGCCGCAACTGCGCGCGTGCCTGGGTTCAACAGTGGAATGGGTGCGGCTGCACGCGGCGCGCGCGGCTCTGCGGATCGATGCCACCGACGCCGCGGCGGTCAAAACTTTGCGGCAGTCGCAGCAATCGGAGCGCGATGACGTGCGAGAATTCGCCGCGAGGGCCCTGGGTGAAGTCGTTGACGGGCTGATCAGGCAACTGAGTTTTGAGGATCCCGGCGTGCGCCGGTCCGCGGTACTGGGGCTGGAGCAGCTCGGCGCGGCGGCGACCGAATCGACAGGCGCGCTGCTCGGCCGGCTCGCCGATCCGGATCCACTGGTGCGAGTTCACGCGGCCCGGGCCGTGCATCGTGCGGGAGTCCCGCCGGAACGGATTCTCGGAGTCGTGTCGAGCCTGCTCGATCCTGAGCGCTTCGACGTGCTGCGCGTCGCGTCGCAGGTCTTGAGTGAAATCGGTCCGGCGGCCGCCGAGGCGCTGCCAGCCCTGCACGAATGCCTGAAGGCGCATGCCGTTGCGCCGACCCTGTATGCGGCGGAGGCCGCCTTGCGGATCGATGCCGGCGACCGCGCCGCGCTCAAGACACTGCGGCTGGCCCTCGGGCATCCGCAGGTCGACGTGCGGTATTTCGCCGTCAATGCCCTGGGCGTGGTCGTCAACGACAGTCAGCAGGGCGCGTATCTGCTCCAGCAGGCTCTGACCGACGCAAATCCGAGAGTGGCAACGGCGGCCGCGCTGCACCTGTCGCGGACGCACGACCTTCTGCGGAATGCCCAGAACACGGATGTCTCCGACGACGACGCAGGGGGCGAGCCAACAGCAATCTCGATCGGTGAACGGATCGACAGCCTGTCAGCCGAATTGCCGCAGGCACGCCGTGCTGCGGCGATTCGCCTGGGGATTGCCGGCCGTGCCGCCCGCGCCGCCGTCCCGGTGTTGACCGACCGGCTGGGAGATTCCGATCCGGTCGTGCGACTGCACGTCGCCCAGGCGCTGTGGGAAATCGACCACAATGGCTATGCGATCCTGCCCGTCGTTGTGGACCTGCTGCTGACGAACGCGGGGGACACTCGCATCGGGGCGGTGTATGTTCTCGGCAGGATGGGAGTCTCTGCGATCGACACGCTGCCCTGGCTGACACAGGCGCTGCACGAGAGCAAGTCGTTCGACCGGCTGCTGCTCGCGGAAGCCGTCTTGCGCATTGAGCCGGGGCGCCGCGAAGCGCTCGACATTCTGGCAGCGGGCCTGCGGAGCCCAAGTACCGACGTGCGATTCCTGTCAACCGTGGCGATCGGATCGGCGCCTCTGGCGCGACAAGCTGCGGCCGAAGAGGCCTTGTCGCTGCTCATCGACGATGGCAACGCGCGGGTGCGCTGCGCCGCTTACGAATCGCTCAGCCAATTGCAGGTGCGCAAGGCGGTAAGCCGCAGTGCGCAAACGGCGGCGGTTGAGCCGGTCGCGGCGCGCGAAGAATGAGGTTCGTGCCGGCAGTCGTGCTGCGTGCCGAATCGATCGTGGGGCTGGATGTCGCGGTTCGATTCCGGGGCCCATTGCGGAAGCGGCAGGATGCCGCTTCTACGTTTCTACGTTTAGCGGCTCCAACGCTCGCTGAAGCGCACGACGTATCCATTATCGCGGACGCGATAGGTGTAATCGGGGCCGTAAGCGTTGTGCACGTGATACCGATAGCGGCTGGAGTGTGGCGATACGAACTGCCGCTCGGTGACACGGCCGACTCCCACACCAACGGCGACCGGCGCCGGAGTGGTGACCACCGCGGCCGGGGCGTAATAATATTGGACAACTGGTGCAGGAGCAGGCGCCACGACTTGTGCCGGAGCCGATATCGGAACCACGTAACCGGCGACCGGGGCGGGGTATGTGATCACGGGCTCATACACGACGAGAGGCTGCGGGGCGAAAACCGGCTGGTAGGCATACGTCGGCGGCATCACGTACAGCGACCGCGCCTGGTAATAGTAGCCGCCCGCCTGAGCCGGTTGACCAAGAGCTGTGATCGTACCCACCAGCAAGGCCGGGATCGTCAGTTTTGCAATCAGAGTCTGCATGAGAAGTCTCCTGAAGGTCCTGTTTCGGCGGCCGACAAGCTGCTGCCGTGACGAATATCAGACCGATACCGTCAATTCAAGAAGACTTTCATGAATTTTTCGTAGGGAAAGGCAGAGACCCCGCGTCCCTGGCGGTCGCGCGCAAGCTACAATCGAAAGATCATGCCGTCATCGACCAATTCCCGCCGGTCCTCGCTGCTGTCGATCGCATCGGCGGCCGCGTTTGTGCTGGCAGGAGCAGGGGTCGTCGCGTTCCACGTGCAATCAGTATTGCAGGATCCCTTGCTCGCGCGGGGCATCATGAGCCGTGGGCTGTGGCGGCAGGTTGTCGGCGCCTGTGGCGGTCAAATCATCACCCCGTTCGGGGGGGAATCGGCCGAAGTGCCGATCGGTGCGCTGCTGATCGCCATCGAGGCCCTGGCGTTGGCGAATTGGATGGTCGGCGCGGCCTGGATTTCCCGCCGCCACGCGGTGCCGTTTGCGTCGGCGCTGTCGGCGTGGGGGCGCTGGGGATGGGCCTGGTGGGTGGCGTGTGTCGTCTGGGATGTGCTCGATCTGGTTTTGTCGCTGACGGGCACGGCGGCCCCGCAGGTGCTGTTGCGCGGCGTGCTTCCCTTCTGGCAGGCATGCGCCTTGGCCGGCTGGCTGACGACGTTGGTCGTGCTGGGGCGCCGCTCGGTCGTCAGTGCAGACGAGACCGCAAACGGAGGGCGTGTCCCGGCGAAAGTCCGGTGGGCGATGGCTCTCTATTTCGTCTGTTTCGCGACGATGAACTGGATGCTGTACAAAGCGTTGCTCGTGCCGCACGGCGATTCGGCGATGTACGAAGAGCACATTTGGAACCTGCTGCACGGGAAGGGTTTTCGCAGCTATCTCGACCAGGGCCGGCTGTTTCTGGGGGAGCACATCCAGGTGATTCACCTGGCCGTGATTCCGCTGTACGTGCTGTGGCCGTCGCACCTGCTGCTGGAACTGTGCCAGTCGGCATGGCTGGCGGCAGGGGCCGTTCCGGTCTTTCGCGTTGCGCAGCGGCACTCGCTTTCGTCGCGCGCTGCGGCACTGGTCGCCTTGGCCTACCTGCTCTACTTCCCGATGCAGTACCTGGACATCGCGGTGACGTACAAGACGTTTCGCCCGAACTCGTTCGAAATCCCGTTTCTGCTGTTCGCGCTGCATGCGCTGGAGAACGGGCGCTACCGGCGGCTGCTGGTCTGGCTGGGACTGGCGCTGTTGTGCCAGGAAGATGCAGCCATGGTGATTGCGCCGCTGGGGGCCTGGATCGCGGTGCGGCAGGCGCGGTTCACCGGTGTGGCCGATCGCGTGGCGCGTCGCCGGGTCGCCGCATTGGGCTGCGGACTTGCGGCGTTCGGCACCGTGTACGTGCTGCTGGTCGTCAAAGTCGTGCTGCCGTGGTTTCGCGGAGGCGAGCCCGTGCACTTCGCGCAGTACTTCGACGAGTTCGGCTCCGATCCCGGGGGAATTGCCGGCAACGTGCTGAGCCACCCCGGCCGGGTTCTGGCAAAACTGTGCGGCGTGCCATCGTGGTTGTTCGCGCTGGGCCTCATTGCGCCGCTGGGCTTGCTGCCGCTGTTCTCTCCGGGGAGGCTGGCGGTGGCGGCGCCGCTGTTCGGCGTGCTGTGCCTCAGCAATATTACGAATTCCCCACTGCATCATTTTCACTCGCCGCTGGTGCCGGTCGTGGTCTGGGCGGCGGCGGCCGGCATTCCCAACCTGGCTGCCCTTGTGCGGCGCTGGGTTGTCTGGAGGGCGCGGAACCGTGACGATGACGAGGGTGAACTTGCCCGGCGGCGAATTCCACACGAGAAATTTATTTCCAGCGGCAAGAATCTGTCCGGCGTGCAACCCGTGCCTGTCGGATTGATTCCCGCGACCAGAGCGCCGTGCGACGAGAAGACTGCACTCGTCAGGCACGCGCTGTCGGTCTGGTGCCTGGCGTGCTCGCTGTGTTCTGGTCTCGTGATGTCGCTGTCGCCTCTGGGAATCGGGTTCTGGGACCCGTACTCGTCGCATTTCTGGAAGGATCACTACTTCCCCGGCGAACGCGCCAGAAAGTTTCCGGCCGTGCTCGCGCTTGTTCCGCAGGAGAGCCGGGTGGCCTCGACCGACTACGTCCATACCAGGTTGACGCATCATGCGCGGTCATACGACTACAGCGCTTACAGGCCGGACGTTCCGGGGGATGCCGATTTCATCGTGATTGACACGCAACATCCGTACAGTCGCATCAAACGGCCCGAGGAGGTCAAGGAATACCGCGATCACCCCGAAGTTTGGGAATTGCTGGACGACCGGACGGACGGGTATTTCATCGTCTTGAGACGGCGAAAATGAGGTCCGGGTTGTGGCATTCCCGGAGGCGGCGGGTATCATGGAGCGATGGACGTTCGCCTCGTCGTCGCCAATACCAGCCCGACCGCTAAGCAGATTCGCCTCGGCGCGATGACGCTCATCGGCCGCAGCCCCGACTGCAACCTGCGAATCGCTTCGGGGCAGGTGAGCCGGCGTCACTGCCTGATCAAGGTCGGGGACTCGGCGGTGACCGTGCGCGATCTGGGAAGCGCGAACGGCACCAAGCTGAACGGAGAGCCGGTTTCGACGCAGGCCGACGCCGTCATCACGACAGGCAGCACGCTGGTCGTCGGTCCGCTGAAGTTCATCGTTCAGTTCGCCGCGCCGAAAGCCCGTGCCGATGAAGACACGGAATGGCTGATCGGCACAGTGCCGCAGAAGTCCGTAGACGACGTGCAGTCTCTTGTTCCCCCGCCGAATACGGACGGCGAAGAGACAAAAGACCTGCCTCCGTCGAGGCGCCGTGCGAGGTCCGCACCTCCGCAGGTGGTGATGACCGGTTCAGGCGATCCTGTGCCGGGTGACCCGCCGGACGAGCCGGGACGGCTCACCGAGCCGGACCTGGCGGCGGTTGCGGGAGAAACGGTATTCGACATTGCCCTGGAAGGGCAGCCGGGAGAGGCGGTCGCCGACGCTGCGGCAATCGTGCGTCGCCGGGCGTCGGAAACGCACCTGGTCTTCGAAGAAGAAGACCTGAAGCAGATGATTGTCGAAGGAGATTTGCAGCCGATGCCTCCGGCAGACGAGCCGTCTTCCGACGACGACATCGATGACGACCTGCGCAAATTCCTGAACGAATCATAATTCCGACGCCAGAGGTCCACCTCCGCAATGTCGAAAGAAGTCGAAGCCGAGCTGCTGGCCGTCAATCAGCAGCTTCTGGACGCCATCGCCCAGGGAGATTGGGGGACGTATTCCGAACTGTGTGATCCAACGCTGACGGCCATCGAGCCCGAAGCGCTTGGCCATCTCGTGCAGGGAATGGAATTTCACAGTTTCTATTTCAAGCTCAGCGGGGGACAGGTCAAGCCGCAGAACTCGATGCGCGACGTGCATATTCGCATCCTCGGGGACGTGGCGGTTGTGGCCTATTACCGGTTGACGCAGTACGTCGACGGCGACGGGCACCCCGGTACTCGAGGCACCGAAGAAACCCGTATCTGGCAGCGCCAGAACGGTCGCTGGCAGCACGTGCATTTTCACAGGTCGCCGAGTCAGAAGACGTGAGCGCTTAAAGCGCGGACCCACGGGGACCAACCTTTCGATCGGTGCCCGCCCGTGAGCTTGGGATTCAACAGCTCGCGATCATTACAAATTTCATGTGCGCTGCTGCAATGACTGATTTTCATTCAATTCGAATTCCCGCTGATATTGTCGAGGGAGACGGGCGCGTCTCACCGGCGACAGCCGTGGCCTTTCTGGAAGGTCCGGCGGCCGACGCGCAGGGAATCGTCTATTTCACAGATATCTGGAATAACCGCATCCTGCAGTACGATTCACGCACCGACTTCACGCGTGTGTTCAGCGCCGACAGCGGCCGTTCGAATGGGCTGTTATTCGACGCGCAGGGGCGGTTGCTGGCCTGCGAGGGGAATGAATTCGGTCCGGGCGGGCGCCGGCGGATCACGCGGACCGACCTGACGACGGGCAAGGTCGAGGTTCTCACCGACCGGTTCGAAGGCGCGCCTTGAGCCCGGATGAAAAGACGTTGTACGTCGTCGACAGTTGTCCGGTCGCCGGGGGCAACCGCAAAATCTGGGCGTTCGATCTGTCGGACGACGGATTCCCGGGCGGGCAGCGGCTGGTGTTCGATTTCGCGCCCGGGCGCGGCGGGGATGGCATGGCAGTCGACACGCGCGGCAACCTGTACGTGGCCGCGGGGCTGTTTCGGCCGCGCGGTTCGCACGAAACGGCCGACGTCCCGCCGGGAATCTACGTCATTTCGCCGCAGGGCAAGCTCGTGGGGCGGATCCCGATTCCGGAGGACGTGCTGACCAACGTGACGTTCGGCGGCGAGGATTTGAAAACGCTGTACATCACGGCGGGGCGCACGCTGTATTCGATTCGAGTGACGGTCCCGGGGTTTGTCGTGCACCGGCCGCTGGCGAAAGCGTGATGGAACATCCTGTTCCTGCAACCCGTACGCGATTCGTCGTTCTGGCGTTTCTGGGGACGCTGGTGTTCGTGCTGTACCTCGACCGCGTGTGCATCAGCCGGGCAGCGCTGGACATTCAGGAGGAGTTTCAACTCTCCGATACGGAAATCGGCCTGGTATTCGGCGCTTTTACGATCGCCTATGGGCTGTTTGAAGTGCCAACGGGGCGGTGGGGAGACCGGTTCGGCTCGCGCGGCGTATTGACCCGCATTGTCTTGTGGTGGTCGGCCTTCACTGCGCTGACCGGGTGCGTTCCCGCATTCCGCTACGGATCCGGGTTTCAGATTTCGCTCGGCGGCTGGAGCGCGGCGATCCCGCCGCTCGTCAGCAGTTTCGGACTGCTGATGCTGATCCGATTCCTGTTCGGAGCGGGGGAGGCCGGGGCACTTCCGAACACGGCCCGCGTTGTGGCCCGCTGGATTCCGTCGCACGAACGGGGCTGGGCGCAGGGCGCGGTTCTGACATGTATGCAGATTGGCGGCTTGACCGCTCCTGTCGTAGCCACGTATCTCATCAAGTCGCTCGGGTGGCGGTGGTCATTCGCCGTTTTCGGAAGCACGGGGGTCGTCTGGGGGGCCCTGTTTTACTGGTGGTATCGGGACGATCCGGAGCAACATCCTTCCGTCAACTCCGCGGAACGGGAATTGATCGCGTCGGGCTGTGCGCACGGTCCCGCGGGACACGACCACCCTCCGATCCCATGGAAGATGGTGCTGTCGAGCCGCAATGTCTGGCTGCTGGGGCTGATCATGACGGCTTCGGCATCGGCTTCGTACATGTACATGTCGTGGTTTCCATCGTACCTCGTCAAGGCCCGCGCCGTTTCGAGCGACTACTCGGGATGGCTGACATCATTTGTGCTGGGAGGCGGCGCGATCGGATCGTTTTGCGGTGGTCCTCTGGGCTCGCTCGTCGTGCACTGGACCGGCGAAGGACGCTGGAGCCGCCGTTTGCTCGGGGCCACTCTGTTAGCCGGCGCGGGGCTGCTGCTCGGTTCGAGCATTTCGTGCGACACCCCCGAAGTGGCGTGCGCGTGCGCCGCCGCCGCGGCTTTCTGCGGCCACGCACAAATCTCTAACTGGTGGGCGGCGACAATGAGCATCAGCGGAAATCACCTGGGAGCGATGTTCGGACTGCTGAATTCGATGGGAGTGCCGGGGGCGTTTGGTTCTCAGGTCTTTCTTGGAATGTACGTCGACTCCCGCAAGGCTGCGGGATTCCTGGGTCGAGACCAGTGGGACCCGGCATTCTTTTTCTACGCGGGAGTGCTGCTGTTCGGCGCCGCGTGCTGGCTGCTTGTCGACCCGACGAAGTCGGCCGTCGAGGAATCCCCCCCGGCGAGT
>JACQFH010000514.1 GCA_016200145.1 Planctomycetia bacterium | reverse complement strand
CTCTTTATTGACGAAATTCACCGGCTTCCGGCGGCGGTCGAGGAATTCATCTACCCGGTGATGGAGGATTTCCGGGTCGACATTTCGCTGGGGGATGGCCTCAACGCCCGCATCATCAACATGAAGCTCAAGCCCTTCACGGTGATCGGCGCCACGACGCGCAGCGGCCTGCTGACGGCCCCCTTGCGCGACCGTTTTGTCAATCGCGAGCATCTGGAGTTCTATTCGACAGAGGAACTGGCCGAGATCGTCGTTCGCAATGCCCGCAAGCTGAAGACCCGCATCAACGACGAGGCCACTCTCGAAATCGCCCGCCGCAGCCGGGGTACGCCGCGGATCGCCAATAATCTCTTGCGCTGGACGCGCGACTTCGCCGACAGCGAAGCCGACGGCCGGATCACCAACCAGGTTGCCGGGGCGGCCCTCGCCAAGCGCGAAGTCGATTTCCTGGGGCTCGACCGGCAGGACCGGCGCTATCTGACGACGCTGATTTCGGTCTTCGGCGGTGGACCGGCGGGCTTGGCGGCGATCGGCCACAGCATGAACGTCGCCCCCGACACTCTCGAAGACGAGGTCGAGCCGTTTCTTTTGCGCTCGGGCCTGATCCAGCGCACCCCGCGCGGACGAGTCGTTACGACCGCCGCGTTCGAACACCTGAGCCTGCCCCCGCCCGATCCCAGTGGTCCGCAGGGGAAGTTGTTCTAACGTGGGATAGGCTTCCAGCCTGTCGTAATTCCGCGAGGATTCACAGGCTGGAAGCCTATGCCACGATGTCTTCAGTCAATCAGATCCAACACACAGGCAGGCTGAAAACAACAAAACCCGGCGCTTTGAAGTGCCGGGTTTTGCAGGGATTCCGAAGTTTATGACAGCCCACCCGGGAACTGACGTTCCCGGCTCGCGGGCTACTTGGCGGCCGCGAGGGCGGCTTCGTAATTCGGCTCGTTAGCAATCTCGGAGACGTACTCGACGTGCTTGATCTTGTTGTCGGCCCCAATGACGAAGATCGCCCGCGCCAGGCAGCGGTCGAGCGGCCCCCCTTTGATCAGGACGCCGTAGTCTTCGCCGAACTTCGTGCAGCGATGGGCGCTCACGCACGCGACGTTTTCGACCCCTTCGGCGCCGCACCAGCGCTTCTGGCCGAACGGCAGGTCCATGCTCACGCACAGCACTTGCACGTTGGGCAGGGCCTTGGCCTTGTCGTTGAACAGCTTGGTTTCCTTGTGGCACACCGGCGTATCGAGCGACGGAATGGTCGCGATGATCCGCACCTTGCCTGACGAATTCGCCAGCGTCACGTCCTTGAGGTCGGCACCCTGCAGAGTGAAATCGGGGGCCGCGGCCCCGGGGGCCAGTTTCGGCCCGGCCAGATCCACCGGACCTCCCTTGAGCGTCACCGCTCCCTGTCGAATGTCTGCCATTGGTCTATTCCCTTCATAGTGGCGGTCGGTTAACAATACAGTTACGGCCTGAAGTATCGGTGGAGGCCCAGCGACTTTCAAGAGTACCGGAGCGGCATGCAGGTCACAGCATACGATTTCGACGTCGTCGTCGTCGGCGCGGGGCACGCGGGGATTGAGGCGGCCCTGGCCGCCGCGCGGATGGGCGCACGCACGGCCCTGCTCACCATGTCGTGCGACACCGTCGGCGCGATGTGCTGCAACCCGGCCATCGGTGGCATCGCCAAGGGGCAGATCGTTCGCGAGATCGACGCCCTCGGCGGCGAGATGGGCCGAGCCATCGACGCTACCGGCATCCAGTTCCGCATGCTCAATCGCACAAAGGGGCCCGCGATGCACAGTCCGCGGGCCCAGGCCGACAAAAAGGCCTATCAGTATTTCATGAAGCTTTGCGTCGAGGAACAGCCCAACCTGACCCTCAGGCAGGAACTTGTCGAAGCGATCGAGCAGGAGGATGGGAAGCTCGTGGGAATTCGTGTCCGCGGCCCGGCAGTCTATCGTGCCGGTGCCGTGATCCTGACAACCGGCACCTTCCTGCAGGCCGTCATGCACACGGGCGAAGCCCAATCAGCCGGCGGTCGCGCCGGCGAAGGGACTTCGGGCGGAGTTTCGAATTCTCTGTCGCAGCTCGGCTTTGAGCTGGCGCGCTTCAAAACCGGAACTCCCGCCCGCCTCAATGGCCGCACGATCGATTATGCGGCCCTCGTGCTCCAGCCCGGTGACGACGTGCCGCAGGCGTTTTCGTTTTTGACAGAGCGAATTGCCCAGCCGCAGATGGATTGCCATCTGACGCAGACGAATCCCGCCGTTCACGATCTGATCCGGGCAAACCTGCACCGTGCTCCGATGTACAGCGGGCAGATTCAATCGACCGGGCCGCGCTATTGTCCTTCGATCGAAGACAAAGTCGTTCGCTTCGAAGACAAATCGTCGCACCAGATCTTTCTCGAACCGGAAGGTCGCAACACCCGCGAGGTTTACTGCAACGGTATCTCGACGAGCCTCCCGCGCGATGTGCAGGAGCGCATGATTCATGGCATCATTGGGCTCGAGCGGGCCGAAATCATGCGCTTCGGTTACGCCGTCGAATACGACTACGCCCCTCCCACCCAGTTGCACGCGACGCTGGAAACAAAGCGCGTTCCCGGCTTGTATTTCGCCGGGCAGATTAACGGGACTACGGGCTATGAGGAAGCCGCGGGACAGGGGCTGATCGCGGGAATCAATGCGGCCCTGAAACTTGCCGGCCGACCGCCGTTCATCCTCGATCGCAGCCAGGCGTACCTGGGCGTTCTGATCGACGACCTGGTGACCAGAGGCGTCGATGAGCCGTACCGCATGTTCACGTCGCGGGCCGAGTATCGCCTGCTACTAAGGCACGACAACGCCGATCGACGATTGACTCCGCTCGGGCGGCGGCTGGGAACGGTCTGCCCGGAACGCTGGCGCCAATTAGAAGATCACGAAGCTCAAATTGAACAGGCTAACAAGCTGCTGGCGGAGAAGACCCACGAGGGCGCGACGCTTCAGCACGTGCTCCGCCGAGAGGAAGTCGGCTGGTCGGAATTGTGCCAGCTTTCTCCGGAAGTCGGACAGCTTGCACTTTCTCCGCGTGCCGCCGCGCAGGTCGCTCTGGAAACGAAATATGCGGGCTACATTCGTCGCCAGCAGGCTGCGATCGAGAAGCAGGAAGCAGGACTGGCGATCAATATCCCAGTCCAATTCGACTATTTTGCGGTTCCACAACTTCGTGCCGAGGCAAAGCAGAAGCTCTCGCGAGTCAAGCCACGCAATCTGGGCCAGGCCAGTCGTATCAGCGGCATCACGCCGGCCGACATTGCGATCGTCATGCTGTATGTTAAAGAGCCACAGCGGCTTGCGTCTTAACAGCGGACATCTTACTGTCCGGACCGGAGACCGTTTGAGGATGGTACATATCCGTGCCGTCTTTCCCGCAAGAGAACCAAAAAGGCGGAATTCTCTGGATTTCGGTGATAACAGGCTCCCCGACGGTCTGGCGAGGATAACGCATGTTGACCAGTTCCACAGAATGGATATAATCGGCACCCGTGGTAAATTCGGTAAAGTCAACCAGCGGCTGTTCCGCGGTTTTTTTCTGACCGAGCCTTTTTCGCAGCCAGAGAAGGGGCTTTGTTGTCGTGCCATGGAAGTGGCCTCATCCGCCGGGTGAGGTCGTTTGCACATCGGCTTCTTCGCGAAGTCGTCGAGACAAAAAGGACGTTTTATGAGCAACATGAAAACGGTCTATACCACGGGTGAGGCGGCCAGGATCTGCAAGGTCAGCCAGCAGACCATCATTCGCTGCTTCGATTCGGGCCAGCTCAAGGGGTTCCGCGTTCCCGGCTCCAAATTCCGCCGGATCCCCCGCGACATTCTCTATAAGTTCATGAAGGAAAATGGCATCCCGACCGACGCCCTTGAAAGCGGAAAGCGCAAGGCGCTTGTCGTGGATGACGACGAAGAACTCGTCGAATTGATCCGCGACCACCTGGAATCGGACGGGCGCTTCGAAGTCCGCGTCGCCTCGAACGGGTTCGACGCCGGAATGATGGTCAAGGAATACCACCCCGACGTGGTTGTTCTGGACGTAATGCTGCCCGATATCAACGGCAAAGAGGTTTGCCAGCGAATCCGCAGCGACCCGACATTAAGCGACGTGCGGATCGTGTGCATCAGCGGCATGGTCGAAGAGGACAAGATCTCCGACCTGCTGGCCTCTGGCGCCAACGAATTCCTGCAGAAGCCCTTCGAAGTCGAACAGCTTGTCGACCTGATGTGCAAGCAACTCGACGTCGAACCAATCGCAGCCCGCTGAAACCGACCGTCTCCACTTCGGCGTGGGACAGACCGCGCAAACGAAATCAATTTTCACGACCCGGTTTCCCATGGAAGCCGGGTCGTGTCGTTGTGTGATACGATGACAAAGTGTTGCCCGCCGATGGCCATAGAAGTCAATCAAGCTCCAAAACGTCGAACGTCCAATCGGCAACCGTCGAACCTGCGACTTGGTTCGACGCAGCCGTTTTTCGTTCATTCAACGTTCGATGTTCGACGTTCGACGTTCGATGTTTCGTCAATCTGCGCAATCAATCGCGGCCACGGGGCTTTCGATGCCTGACGGCGCCCAGCCTGCCGATGATCCCAAACTGACCGAGCTCAAACTCCGCGCGCTGGCGGAATTCGCGGCCGGCGCCGGACACGAGATCAATAACCCAGTGGCAACGATCGTCGGCTACGCGCAGCAGCTTCTGGCTGGCGAGACAGACCCAGACCGCCGCCATGCCCTTGCGACAATCGGAGCGCAGGCCCTGCGCATCCGCGACATGATTGGCGACGTGATGCTGTTTGCGAGGCCCCCGCAGCCGCGCCCCGAGCGGCTTGACATGGCTGCCGTTCTCCGCGAAGTGATTGGCAAGCTCTCCAATGAATTTCGTGATGCCGCAGTGCAAGTCCACATCAATGCGCCGAGCCAGGCGCTAGTGCTGGCCGACCCGGTCCAGTTGCGAATCGTGATCAGCAGCCTTCTGCGAAACGCACTGGAAGCCCTCACGAAGGGCGGGCAGGTCACAGTGACCATCGACCCGATTCAGGAATCCGGACGCCGTTGGACTCGCATGGCCATCGCCGATGACGGTTCCGGATTGTCCGCCATCGAACGCGAGCATCTGTTCGACCCATTTTTTTCCGGCAGGCAGGCGGGCCGCGGTCTGGGATTCGGACTGCCCAAAGCCTGGCGGATCGTGACCATGCACGGCGGCCGGATCGAAGTCGAAACCCCGGCCACGGGCGGCGTGAAGATCACGGTCCATTGGCCGGCGGAGAGCGAGTAATTCATATCGTGGACTTCCATACGTTCCGGGATTCAAGCACCGGCCTGCAAAGCCGGCAGGATCGTCAAGTTCGGCACTCTGCAACTTGAATCGCCCATCCCCGGCGTTCTGGTGCCGTAGTTCCGGGTAATTCAGAGAGCCTGGGCAGGATTTCTCTCGCGGAAACCTGCCGCGGGGCGGACTTGCGAGATATGCTTATTGGCAACGGATGGCGGCATTGGCCGCAGCCCGTCCCGCCAAAACCTCCCCGCCTGCACCCAGGATCGACCGAATATGGCCTCGCCGAGCCGTCTGACCGGAATCTTCACCCCCAACCTCGTGCCACTCGACGCGCGCGGGGAAATCAATGAGCCGGAGTTGCGTCGGTACGTCGACTGGCTGATCGAGCGGGGCGTGCACGGGCTTTATCCGAACGGTTCGACCGGCGAGTTTACGCGATTTACCGTGGAAGAACGCCGGCGGATCATCGCCATCGTGGTCGATCAGACGCGGGGCCGCGTGCCGATTCTGGCCGGCGCCGCCGAGGCGAATGTCCGCGAGACGATCCGTGCCTGCGAGTACTATCACAGCCTGGGTGTCCGGGCGGTCGCCATCGTGGCGCCGTTCTATTACAAGCTCAGCCCGGCTTCCGTTTACGCGTACTTCGCCGAGATCGGCAAGAACACGCCGGTCGACGTCACGCTGTACAACATTCCGCTGTTTGCCAGCCCGATCGACGTGCCGACGGTGCAGAAGCTGGCCGACAACTTCGAGAAGATCGTCGCCATCAAGGATTCGTCGGGCGATATTCCGCACATGATCCGCATGATCAAATCGGTGCGGCCGAATCGTCCCGATTTCAGTTTCCTGACCGGCTGGGACGCGGCCCTGATGCCGCTGTTGCTGATCGGCTGCGACGGTGGCACCAACGCCACGTCGGGAGTAGTTCCCGAGATCACGCGGAAGCTGTTCGACCTGACGCTGGCCGGACGGCTCGATGAAGCCCGCAAGGTGCAGTACGACCTCGTGACGCTGTTCGACACGATGATCTACTCGGCCGAGTTCCCCGAGGGCTTCCGGGCCGCAGTCAACCTGCGCGGGTTCAACATGGGGACGGGCCGGCAGCCGCTTTCGCCCGAGCAGAAGACCGACCTCGCGGCCTTGAGCAAGACGCTGCAGTGCCTGCTGTCGGAGCAGGGCTTTGCCGATCAGCCGGTCGGTGGTTGCCCCGTCTCGAAGTCTCAACCGGTCGACCGCACCGAGATCGACGCGATCGTGCAGAACGTGCTCGCGGAACTTAAGCACCGCGGGTTGGCGTAAGTCTCACAATTTCGACCGCAGAAATTCCAGTCCCTCCGCCAGCGCCTGCGGCAACTTTTCTGGGACTTTCCCTCCTGCCTGGGCCAGGTCCGGGCGGCCGCCGCCACCGCCGCCGACAACTTTCGCGGCAGCTTTCACCCAGTCGCCGGCGCTTAAGCCCTTTTCAACAAGCTCCTTGCTGAGGGCCGCAATCAGCACCACCTTGCCTTCGCCCCCCGAGCCGAACAGCACGGCCAGTGGCGAGACTTTGCCGCGAAGCTGGTCGATGTGGGCCCGCATCGTGTCGGCGTCCCAATCGGCGGCCTGGTGCACGATGATTTTCACACCGCCGACGTCAACGGCCTTCGCGATCAGCTCGTCGACGAGCCCCACCGCGGCCTGGGCGCTGGCTTTGTGCAGGTTCTGTTTCAGAGTGCGGACTTCTTCGACCAGGCTCGACACGCGCTGCGCCAGGTCTTCGATGCGCGGGGCTTTCACGAGCTGCGCCAGCTCGATCAAAAGCTGTTCGTCGTGCCGGACTTTTTCCAGGGCCTTGCCGCCGGTGAGGGCCGTGATCCGGCGCGTGCCGGCCGCAACCGACTCTTCGCCGACGATTTTGCACAATCCCACCTGCCCGGTGTTCGACAGATGCGTGCCGCCGCACAATTCGCGGCTGAAGTCCCCCATGCTGACGACGCGTACGCGGTCGGGGTACTTCTCGCCGAACAGGGCGGTGGCCCCCGATTTGCGAGCCGCTTCGAGATCCATCACTTCCGCCGAGACGGTCGCCCCTTCGGCGACGCGGGCGTTGATGCGGTTCTCGATTTCCACAAGCTGCTCGCGGGAAATCGCGCGGGGTTGCGTGAAGTCGAACCGCAGCCAGTCTTTATCGACCTTTGAGCCGCGCTGCGTCGCATGGCTCCCCAGCGTCTTTTGCAGGGCATGGTGCAACAGGTGCGTCGCCGAGTGCGCGCGGCGGATTCCTGCACGGCGTTCTGCGTCGACGCGCGCGTTCAAGATCATTCCGACGGCCAGTCGGCCTCGGCGAAGATGGCCCTTGTGGACGATGAACCCGCCGTGCCGCTGCGTGTCCTGAACCTTGAACTCGCATTCCGAACCTGCCAGCACGCCGGAATCTCCCACCTGGCCGCCGGCCTCTCCGTAAAAGGGCGTACGGTTGAGAACGACGGCGACCGACGACTCGTGCCCGACTTCATCGAGCACGTCGACGAGCCGGTTCTCGGCGACAATGCCCACGATCTCGCCGTCGGCCTGCAGCGTTTCGTAACCGAGGAATTCGGTTGCAGCGCACGTTTCGCGGATCGCTTCGATCGGCCCGGCCTGCATGACTTCGGCGTCGAAGGCGTCGCTGCCGCTCGTTTTCTTGTGTTGCCTCATCAGCTCGCGGAACCGCGCCCGATCGACCGAAAGATTGTTGCGGGCCGCAATCGCTTCCGTGAGCTCGATCAGGAAACCATCGGTCTGATGCAGGTCGAACGCGTCGTCTCCGCAGATCGAATTCCGGCCTTCCTTCCGCAGGATATCGATCGCCCGTTCCAGTTTCTTCAGCCCTTTCTCGACGGTCCGCAGAAAGTACTCTTCTTCCGCCTTGATCACGAAGGTCACCCGTTCGACAGTCTCCCGCAGCTCGGGATACGGGTGGCGCATGACTTCGGCGACTTTTGGCACCAGGCGATACAGAAAGGGATCTTTGCGTCCGAGCAGATAGCCTTCCAGCACGGCGCGCCGCAGGAGCTGGCGCACGACATAGCCCTGCATTTCGTTGTCGGGCACGACGTTTTCGTGGATGCAGAACGTGACGGCGCGGGCGTGATCGGCGATCCTTCGCAACGGGCGCCCGTGTGGAGAACCGAAATCATAGGCGATTCCGACCGCGTCGGCGGCGGCCAGGCACAAGGGCTTCAGCACGTCGTTCTCGAAGTTGCTTTCGACCCCCTGCAGAACGGCGGCCGTGCGCTCCAATCCCATGCCCGTATCGATGTTTTTCTTGGGCAGCGGGCGCAGATTGTCAGGCGGTGGGCCGACGCGGTTGAACTGGGTGAACACCAGGTTCCAGATCTCGACGCTGCTCTTTGCGCCCGGCGCCTGGTAATAGATCTCGCTGCACGGTCCGCAGACGCCGTCGGGTCCGTTGGAGGGGGCGCTCGCCGGCCAGAAATTCTCACCTTCCCCTTCGCGCCGAATCCGGGCCGAGGGCACCTTGATCTCATCGTGCCAGATGTTGTACGCCTCGTCGTCGTCCTGGTAGACGGTGACACTCAGGGTCGCGGGATCGAGCCCCAGCCATTTCTTCGTCGTCAGGAATTCCCAGGCCCAACTGATGGCTTCCTGCTTGAAGTAATCACCGAACGAAAAATTCCCCAGCATCTCGAAGAACGTGTGGTGGTACGCCGTATTGCCGACGTTGTCGATATCTCCCGTTCGCAGGCACTTCTGGCACGTCGTGGCCCGTGTGTATTCCAGCTTGCCGATGCCGAGAAACTGGTTCTTGAACTGGTTCATGCCGGCGGGCGTGAACAAAACCGACTTGTCTCCGCGGGGAACGAGCACGTCGCTGGGCCGCCGGACGCAGCCTTTGCTCTCGAAGAACGCCAGGTACTTTTCACGCAATTCATCGGTCTTCATCGAATTGAATCTCTCCCCGGCAGAAAACCCCGCAATCGCGCGGGCGGCCACGTCGGATTCTAGTGGCCGTTTGCCCGGAATTGAAGGGGGCGGGAATCTACGGCTGCAAACTGATCGGGCGATAATCGGGGGGATTTGTTATAGTTCGGACCCAATGGGTGCAACCGGCAGGCTTGAGGTGGCACATCGCGCGCGCCGCAAACCTGTTTCACGCTGAT
>JACQFH010000008.1 GCA_016200145.1 Planctomycetia bacterium | reverse complement strand
CTTGCGCGCCATGCCGCCGTAGGCTTCGATGTCGCGCGTGTGATACCGCTCGTACAGCATGCCGACGATGGCGAACAGGGCCCCCGTCGACAGGCCGTGATTGACCATCTGCAACAGCCCCCCTGTGATGCCGGGCGAGTTGAGCGCGAACAGCCCCAGCAGGCAGAAGCCCATGTGGCTTACCGATGAATACGCCACGAGCTTTTTGATGTCGTCCTGCGCCAGGGCCAGCAGGGCCCCGTAGATGATGCCGATCACGGCCAGAATCGAAACGAAATGGAACATGCCCCAGCAGGCGGCCGGAACGAGCGGCAGCGCGAATCGCAGAAAGCCGTACGAGCCGATCTTCAGCAGCACGCCCGCCAGCAGCACGCTGCCGGCCGTCGGCGCTTCGACGTGCGCCAGCGGCAGCCACGTGTGGAACGGAAACAGCGGCACCTTGATGGCGAACCCGGCGAACAGCGCCAGGAAGATCCAGGGGCTGACGCGATCCCAGTACCGTGCCGCTTCGGGATGCGTCTGCACCGCGTTGGCGATGCCGGCCGTCAGGCGCGGAATCGAAAACGTCAGCTCGTGGCCCGGCGACATCCACGAATACGACAGCACAATCGCCAGGAGGCCCAGAAACGTGAGCACGCTGCCGGCCAGCGTATAGATGAAGAACCGCCGCGCCGCGAAGCGCCGGTCGTGGCCTCCCCAGATGCCGACCATGAAGAACAGAGGGATCAGCGTGAATTCGAAGAAGACGTAGAACAGAATGATGTCCTGCGCGGCGAAGACCCCGATCAGCCCCGCTTCGAGCAGCAGCATCAGCGCGTAGAACGCGGCGGGTCGGTCCTGCACGGCTTCCCAACTGACGAGCACGGCGGGAATCATCAGCAGGGCTGAGAGCGCGATCAGCCACAGGCTGATGCCGTCGACTCCCAGCGAGAATTGAATGTCGGGCCCGGGGCCGACAAACGTGCCCTGGGTATCATACGCACCAACCCAGGCCAGGTCGGTCTTCATCTGGATCAGTTCCGATGGTTTCAGCTCTCCGACTTTGCCGGGGTTGTAATGACTGACAACGACCAGCGACAGTACGAACGTAATCAGCACGTTCGTGAGGGCGATCCGCCGGACCTGAGCGAGGCCCTGGCGCGCAAAGGCGAGCACGACGAGGGCCCCGATCATGGGGAGCGCCACCATCAGGAACAAGGCGATTTGAGGAAACGTGTTCATTGCGACGATTGCGATTTCACTGCTTGATCACGAGCACCCACAGCAACACGCCCAGGCCCAGCATCATCGCCAGAGCGTAGAACTGCACGAGGCCGTTCTGAATCGGGCGCGGCAGACGCCCCGCCAGACCGGGGAGTTTACCGATGCCTCCCACCAGCAGCCCGTCGATCACTCCCCAGTCGAGGAACCGCGACAGCGACGCCAGCGCACGCAGAGGCCACACGAACAAAGCGGCGTAGATTTCGTCGAGATAGAACTTGTTGCGGCTGAGCGCAGTCAGCGGCCCGGCGATCGCTGCGATTCGATCGGGAAGCGACGACGGCGCGCCGTACATCACGAACGCCGCGCCAATGCCCGCTACCGCGAAAACGGTGCTCAAGATCACGACGAACCAGTCGGTCCCGTGATGCCCTTCGGCAATCTGCGGAATCGTCCGTCCCAGGAAACTGTCGAAGATCCCCGTGGGATGCCCCAGCACGGCCCCCAGGCCCACAGCGCCGATCGCCAGAATCCAGAGCGGAATGCACATCACCGGCGGCGATTCGTGGGCATGGTGCCCCGCCGCGTGCGGAATTTTCTCAGGCCCCCAGAACGTCATGAACACGGCGCGGAACGTATAGAACGCCGTGAGCAGGGCCGTGAACGACCCCATCCAGAATAGCAGCGTGTACAGCGAACCGCGGGTCATGCCGAACAGTTTGGGTTCCGCGCCGGTGAAACCCGCGAGTGCGCGTCCGCCAGCTTCGTGTTCGCCGGGATGCGCTCCGCCGTGATGTACCACCGCCGGTTCGTGACCGGCCTCGTGCACCGCCGAGAGAATCGTGTCTTTGCTCCAGAATCCCGACAGCGGCGCCAGCCCGGCCAGGGCCAGAGCGCCGATCAGAAACGTCATGTAGGTCTGCGGCATCTTCTTTCGCAGGCCGCTGAACTCGCGCATATCGATCACGCCCCCCATGGCGTGCATCACGCTGCCGGCCCCCAGGAACAGCAGCGCCTTGAAGAACGCGTGGGTCACGAGGTGAAACATTCCCCCCGCGATGCCCGACGCCAGCCCCGTCCCCAACCCCAGGAACATGTAGCCGAGCTGGCTGACCGTGGAATACGCAAGCACGCGCTTGAGGTCGGTCTGTGTGAGGGCGATCAGCGCGGCCAATAGCGCGGTGAACCCGCCGATAAACGACACCAGCATCTGCGCTTCGGGGGCCATCCAGAACAGGGGCGTGCAGCGGGCGACGAGGTACACGCCGGCCGTCACCATCGTCGCCGCGTGGATCAACGCGCTGACCGGGGTCGGGCCTTCCATCGCATCGGGCAGCCACACGTGCAGCGGGAACTGGGCGCTCTTGCCGACGGCGCCGGTGAACAGGCACACGCAGATCAGCGCGATCATCGCCGGGTTTTCCTGATAGACCCGCGCGATCACGTCGCGATCGAGAACTTTGTCGAAATCGAGGGTGCGGAAATGCACCCAGATCAGGAACACGCCCACGGCAAAGCCGAAGTCGCCGATGCGGTTGACGAGAAAGGCCTTCTTGCCCGCCGCCGCGGCCGACGGCTTTTCGTACCAGAATCCAATCAGCAGGTAACTGCACAGCCCGACCGCTTCCCAGAACATGTAGAGTTGCAGGAAGTTTGCCGACAGCACGAGCATGATCATCGAGAACACGAACAGCGAAACTTCGGTGAAGAAGCGACAGTAGCCCCGGTCGTCGTGCATGTACCCGGCCGCGTAAATCGCCACGAGCGTGGCGACGAAGGTGAGCATCGCCAGCATCGTCGCCGACAGCGAATCGACGCGCAACGCAATCGAGAAATCGATCGGCGGCGTCGCTCCCGGGCTTGTTGCCGGTGACGCAGCCGCTGCCGCCGGCGACTGCGCGGGGTCGCGGGCCACAGAGTCGAGCGCCAGCCACTTGTAGATCGTCACCGTCTGCACGGGATGCTCTTCCGCTGAGCCGCGGACGGCGAACACGAGCGCCAGCGAGCACAGCGACGACAGAGCGCAGCCCAGAATCGCCGGCCAGTGGCTCTTTTCGCGCAGCACTTTGGCCCCGAAGATCAGCGTGATCAGGCACGCGACCAGGGGAAACAGCGGAATCAGGCGAGCCAGCCATTCAGTGGCCATGCGTGCCTCCTCCCGAACCTCCTGGCGCAGAGATCGGTTCGTTTTTCAAAGGATGGTCCATAACAAGAATCGCGTCCCCCTCTCCCCCCTGCGGGAGAGGGGTTAGGGGTGAGGGGGAGGTCACCAATAAGTCGGGAGGCGAACCGCACATCAGGAGTTCCCCCCCTCACCCCCGGCCCCTCTCCCGCGAGGGGGAGAGGGGAGAGTATTGACGAGAGCGTCGGCGCGACGTGAAACGATCTCCACGGGCGCCGGGGGCCGGTCGTGCCGCGCTTCTTTCGGTTCGGTCGTCCGGCGGGGCAGGGGGCCGGCGACGGTCAGGTGCGGCCACTGCTGCTCGACCGGCGGCGCTTCGACATCCGGTTCGTCGACGATGGCCGGCTGATCGGCCTCGCGCAGGTCCTGCCAGATCGAAATATCGAGCGAGCTGCCGCGCTTGAAGATCACCACGAACAGCGCCAGCGCGATTCCCGCTTCGGCGGCCGCCAGCGCCAGGCTGAAGATCGCGAATACCTGCCCGCCCCAAGTGCCGTGGTACGCGCCGAAAGCCACCAGCGTCAGCGAGACGCCTTGCAGCATCAGCTCGGCACACAGGAACATCACGATCAGGTTGCGGCGCGTCAGAAACCCGACGAGCCCGAGCGTGAAGAGCAGCGCTCCCACGATCAGGTAATTGTTCAGGACCGTTTCACTGCCTGGCATGGTGCCCCGCTTTCTCATGCGCGACAGGATGCCCGGCGATCAGCACCGCCCCCACGACGGCCGCCAGCAGCAAAACGCCGATCACTTCCACGCTCACGACGTGATCGACGAACAGTGTCTTCCCCAGCCCGGCCACGTGCGGGTCGCTTTCCAGACTCAACCGTTTCGAGGTTTTGGCAAAGCGGTCGATCGACTCCTGCGCTGGACGGTGCGAGCCGACTGTGTTTACACCCGCTCCTTCATGCCTCGCGGCGTAGTGCAGCGTGCCCACCAGCACGGCCGCCAGAATCAGCCCGGTGGCGGTCGACAGCAGCGGCTCGCGCGAGCGGCGGTCGAACGCCGCGGCCCCGGTCGGCTGGGCCAGCATGATCACGAACAGAAACGTGACGACGATCGCCCCGGCGTAGACGATGACCGTCGCCGCCGAAAGAAAGTCTGCGCGCTGCAGCAGGAACAGCCCCGAATTCCCGAGCAGGACCAGCGCGAACCACAGCGCCGAATAGACCGGATTGCGGGCTGTGATCATCATCACGGCCGATGCCAGGCTGATGAACGCCAGAATGAAAAACGTGTAGCCAGTGGCCGGCGACTGATCGTCGAGCGGCCAGAGCAAAGTGGCGCCGCGCCCGGGAATCGACGATTCGCCCGCGGGGATCGGCGTCGTCACGAGAAACACGAGGGCCAGCGTCGCCAGAACGCCCCCCAGGAACCGCGGCCAGCGCTTGTCGGTTTCTCCCGACCGGGGAAGCATCAGGTACACACCCACCGCGCCGCAGCCCAGAATCACAAGCGCTCGCAGAATCGCTCCGGCGTGAGGCTGCTCGAGCATGTCCCGCAGGCCGGGGGGCAGGTGCGAAATGCCCCCCGAGGAGCCGCCCTGCGCCAGGATCCAGTCGAAGAGCTTCATGACGCGCTGTGCCCCTGCCCGCCGGCGCCCTGCCGGCTGCGCATCGGTTCTTGTTCGATCGTGGCGTCGTAGACCGAGAGGAGTTTTTCTTTGTCGAAAATCATTTCCTCGCGGCTGGCGCCGGTCAAGTCAAACAGGGCCGTCAGCTCGATCGCATCGACGGGGCACGCTTCTTCGCACATGCCGCAATAGATGCAGCGCAGCTCATCGATGACGAAGCTCTGCGGATACTTTTCGCGATCTTCCCAGGGGGACTGGGTGCCGATGATGTCGATGCAGTGCGCGGGGCAGGCGGTGGCGCACAGGAAGCAGGCCACGCATTTGACCCGCCCCTGCTCGTCTTTGTTGAGCCGGTGCACGCCGCGGTAAATCAGCGGATTGCCGAACTTGGGGCGCTCTTCGGGGAATTGGCACGTCATGCCGTCGCCACGCGCCGTGCTCAACATGTGCCTGGCCGTGGTCGCCAGCCCGTCGAGCAGCGGCCCCAGATACATCCGCCCCGACAGCCCCAGCTTCGGCTCTTTGACCCACTTGATCTGTTTGTCGTCAGGTTTCACAGCAGCATCTCGTTTTCACATTAGCGCCCTCCCCCCCTTAGCAAGGGGGGGGGTCAGTTCAACTCGCAACGACTCCTCCACTTGCACACCCGTGTCTCGCTCTTCGCTTCTCGCTCTTCGACTCGACGCTTTATGTTACAGCGGACGCACCGGCGGACTTACGTCCGCCGCTCGCCCCTGGGGCGCCGCCGACATCGCCGCGTACAGCACACACCCGCCCACGGCCAGCCAGCCCAGCACGCACCGCGTCAACATATCGGCGGGATCCAGAAACTCCTGGCACACGGCGCACACGAGCAGGTTCAGCACGCCCAGCGGAATCATCGTCTTCCACGCCATCGACATGAGCTGGTCGTACCGGAACCGCGGCCAGCTCCAGCGAATCCACATGAAAAAGAAGATCATCATCAGCGTCTTGACCGTCAGCACGACGATGTGCATCACGGCCCCCAGCCAGGTGACGTTCTCGGGCGCGGTGTACGGTGCGATCCCCCAGAAATGCCAGCCGCCGAAAAACAGGATCACCGTCAGGACCGCCACCGTGATCATGTGCAGGTATTCGGCGAACGCGAACATCCCGAACTTCATCGCCGTGTATTCGGTGTGGTATCCGCCCACCAGTTCCTGCTCGCATTCGGGCAGGTCGAACGGCAGGCGGGTGCTTTCGGCGCAGCCCGAAACCAGAAACACGCCGAACGCCAGTGGCTGCACGGCGAACCACCACCAGCCGGTCTGGGCCTGCCTGGCGATGATCGTCTCCATATTCAGCGAACCCGAAAACAGAAAGCTGTACTTGTTGTTCGACGCCCAGCCCCCCAGCACGACGCCGTATACCCCCAGGCTGCCGATCGCAAACACGAACAACAGGCCAATATCCATGTTCGGCGCGGCGGTCAGCGTGATCGTGCCGCCCTTCCAGGGAATGAGGTTCCCGAACGGAATCGTGGCGAACGTGACCATCGCCGTCGCCAGGATCAGCACGGGAGCGATTAGAAACAGGACCTTGTCGGCCCCCGCGGGGATGATCTCTTCTTTGAAGATGAACTTCGCGCCGTCAGCCAGCGGCTGCAGCAGGCCCCACGGCCCGACCCGGTTGGGCCCGAGCCGATCCTGAATGTACGCCGCCACCTTGCGCTCGACGAGCACCAGGTACGCCACCGCGCCATTCAGGATCGCGACGACAAGCCCCGTCTTAATCAGCGGTTCCAGCCAGGACGACATAACAGAGTTCGGAATTCGGAATTCGGAGTTCGGAATTACATTTAGCGAAGCAAAGCTTCGCGCACATCTCCCCCCCTTAGTAAGGGGGGGGAAGGGGGGGTGTCTCTCCGCTAAGTTGATCATTCATTCGGAATTGGGATCACGCCTGAGGCGGATGCGTGCATTTCGGATTTGAAGATTCATATGCGAGCGTCGACGGTACGGTGCCCTCACCCCGGCCCTCTCCCAAGTGGAGAGGGAGACGGAACGAGATTTCGGAATTATTTCGTCTTTCGGATTTCTTTAGACATTCGTCATTCAACCTCCAGCATCTCTGACGCAATGCTTCTAAACGTCGGCAGCGGATGCGTGACCGTTCCCAGCGCCGTCGTCCGCGGGCGTTTCTCTTCGCCGGTCACCAGGTTCAGCCCGGCTTCGGGAACTCCGTCTGCCGCGCGCGCGAAGAACGGAACCGCCCCGGCCAACTCGGCCAGCACGCCCGACGCCTGGTACAGCCCCTTCCGGCCCAGCAGGTCGCTGAACGACTGCCCGTCGACGTGCCCCCCCTCGGCCGGGCGGATGCCCCATTCGCCCGTCTGAATCAGCCCCGCGTGATTCACATAGCTGCCATCTTTCTCGACCGACGCGGCGCCTGGCACGATGAAGTGCGCCTTGCGGGCCAGCGCCGAAGGAAGAATGTCGTGCACCACCAGCAGCGACAGCCGCTCGAACTTCGCCGCTTCGGCGTCGTCGGTCCACTGGTCGGGATAATTCGCCGTGAGGTACACGCCGGCCAGTTCGCCGGCGTCGAGTTTGGTGAGCAGGCCCGCCCAGTCGACGATCGTGGCCTGAAAGTGGCGGATGACTTCTTCGACGCCGCGGCGGTTCGGGCAGCGCTCGGCCCGCACGGTGAATCCCGATTTGAATTTCTCGTCCTGCCCGACGACCGGCACCTTCCCCAGAACGAGCAGCGTGTCGGGGGCCGTCTTGCGGGCGTACGACGCGAGCAGGTACGCCTCTTCGCACGTCAGGTACGGCGAGAGCACAAACGCCAGCTTCGCTCCGCCCGATTTCGCGGCGACGCCGGCCAGTGCTTCGTGAATCGCCTTGAGTCCTTCGGGCCACAGGTGGTCGGTGAATTTGTCTGCCGCCCGCTGTTTGATCGACCCGATCCGCTCGGGGGCGCGGACGTGTCCATTTTCGTACCGGCCCAGGTCGCACATCCACCAGTCGTTGACGTTGGGATTGTAGCGCGGCTGGATGCGGTAGAGCTGGTCGTTGTTGACGTGAAACTGCACGCTGCACCCGGTGCTGCATCGCGTGCAGACCGAATCGTGCGGCTCCATGAACCACACCCGCTGCTCGTACAGAAAGTCGGTCGAGCACAGGGCGCCCACGGGGCAGATGTCGTTCGTGTTCCCCGACATCTTGTCATCCAGCGGATAGCCTGGAAAGATGTCGATCTCGGCGTGGCTGCCGCGGTCGATGATCTGCAGCTCGCCGCCGCCCGAGACTTCGCGGGTGAACCGCACGCAGCGGCTGCACATCACGCAGCGGTCGGCGAACAGCGTGACGTGCGGGCCCATCTCGCGGCGCTTGCTGGTGAACGGCCGGACGTCGGCGCGGCGTTCCTGATGGCCGTGGTTGAAGTAGTAGTCCTGCAGCCAGCATTCGCCCGCCTGATCGCAGATCGGGCAGTCGACGGGGTGGTCGAGCAGGATGCCTTCCTGCACGAAGTTCTGGTTGGCCCGGACTTTCTCGCTGTTGGTGACGACCACGGTGCCATCTTTGGCCGGCGTCTGGCAGGCCGGCACCAGCTTGGGCATCATCGTGATTTCGCCGGTATCTTTGTTTTTTGTGCCCGTTTCAACCAGGCACATGCGGCAACTGGCGACCACCGACAGCCCCGGATGCCAGCAGTAGAAGGGGATGGCGACCCCCGCCCGATCGGCCGCCTGAATCACGTTCAGCCGCTCGGCGTCACCGATCTGAATGTCCTGCCCGTCAACCGTAATCGTCGCCATCGACCTGTTCTTTCACTACTTATTACGCGTTATGACGCGCTGCGTGAAGAATAGGAATCGGAGGCAAAATTCACAAGGAAGAGAATGAATGACGAAAGACGAAATCTCAACGTCTAAAGAAATCCGAAATTCAAAATCCGAAATTTCCCTCCGTCTCCCTCTCCCCCTGGGAGAGGGTCGGGGTGAGGGCACCCCACCTTCGACGTTCCCCGCCGACTCTCACCGTCCCTCGATCTTCCATCCTCCATCCTCTATCCTCCAGAATTCCGCATTCCGAATTCCGAACTCCGCATTTTCAAGATCCGATATGTCCCTCCCGCTCTTCGCCTTCGGCACCCTCCGCTGTGGGGAAGAAAACCACAATTTCCTCGACGGCACGTATGACCGCTGTCTCGCCGGTACGCTGCCCGATTTCCGCAAGACGATCGCCGCGCACGGCTACCCCGCCGTCGTCCCCTCGCCCGGCGATTGCGTCTACGGCGACCTGTTCTTCATTCGGCCCGACCTGTACGACCAGACGCTGTCGCGCTGCGACCTGCTGGAAGACCTCACTCCCGGCCAACTCACCGGCCGCTACTACCGCCGCGCCCAGGTCACGATCGAAACCGACGAAGGACCTTTCGCCGCGTGGGCGTATCTTGTCCCGTAGGCGCGTTGAGTATGGGAGGGCGAAGCTCCTGCTGAGCCGCCAATGTGCCTTCGCGTGGTGTGACGCGATCAATGGGCAGCGCGTCGCCCCCAGAAATCCATCAATCGTTTCCCAACGGTGTGTTTTGTTTCATGCGCCTGCCGACTGGCGGCTCAGCAGGAGCTTCGCCCTCCCGAGCTCTCGCCGCAGGGTGGGTCGAACGCAGTGAGGCCCACCGGTCGCCGTGCCGGTGGGCCTCGCACAGCTCGACCCACCCTACGATTGCCCGTGTAACGCCCCTCCGTTCTCGAATCTGGTATGATCTCTCGGATCGTCTCGTAGTTGTGTCGCAGCTCAAACCCGGCCCTGACCTTCACTTTCCACTCGCCACAGGAAGAATCCCATGAATTCCAGGAATCGACGCGAATTTCTGTCGGATGTCGGTCGCGGCATGCTGGCCACCGGACTGGGCGTGTCCCTGGCCGCCGATCTGGGATTTTCGGTCGCCTTTGCCGACCAGGGGCCCGAAAGACTCCCGCTGGGGCCCTATGAATCGCTGGTCGACCTGATCCGCACCACGCCCCCCGAAAAGCTGCAGACCATTCTGATCGGCAAGCTGAAAGCGGGCGAAGTCGACAACCGCAAACTCATCGCGGCGGCCGCGCTGGCCAATGCCGAAGCCTTCGGCGGGCAGGATTACGTCGGCTACCACACGGCCATGGCCATGCTCCCCGCCCTGGAATTGGCGAAGCAACTGCGCCCGGAGCGCCAGGCGCTGCCGGTCCTCAAGGTCATCTACCGCAACTCGCAGCAGTGTCAGCAGCACGGCGGGGCGTCGAAGGCCACACTGGTGGCGCTGCACGCCGCCGAACACTCTCCCGAAGGGGACATGGGGCTGAAGATTCGCGATGCGTGCCGCAGTGCCGACCTGAATGCCGCCGAGAACCTGTTCGCCACGCTGGCCAAGGCGTCGCCGCAGGAAGCGTTCAACGCCCTGCAGCCGGCCGTGCAGGACGACATCAACGTGCACCGCTTCGTGTTTGCCCACCGCACCTATGGCCTGATCGGCCTCCTGGGCAAAGAATACGCTCACACACTGCTCAGGCAGTCGATCCGCCAGATGGTCGATTTCGAGCAGGAGCACAAGCGGCACAAACATCCCGACAACCCGATTCGCGCCCTCGTTCCCAAGCTGCTCGACCAGTACAAGCTGGCGGGCAAAGCGCCCGGCAAGAAAGACCCCGGAGACGCCGCGGTCGAAGAACTGGCCCGCGCGGTTTACAACGGTCCGCAGGAACGCGGGGCGGAAGCGGTCGCCGCGGCGCTGGCCTACGGCATCGATCCCGAAGTGGTGGGCGAGGCGATTTCGCTGGCGTCGAACATGCTGGCGCTGCGCCAGGGCTCCGACCGCTGGCGAACGCATGGCGACTCGGCCGGCGTGCACTCGTCCGACTCGACGAATGCGTTCCGCAACATGGCCCGCAACACGGAACCGAAGCACGCCGTGACGGGGCTGATCGTGGCGGCGTACAACTGCATCGTGCAGGGGACGTTCCCGACCGAAGCCTATCCGCTGGAGGAACACCGCAAGTCCATCACGGCCGGCGACGCGCCGGGACTGCTGGCCGAGTGCGAAGCCGCCGTGAAGGTCAACGACCAGGGCCGGGCGGCGGCCGCCATCCAGATCTATGGCGAGAAGGGCTATCCCGTCGACGGCGTGTTCCAGACGCTGATCAAGTACACGATCAGCGAAGACGGCCGGCTGCATGGCGAGAAATACTTCCACACGGTGGGCGAAGAGTACCGCACGACGCGGCCCGCGTTCCGCTGGCGGCAGATCACCGCCCTGGCCCGCGTCACCGCCAGTGCCTACGGCTACGACCGCCAGGACAAGCACGGCTTCCACGCCCCCGGCTACGAAGACGCCTGCCGCCAACTGGGAATCGAAGCCTGAGGCAAACCGCCTCTCCCGCGCCGATCGCGCCCTCTCCCTCTCCCTCTGGGAGAGGGCCGGGGTGAGGGCTCCGCCAAGCTTGACGCACCAGGAGAGGGCCGGGGTGAGGGCACCCGACCATCGACACACCGCGCAGCGCGCCCTCCCCCCCTTAGCAAGGGGGGGGCAGGGGGGGTCGGGTGAACCCGCAGTCTGCAGCATCGAAGCAAACACGGTCGAGCACTCCGTCCGTTCTACTGTCTACTCTCTCGCGCAGCGCCCCTCCCACCAACTTCTCCCCTCTCCCCTCGCGGGAGAGGGGTTGGGGGTGAGGGGGCATTCGCATCTTGAGCACCATTCGCGCACCAGTCCCAAAGGGACGGCCCTATGTCAGCCCAGACCATCGGTCTGGGTCCACGGCCACAGACACAACCAACAGCCCCAACGGGGCGGCCGTAGAAAAGATTTTGGAATTGCGACGCCTCCAAAAAAATCCGAATTCCGAAATCCCACATCCGAATTCCGCGTTTCTCGTCCCTCTCTTCTCTCCCCACACCCCACGCCTCCCCAATCGTGGGGGGCGCGCCTCCCAATCGCGGGGGGGTACCCCCTTACCCCCCACGAATGGAAATCTCCGCGGT
>JACQFH010000496.1 GCA_016200145.1 Planctomycetia bacterium | reverse complement strand
CCGCCGCGCCGCCGAGCTGTGGGGACGGGAACCAAAACTGGGAGATACCGACGAACGGTTCTGCGGCTCGTTCCGGATGATCCGCCCGGACGGAAGTGTGCTGGCCCACGCCGAATGTCCGATGGCCAAAGTGCTGACCGGGAAGATCCCCGAGGTGCGCAACGCGGAGGTGCGCATCGGGCGGCCGGATGGCTCGCAGATCCAAGTCGTCGTGAATATCAGGCCGCTGAAGAACCAGCGCGGCGACATCACGGGTGCGATCAGTTGCTTTTACGACATCACCGAGCGCAAGCGGACGGAAGACGCCAATGCGCGATTTGCCGCGATTGTGCAATCGTCGGACGACGCGATCATCAGCAAGGACCTGAACGGCGTAATCATGAGCTGGAATGAGGGCGCGACTCGCCTGTTCGGCTATTCGCCGGCGGAGGCAATCGGCCAATCCATCGTGATGCTCATGCCGCCGGAGCGTGTTGACGAAGAGCCGGGAATCCTCAATCGCATCCGGCGCGGCGAACGGATCGACCACTACGAAACGGTACGCCGGCGCAAAGACGGCACGCTCGTGGAGATCTCGCTCTGCGTGTCTCCGATGACCGACGCGTACGGCAAGATTGTGGGCGCTTCGAAAATCGCCCGGGACATCACCGACCGCAAACGGGCCGAGCGCGCCCTCCTGGAGGCCGACCGTCAAAAGAATGAATTCCTGGCGACGCTGGCCCACGAGCTTCGCAATCCGCTGGCGCCCATTCGCAATTCGCTCAATGTGCTGAGCCTGACTCTCGGTGACAACCCGGCCGCGGCACAAGTGCAGCAAATGATGGACCGACAGGTTAAACACATGGTGCGGCTCGTCGATGACCTGCTGGAGATCTCGCGCATCACCACCGGCAAGATCGACCTGCGCCGGGAGCCCGTGGAAATCGCTTCGGTCATCCGCAGCGCCGTCGAGACGAGCAGTCCGATGATCGACGCGGCCCATCATCAGTTGGCCATTGCGCTTTCCCCCGAGCCGCTGACTGTCGACGGAGACCTGGTTCGCCTCGCGCAAGTTGTCACAAATCTTCTCAACAACGCCGCCAAGTACACGGAACCGGGCGGCCAGATCTGGCTCAACGTGTCGCGTCGGGCCGGTCAGGTCTTAATCTCCATACGCGACACCGGCATCGGGATTTCGAGCGAGTTGTTGCCGCACGTGATGGAGATGTTCACGCAGGCCGATCGGAACATGAGGCGTCCCCAGGACGGCCTCGGGATCGGCCTGGCGCTGGTGAAGCGGCTGGTCGAGCTGCACGGAGGGAGTGTTGAAGCGAAGAGCGACGGTGAGGGGTGCGGAAGCGAGTTCACCATTCGGTTGCCGCTTTCGCAGAAGCAATTGCCCGTCCAACCACAATCGCCGAAGACCGATCGCATTCAGAAACTCAACTCGCGCCAGCGAATTCTGATCGTGGACGACAATCGGGACTCGGCCTTGAGCCTGGGAATGCTCTTGAGAATTCTCGGCAGCGACGTGGAAACGGCACAAGACGGCCGGTCGGCATTGCGCGCCTTTGAAACTTTTCGCCCGTCGGTCGTGCTGCTGGATATCGGGATGCCGGACATGAACGGTTTCGAGGTGGCCCGCCACATGCGCGACCTGTCACCGTCTCAAGACGTCACTCTGGTGGCCTTGACCGGCTGGGGACAGGAAGAGGACCGGCGTCGCACGCGCGAGGCGGGATTTGACCATCATCTGGTCAAACCCGTGAATCTCGATGAATTGCAGATGCTGCTGGCCGACGGGCCGCGATAGGTTTGAGGCCTGAGGCTTGAGATTTGAGGCGACAGGATTCAGGTTTCCTCAGGCCTCACGTCTCAAGCCTCAGGCCTTTTTCAGGCCGTCGTCGCGACAGAATTGATTTTTTCGCCGCGCACCGCCTGGAGCAGGGCGTCGATCCGCACGGGCTTGGAAAACCAGCCGTCGATGGGCAGCGGGTTGGAATCGAATTCGCTGCTGGACCTGCCCGTGACGGCGAAGACGCGCAGATTGTGCAGGCGCAAGTCGTCGCGAATCGACTTGATGAGCGTCGGGCCGTCCACCTCGGGCATCAGCATATCCAGCAGGATCAGATCCGGCAGGTCATGATCGTGAAGGTAATCGAAGGCCTCGCGGCCGTTGCTTGCCGTGGCCACTTCGACGCCGCCCAGACGCAGACAGGTTGCGAGCAACTCGCGTTCGTTGGCCTGATCTTCCACGAGCAACACCCGGGGGGGCGCGCTCCGCACGACGGCGTCGGTCGTCAATTGTTCCAGATCACCCAATTCCGCAATCACTTCGGCCAGACGCTCGTCGGGGTCGTCGGACTGGCCCAGATCCAACTGGCGTTGCAGAAGCTGCAATTTGAGCATCAGCAGATTCAATCTGTTCCGCCAGGCATGCCGACGATCGCGATCATTCGGAGAGGATTTCGAACTTTCGGCAGCCCCGGCCAGCGCCGTGCGCTGGGCCAGCACTTCGTCCCGCAGAATCGGGACGTCGTCGGGAGCTTCGACTCCCAGTTTGGTGACGGACCCGCGCGAGCGCAGCACTTCGATGGCGATGCCGAGACTGGGGAACACGACCTTCTGGCCGGGACGACGAGAGAGCACGAGCATGGGAGACCCTTCCCTGGAAAAGAGACGAACGTGCGCCCGCAAACTGCGGGGACGGTCATAACGTCCGGGGGAGCGTCATGCTCAATGACACTTCCCTGTGTGCCCCAGACCTGTTCGATGTCGGTGATATTAATCGAGGAGAATCGAAAAGCAAGCTTTTTCCGCGGGAAATTGCGTGTTTTGTGCCGCCGTCGGTCAGAAGTCGACGGCACTTTCGCAAGATGGATGTCCGCAAGATCTGGTCGACTTACGACCAAGTATCCATTGCGCAGCGCTATGCGGACCGCCATCTTTCCTGGTCCCTGCTCGTTCGGCTTCCCTCTCCTTCCCACATTCACCACATTTGTACTTGACCTCCAAGAGAAATGGTCAAATCCCGACCACGCGTCCTTCATGCTGACGAGACCTGGCGACCAACGAAGAGAGCCGCAAAGGCCGCGCGAGACCCCTGCCGGTTCATCCGGCAGGTGAATGAGATTGGTTGGCTAGACCCGAGAAACTTCATTAGACCCACCCTACCTACCCTCGATCGAAACGCGATATGATTCTTGAGCCAGCAGGCGTCTTACTTGCGGTACACGCATCTCGCCTGATGCCCGAACCGATGCCCAATCCGATGCCTGATTTTCCCTCACCGCTGCCGCCGATCATCTGCCGTTATTCCCGGACCGCCGGCCAGTGGCAAGCCTGGTTCGAGGGCCCGTTAAGCGTCCCGTCTGGTGGAGCGTTGCCGATAGACGCCGTGCGGGGACTGCTTGAAAGAAGCGGGACGCCCGCGGGACAAGTGGTCACTCTGCACATCGACGCGGATCTGGTTGGGGGCGAAGTCCTCACGCGAACGGCAACGTGGGATCCTCCCGAGCTGCGGTATCGGGAAGCGTAAACCCGAATCGGCGAAGCGGCGTTCAAATTACCAGATCTGAATCCGCTGGTCCTTCGGCTTGAACATCTTGTCGCCGGGTTTGACGTCGAAGGCTTCGTAGAAGGCGTCGAGGTTTCTCACGGGACCGTTGGCCCGATAGAGAGACGGCGAGTGCGGATCAATCACCAGACGGCGGGCCAGCTCGTCGTCGCGGTATTTGCGGCGCCAGATCTGGGCCCATCCCAGGAAAAACCGCTGGCTCGACGTGTACCCGTCGATGACGGGTCCATCGCCTTTCCCCAGAGAGAGCCGGTAGGCCCTGAAGGCGATCGCCATGCCACTGAGGTCGGCGATGTTCTCGCCCAACGTCAACTTTCCGTTCAGCTTGCGGCCCGGCAGCGGTTCATATTCTTCGAATTGGGCCACCAGCCGGCGGGTGAGGGACTCGAACGCTTTTCGATCGTCGTCGGTCCACCAGTTCGCAAGGTTGCCCTGGGCGTCGTACTTGCTTCCCTCGTCGTCGAACCCGTGGCTGATCTCGTGACCAATGACCGCGCCAATGCCCCCGTAGTTCACCGCATCATCCGACTGGGCATCGAAGAACGGGGGTTGCAGGATCGCCGCGGGGAAGACGATCTCGTTCAGGCTGGGGTTGTAATAGGCATTCACGGTTTGCGGCGTCATGCCCCATTCCCCGCGATCCACCGGCTGGTGCAGGCGCGACAGCAGGCGATGATGCTCGAATTCCGCGGCTCGACGCACGTTTCCCACGAGATCGTCGGCCCGGATCTCGAGCGAAGAGTAGTCGCGCCACTTGTCCGGATACCCGATCTTCGTCGTGATCCGCTTGAGCTTTTCGAGCGCTTTTTGCTTGGTGGCGTCGGTCATCCAGGTGAGTCCCTGGATGCTCGTTTCATAGGTCTTGAGGAGATTAGCGACGAGCTGGTCCATTCGCCGGCGCGACTCGGCCGGGAAGTGCTTTTTGACGTAGAGCTGGCCCAGGGCCTCGCCGAGCGCGCCGAAGTCGCCGGCAGCGGCGCCGGAGGTGGCGTCGACCGCTCGTTGCCAGCGCGGTTTCTGCTCGGGGACTCCCGACACGGTTTTCACGTGCAGCTCGAAGTGCGCATCGTCAAAAGCTTTCGGCAGGCAGGGGGCCGATGCATCCAGGAGCCGGAACCGGAGGTACTCCTTCCAGGCGTCGACGCTGGTTTTCTCGACGATCCCGGTGAGAGCCTGAAAATAGCTGGGAGTGACGACATTCACTTCTTCGAGGTCGTGCGCATCGCACGCGGCGAAGAACCGTTTCCACGGGAACTTTCCGGTGAGTTTGCCGAGATCGGCGACGCGATACAGGTTGTATCGCTTCTCGGCGTCTCGCAATTCGGTCCGCGACCAGTTGACTTGGGCCAGAGAGGTCTCGAGTTTCAGAATGCCTTTCGCGGCCTCGGCCCCGCCCGGCAGTTTTGCCAGCGCGTAGAGGCGCGCGACGTAGGTTTCGAGGGCCTGGCGGGCGTTGCGGAAGCTGTCTTTGTCGTCGAGATAATAGTCGCGGTCGGGCAACGTCAATCCCTGCTGGATGACAATGGCCAGATAGCGCGACGAGTTCTTGTCGTCGACGCTGATCGAAAAAGCGACCGGAGCGGCGATTCCCTGCTGACCAGCGCGTCCGAAATACGCGACCACGTCATCGGTGGAGGCCAGCTTGTCGATCGTGTCGAAGGCGCCAATCTCAATCCCCGAGGGACGCTCGTCCCCCGCAATGGTCCATCCGGCGAACGTCACCGAAACCAAGAGAGCCAGTGCCAGGCGTTTCATGAATTTTCGATCCGGATTGAGACGGAGATTTGCGAAACAGGCGTGAGGCTTGAGACCTGAGGTACGACGCGTTCGGGCCCGTAGGGCCGGCGCGTCCTCAAGCCTGCAGTCTCAAACCTCAAGCCTGTCGATCGTGATTCACATGTTTCAAGTTGCCGCAGAATTGGTGTAGCCGCTCTCACGGGGAAATGCAATTGGATGAACCGGGAGGCGATCTCGCCGGCTGTCTGTCCACCAACCCGAAGCGCCCGCGAGGGAATGCGTTGTCACGTCCTCGTGAGCGCCTGCTCACAGATTTAGCAGGTCCCGTGTTCCGAGTGCCAAGAATCGAGGCAACATTTCCCTCGGCGACCGCGCAATCTTACGGAATCGTAATCGAGATGCCGAACTGGTGGCGCACGCTCCGTGACTCCGGAAAACGACGAGCGCGCCACAATTCGCGATCTGGCAATAAGATACGTTTTCGTGCCATGACCGGCGCCGACTTGCCGTTTGTGTCTGCGGCATAACTTTTGCCTTCGCAATTGCGACAGCCAGTGCTGGGATGGCGCTGGATTACCCGCGGAGACATTGAATGACTACAGCGATCCGAGAGGCGCCTCAGAATGGCATTCGCGGGCTGAAGCACCTGCGGTACGACGCCGTGTCCGGAATGGTCGTCTCCCTCGTGTCGCTGCCACTGTCGTCGGGAATTGCCATCGCCTCCGGGGTGCCGCCCATCTACGGATTGATCTCGTCAATCATTGCCGGCCTGCTGTTTCCTTTCATTTGCGGGGCCTACGTCACGATCAGCGGCCCCGCAGCCGGCCTGGCTCCCGCGTTGATGGCCATCATGATCGCCTTCGGAGGCGCCGGCGATGCCGACCACCTGGGTGCAGGGTATCCATTTTTGCTCGTTGTCATCTGCATGGTTGGGGTGGTGCAAATCGTGCTCAGCCTGTTGAAGCTGGCCCGATTTGCCGCCATCATTCCCGTCAGCGTTGTCGAGGGGATGCTGGCAGCGATCGGACTGCTGATCATCGTCAAGCAGTTGCCGATGTTCTTCGGGTACATCGGGCAGGTCCATGCCCACGAATTCTTCGATTACGTCAGGGAGGCCCCCAGTTTCGCGCATGGCATGACGGTTCCCGTATTCGCGGTCGCCGCGGCATCGCTCGCGCTGTTGTTTACCCTGGGAAGCCTCAGTCGGGTGCGACTGCTGAAGGTCGTGCCTCCGCAACTGATCGCCGTGATCGTCGGCGTC
>JACQFH010000481.1 GCA_016200145.1 Planctomycetia bacterium | reverse complement strand
TGGTCTTGTCCGAGAAGGGTGAAGTGGCGCTGCTCGACGCGTCGCCCGACAGGCACATTGAACAGTGCCGGATCAGCGCAATCACCGGCAAGACGTGGAACCACCCGGTCGTGGCCCGCGGCAAGCTGTTCGTCCGCAACGCCGAAGAAGCCGCGTGCTTCGAACTGACTGAACTCGAGGAATCGAAGTCGGATCTTTAGGCGCGTCCGAACGAAGGCCTGTCGGACCGTGTCATGAGGGAGTTCCCAGGTTGTAGGGTGGGCTGTGCCCACCATTTTCCGTGGTGGTGGTGGTGGGCAAAGCTCACCCTACGGCACCGTATGCAGCAGGTTGCAGCAAATGACGCGACATACCGAATCGACGTTGGAATTTTCAGGCCGGTTGCGGCGACGCCGTGATACCTCGCTGATCGTGCTGGCGGTTGCGTGCGTGGCGCTGGTCGGGTGCGGCGCCGCAGGGCCCCCAGCGGGGCCTCCACAGATGGCGCCGCCCGAAGTTCAGGTCAGCCTGCCGGTCAGCGGAGAAGTGACCGACTACGTCGATTTCCCCGGCCGAGTCGAGGCGGTCGACACCGTGGAAATTCGCGCCCGAGTCACGGGGTACCTCGAAAAGGTCCATTTCAAGGAAGGGGCGCTGGTCAAACAGGGTGACCTCCTGTTTGAAATCGACAGCCGTCTTTACGAAGCCGAGCTGGCCCGTGCCGAAGGCGCCGTGCTGCAGATCGAAGGCCGCTTGACGCGTCTCAATGGCGACTTCGAACGGGCCCAGTCATTGCAGGCGAAAGGGGCCATCAGCAAAGAGGAACTCTCCCGCATTACCGGGGACCGCACCGAGGCTCAAGGCGCGCTCAAGGTGAACGAAGCAGCGCGGGACCTGGCGAAACTGAATCTCAGCTTTACGCAAGTCCGGGCGCCGCTGTCGGGAAGAATCAGCCGCCGCTCAATCGACCCCGGTAATCTCGTGAAAGCCGACGACACGTCGGTCACATCCATCGTCTCGCTCGATCCGGTCTATGCGTATTTCGATCTCGACGAGCGCACCATGCTGCAGCTCAAGCGGTTGATTCGCGAGGGCAAGATCGACTGGTCGCTCGACGCGGGATTGTCCGTTTTGATGGGACTCGCCGACGAACAGGGATTTCCTCGCCGGGGCGAGATCAACTTCGCCGAGAATCGCGTCGACTCCGACACCGGTACCTGGCGTCTGCGGGGCCGGTTCGACAATCACGACAATGCCCTGCCTCCCGGACTTTTCGTGCGAATTCGGCTGCCGTTCGGTCCGCCGCACGACGCCATCCTGGTAACCGAAGAAGCGCTGGGGACCGACCAGGGACAGAAATACGTGTATGTGATCGGCGACGACGGCAAGGCGGAGTACCGGCGAATCACGGTTGGCCGGCTGCACGACGGCCTGCGCGTCGTCAGCAACGGTCTGTCGGCGGGCGATCGAGTCGTGGTCAACGGCCTGCAGCGCGTCCGGCCGGGCATCGAGGTGCACGCCGAGGTCGTCCCCATGCCCCAGGTCGGCAAGCCCGCCGGGCAGGAAATCGGCGAGGCGAAATGACGCATGCTGTCACGTTTCTTCATCGATCGGCCGATTTTTGCGGCGGTGTGCTCGATTGTGATCGCACTCGCGGGGGGCGTGTCGGTCATCTCGTTACCTCTCGCGCAGTTCCCGCAGATCACGCCCCCCACGGTGCAGGTTTCTTGTAATTACCCGGGGGCGAGCGCCAAGGAAGTTTCCGATTCGGTCGCCGCGCCGATCGAGCAGCAGGTGAACGGCGTCGAAGGCATCATGTACATGTCGTCGCAGTGCGCGAACGATGGCAGTTACAGCCTGACGGTGACGTTTCAGCAGGGCATCAACCTCGACATGGCCCAGGTTCTGGTGCAGAATCGCGTCAACCTGGCGGTGCCGCTGCTGCCCGAGGTGATTCGCGCGACTGGTGTCGCGACGCTCAAGCGGTCGCCAGGCATCCTGATGGGTCTGGCGATCAACTCGCCCGAAGGCCGGTACGACCAGCTCTTTTTGAGCAATTTCGCCCTGATGCAGGTGAAAGACGAGCTGGCCCGTGTGCACGGCGTGGGGGACGTGTTTCTGTTCGGCCAGCGCGACTACAGCATGCGGATCTGGGTCGATCCGGCTAAGCTCGCAAGCCGCGGACTCTCGGCCGGCGACGTGGTCCGCGCCATCCGCGAGCAGAACGCGCCGGTCGCCACGGGGGCGATCGGTCAGGAGCCGATTCGCGGCCAGCAACTTTCGCAGATCACGCTCAGCACGCTGGGCCGGCTCGCCGAGATCGAGCAGTTCGAAGACATCATCGTCAAGACCGGGGCCGAAGGGCGCCTCGTGCGGATCAAAGACATCGGCCGCGTCGAGCTGGGCGCCAGAAATCACAACACCCGCGTGCGGCTCGACGGCCGCGACACAGTGTTCCTGGCGATTTTCCAGGCTCCCGACGCCAATGCGCTGGAGCTGCGAGAGCGGATCATGAGCAAGCTGGAAGAGCTGAAGCCGTCGTTCCCGGATGGCGTGGAGTACGACGTCGGTTTCGATACCACTCCCTACACCCGCGAATCGATTCGTGAAGTCGTGAGGACCCTGATCCACTCGATCGCGCTCGTGGCGGTCGTGGTGCTGCTCTTCCTGCAAAACTGGCGATCGGCCCTGATTCCGCTGGTGGCCGTGCCGGTGGCGATCGTGGGAACGTTCGCCGCAATGGCGTTCATCGGGTTCAGCTTGAATAATCTGACGCTGTTCGGCCTCGTGCTGTCGATCGGAATCGTGGTGGACGACGCGATCGTGGTGGTCGAGGCGGTCGAGCATCACATCGATCTGGGACTGGAGCCGCGCGCCGCGACGATCGCCGCCATGCAGCAGGTGTCGGGGCCGGTGATTGCCGTGGGACTGGTGCTCAGTGCGGTGTTCGTGCCCTGCGCCTTTATCAGCGGCATCACCGGGCAATTCTTCCGTCAGTTTGCGGTGACGATCGCTGTCTCGACGATGATTTCGACGTTCAATTCGCTCAGTCTCAGCCCTGCTCTCACGGCACTGCTGCTGCGCCCTCGCGAAAAACACCTGGAGCCGCCGCTCCCCCGGCTCGCGTTTCCCCTGATCGGTGCCTTCGTGGGGTACGAATTCATCGCCCCGCTCATACAAACCCGCTTTCCGCTGGCCCTCGACAATTCCGGGGATTACCTCTGGGTGACCTCGTTGCTTTGCGCCGCTTTTCTCTGGTGCTTCAGCAAGCCGCTCAATTCGTTCTTCGGCGCCGCATTCAGGCGGTTCAACGCAGCCTTCACGGGCGGCACGCACGGCTACGTACATCTCGTTCAGCGACTGCTGCGCGTGAGCGTCGCCGTGCTGATCGTCTACGGGGGTCTCGTGGGGATCACGTGGTGGGAGTTTCAGCGGATCAAGCGGGGATTCATTCCGGATCAGGACATGGGCTTCCTGATGGTTAACGTGCAGCTTCCGGATTCGGCCTCGCTCGACCGCACCGACGCCGTCATGCGGAAGATCGAAGACATCGCTGCGCCCATTCCCGGAGTGCGCCACGTGGCGGGCATCGGCGGGCAGTCGTTCGTGCTGAGCGCCGCCGGTTCGAACTTCGGGTCGATGTTTATCGGTCTGAAAAGCTATGCCGAGCGCCGCGATCCTGCTCGCTCCAGCGCCGCGATCGTGAATACGTTACGACAGCGGATTGCCGCCGAGATTCAGGAAGCGAATGTGGCCGTGTTTGGTCCTCCGCCCGTGATGGGCGCCGGCCGCGCGGGAGGGGTTGCCATGATGCTGGAAGACCGGGGCGACTCAGGCCCGGCCGCGCTGCAGAAGGAACTCGACAAGCTCGTCCAGGCCGGCAGCCAGACGCCGGGAATCCTGGCCCTGTTTTCGGTGTTCCGGGCCAACGTGCCGCAGTTGCACGTCGACCCCGATCCCGGCGCGTGCATGATGCGCGGGGTGAGCCTGGCGGACTTCGCCGAGACGCTGGGTGTGTATGAAGGGTCAGTCTACTGCAACGATTTCAACCTGTTCGGCCGGACGTGGCAGGTGGTGGTGCAGGCCGAGCCCGGGTTCCGCCGGCAGCCCGAAGACCTGCCGCAGCTCAAGGTCCGCAACGCGCGCGGGGCGATGGTGCCCGTCGGGTCTCTGGCCGAGCAGCGTGAGGTGAACGGTCCCCTGATCCTCAGCCGGTACAATATGTATCCGGCGGCCTCGATCAATGGCTTTGCGGCGCCGGGAGTCAGCTCGGGGCAGGCGATCGAAATCCTGGGGCGACTGGCCGGGCGTGAGCTCCCCCGCTCGATGTCCTACGAATGGACCGACATTTCGTATCTGGAACAGCTTTCCGGGAGCACGCCGATGTTGATCTTCGGGTACTCGGTGGCAATGGTGTTCCTGATGCTGGCGGCGCAGTACGAGAGCTGGTCATTGCCGCTGGCGGTGATCCTGGTGGTGCCGATGTGCCTTTTGAGCGCTCTGGCGGGCGTCGACGCCATGGGCATGGAGATGAACATTTTCACTCAGGTGGGGTTCGTCGTTCTGGTCGGACTGGCGAGCAAGAACGCGATTCTGATCGTGGAATTCGCCAAACAGCAGCGGCTGGCGGGCAAGCCCAGGAGAGAGGCCACTCTGGAAGCGTGCCACCTGCGGCTGCGGCCGATCGTGATGACGTCGCTGGCGTTCATCCTGGGGGTCGTTCCGCTGATCGTCTCGCACGGGGCGGGGGCCGAAATGCGGCGCGCGCTGGGGACGGCCGTCTTCAGCGGCATGGTGGGAGTCACGCTGTTCGGAATCGTGCTGACCCCCGTGTTCTTCTACACGATTGACAGCCTGGGCGACTCTCGCTTCTTCAGCTCGCACTTGATGCGCTCGATCAGCAGGCTGTCGCTCGACACACTGCGATTGGGCTTCCTCTGGCGCTCGCTCCGCGCCGCACGGCATCTGTTCAGCCGCAACGCGCAGCCGAACGACCAGAAAATGACGAATGACGAAATTCAAATGCCTAATGAAATCCAAAATCCGAAATCCGAAATCCGGAATCGCAATTCCCATAACGATGCACCCGGGGGCGACCAATTCTAATCGAATCGGTGCCCGTCCCCAGGCTCACACGACCTTTTGTTTTTCTGACTTTTTGGCTTTCCTTAGACATTTGAATTTTGGATTTCGCGTCTTCGACTCTTCAACCCCTTCGACTCCGTCCTCCCATGTTCTCTCGCTTCTTCATTGATCGGCCGATTTTCGCTTCGGTGCTGTCAATCATCATCACGCTGGCGGGGTGGATTTCCTGGAGGTATCTCCCCATCACGCAGTATCCGGAAATCACGCCGCCAACGGTCGAAGTCGCGGCCGTTTATCCCGGGGCCAACGCCCAGGTCGTCGCCGACACCGTCGCCGCGCCGATCGAACAGCAGGTGAACGGCGTCGAGAACATGCTCTACATGTCGTCCCAGAGCACCAACGACGGCACGTACACCCTCACGGTGACGTTTCAGAACGGCGTCGATCTGAACATGGCGCAGGTGCTGGTGCAGAACCGCGTGGCGCTGGCCCAGCCGATTCTGCCCGACCTCGTCAAGCGCCGGGGCGTGGCCGTCAAGAAAAAATCCCCCAGCGTGCTGATGATCGTCAACCTGTTCTCTCCGGATGCCACCCGCGACAACCTGTACCTCAGCAACTACGCGACGATCCAGCTTAAAGACGAGCTCGCGCGCCTGAACGGCGTGGGGGACATCACCTACATCGGGCAGCGCGACTACAGCATGCGGCTGTGGCTCGACCCGGAAAAAATGTCGTCGCGAAGTCTGACGGCCTCGGACGTGATTACGGCAATTCAGCAGCAGAATACGCAGGTCGCGGCCGGCCAGCTCGGCCAGCCCCCGATCGACACGGCCCAGGCCTTCCAGATTACGATGAGCACGATGGGCCGTCTCACCGACGTCGACCAATTCTCGGAAATGATCCTGAAGACCGACTCGCAGGGACGGATCGTGCGCCTCGCGGACGTGGCCAGCATCGAGCTCGGAGCGCTCGCCTACGACCAGGCCTGCACTCTCGATGGAAAGCCGTCGGTCGCTCTGTCGGTGTACCAGCTTCCCGGCTCGAACGCGCTCAAAGTGGCTGAGCTCGTCCGCGAGCGAATGGGCCAGTTGAAAGACCGTTTTCCCGACGGGGTCGATTACTCGATCGTCTACGACACCACCCCCTTCATCAACCAGTCGATCAACGAGGTTTACAAGACATTGCGAGACGCCGTCATTCTGGTGGCGGTGGTCGTGCTGCTGTTCCTGCAGAACTGGCGCTCGGCGATCATTCCGCTCGTGGCGGTTCCTGTGGCCATCGTCGGCACCTTCGCCGTCATGGCGATGATGAAGTTCAGCCTCAACAATCTGACGCTGTTCGGCCTGGTCCTGGCGATCGGCATCGTCGTGGACGATGCGATCGTCGTGGTCGAGGCCGTGGGGCACCACATCGAACAGGGGCTGTCGCCGCGCCTGGCGACTCTGCAGGCTATGTCGGAAGTCGCCGGGCCGGTGATTGCCATCGGCCTGGTCTTAAGCGCGGTGTTCGTGCCGTGCGCGATGATCACGGGCATCTCGGGGCAGTTCTTCCGGCAGTTCGCGCTGACGATTGCCGTCTCGACGGTGATTTCGACGTTCAATTCGCTGACGCTCAGCCCGGCGCTGACGGCGCTGCTGTTGCGTCCGCACGAAAAGGGGGACGCGCCGCCGCTGCCCCGCATCGCGTTCGCGCTCGCCGGCGCCTGGGCCGGCTACGAATTCGTTGCCCCGATCGTTCAATCTCGCATGCCGTTCGTGATGAGCACACCGTGGGCTTGCCTCTTCGCGTCGTCGACGCTGTGCGCCATCGCCTCGTGGTACATCGCAATTCCCCTCAACGCGGTGCTTGCAAAGGTGTTTCGCGGGTTCAATGCGGGATTCAACCTCGCCACCGGCCTGTACACGAACGTGGTGGGCAGGCTGCTGCGGGTCGGCGCCCTCGTCGTGCTGGTTTATGGGGGGCTTCTCGCGCTCACGTGGTACGGGTTCGAGCGGGCCCCCAAGGGTTTCATCCCGGCTCAGGACAAGGGCTATCTGCTCGTCAACGTGCAACTGCCCGACTCGGCGTCGGTCCAGCGGACCAGCCAGGTGATGTCGCAGATCGAGAGCATCGCCCAGAGCACGCCCGGTGTGAAGCACACCGTGGGCGTGGCGGGGCAATCGATTCTACTGAACGCCAACGCGCCCAATTTCGGCGCGCTGTACGTCATGCTCGACGAATTCCACAAGCGCACCCCGCAGGGGCTGTCGGCCGATGTGATTGGCGCAGGCCTTGAACGCCGCCTGCAGCACGAGATTCAGGAAGGGCTGGTGAACGTCTTCGGCGCTCCGCCGCTCGACGGACTGGGCACGGCAGGGGGCTTCAAGATCATCATCGAAGACCGCGGCGACACGGGCATGAAGTCGCTCCAAAGGGTCGCCGACGACATCGTCGCTGACGCGCGGAACGTCCCAGGCCTGGCGGGCCTCTTTACCAGCTTTCGCGCGAATACTCCCTGGCTGTTTCTCAACATCAACCGAACGCTGGTCAAGGCGCTGGGCGTTTCGATGAGCGAATTGTTTAACGTGCTGCAGGTCAACCTGGGATCGCTGTACGTCAACGACTTCAACCGCTTCGGCCGCACCTGGCAGGTGAACGTGCAGGCGGCCTCGGAATTCCGCCGTCAGGTCGAAGACCTCAAGCAGCTTAAGGTTCGCAGCGCCACAGGCAAGATGGTGCCCCTGGGCACACTCGCCAGCGTGGAAGAAAAGAGCGGTCCAGTGCTCCTCATGCGATACAACATGTATCCATCGGCGGCAATCAACGTCAGCCCGGCCGGCGGAATCAGTTCGGGGCAGGCGATCGAGCGCGCCGAACGGGCCACCGAGCGCGGCCTCATCCGTTCGATGCGCTTCGAATGGACCGAGCTCGCGCTCCTGCAGCTTCAGACCGGCAACACGGCGATTCTTGTGTTCGTACTGGCCGTCGTGCTGGTCTTTCTGGTACTGGCCGCGCAGTACGAGAGCTGGTCGCTTCCCCTGGCCGTCATTCTGGTCGTCCCGATGTGCCTGCTGTGCTCGATTGCGGGAGTGCTGGTGGCGCGGCTCGACGTGAACGTGTTTACGCAGGTGGGGTTTGTGGTGCTCGTGGGTCTGGCCTGCAAGAACGCCATTTTGATCGTCGAGTTCGCCAAGTCGCGGAACGACTCGGGAGTCGATCTGACCCAGTCGACGCTTGAGGCGTGCCGGCTGCGGCTGCGCCCGATCGTAATGACGTCGCTGGCGTTCATCCTGGGCGTCGTGCCCCTCGTGATCAGCACCGGGGCCGGCGCCGAAATGCGGCGAACTCTCGGCACCGCCGTGTTCGCCGGCATGCTCGGCGTGACTCTCTTCGGCATCTTCCTGACGCCGGTGTTCTTCTACGTGGTCCGTCGGGTTTCGCAGGTGAGGCCAGCTGGTCGCGGCTAATGCTCATTCGGCGCATCAGGAGGGCGAGCCGAGCCGCCGCTGCGCCCGGGGTTACCAAGAACGCATCATGGGGATACGTTTGACGATTGCCAATGTCAAACACGGCCCAATGACCGTCGTCGTCTGTACGATGCCACATTGGCGGCTCGGCAGGAGCCTCGCCCTCCCGAAAATTTCCTCTCGCAATCCGTCTTTCTCCCTGTCTCCCCCTCTCCTTGTCTCCCCCTCTTCAATTCCCGGGGACGCGACTCTCCCTACGACTCGCCTCTCGCCCCCAAGACGAACTCAGCCGGCCCCCTGTCCTCGATCAAACTCCTGCAAGTCCCGCATATACAGCGCTAGCGTCGATTGCAGCGTCTCGCGGGCCACTGTCCAGCGGGGGTTGTCGTCGGTGTAGCGGTTGCAGTGGTCGACCAGCAGCCGGTAGATGAACTTGAACAGGTGCCGGGGCACGCGCAGGCGCTCGAGCGTGGCGATCAGCTCGGCCTCCGAGACCGACTCGTCGAACAGGTTGCGGAACGAAACCTTCTCGCGCCCGGGCTCGGCACACGCGCGGATCCGGTCGTTGGCGACGTCGTACAGCGATTCCCCCGTCCACTGCAGCGAGCGGATCAGGTTCTGCTTGTCGAGCCGCGAGCGCTCGAAGAACTCGCGGTCTTCCCGCGCCAGGTGAAAGCTGACTTCGATCGGCAACAGCAGCTTGAAGCCGATGCCCGGATGCTTGAGGAACTTGTTGTCGAACATCGGCCACAGCAAATCGCGCATCCGTTCGACCGAGCCGTTGATCAGGTGCGGCTCGTCGACGCGATCCACCAGCACGACGATCCCCGCGAAGCCCAGCGGCCGCAGGACGGCCTGAAACTTGTTGAGCAGCTCGTAACGGTCGTCGCTGCGGTCCTTGTTGGGAACAGGCTGGTCGAGCAGTTCCTTTCGCGGAATTTTCGAGAGGATTTGCCGCAACAGATTGGGATGGTGCCTTGCGACGCGCACCTGCCGCTGCACCTGCCAGGCCTGCCACAGCAGCATGCCGTGGCGATAGAGCCAGGGGAGCCAGCCGGCCGCGATGATCAGCCACGGCTTGATGCTGTGATAGAATTCTGTCCACCGGTCGCGGTACACGAACAGGGCGACGACGGCTACCGTGACGGCGATCCCCAGCGCGCGGTCCCAGAGCGTGGGCCACGACCGGTATTTCAGCTTGCGGCGCAGGGCATTCCACCGTTGCTTGCGAGGCATGGCCAGCGATCGATCGTAAAACGCGGCCAGCAGCAAGAGATCGCGGCGCTCGAGCCGCGACAGTTCGTTGATCCGTGCAGCGTCGATGGCTTCGATCGGCGCCGCGCCGTGGCCCGAAGAATCCAGCAGACCGTCGACGACCCGAGTTACCCCCAGAGTCAAGATAGCGTCCATGTGGTCCCACAGGCGCCACGATTCGAGCATCCGCTCGGGCCGCCGCTTGCGCCCGAACAGGCGGTCGCGAAAGCAGTCGAGAAACGGGTTGAAGTCGTCGTACTCGATGACGAGCACGCGGGCGCCCGGGTGCTCGCGGTTGTAACGGGCGATCTGGTCGACGATCTGCAGGCGCAGCGCCGTCTTGCCACTCCCTTTTTCGCCGAACACGACGGCCGTCGCCGGCTCTTCCGGGCTGCCGAAAATCTTATCCCAGGCGGGGTGATATGTCCCTTCCAGGCAGTGCCGCTTGAAAACCGGGTCGCTCTGGGCGTCTTCCTGCCCGAATGGGTTTTCTTTGATGCCGTGGTGGGAGAGAAGCTGTTGGACCTTCATTGAACCCTTAGTTGCAAACGCCGATCCGATTCTTTTTAATGGACGACCTGGAATAAATTCGCCCGCAACGGATCAAATTCCACAGGGGCGTGCCTGGCGGGCGGTTTTCTGGTTTTACAAAGCTGTCACTTTCTCTGCAAAGGTCAACGACATGAGTTTCCTTGTGAGTCTTCGGAACTGGGCTGCGTCGGGAGTTGTCGCCGGTGTGCTGCTGTGCCTGGCCGGGTGCAGCCCGGAAGCGTCGACTCCCCCCAAAACGTCCACCGGCGGCAAGTCGTCTGAACAGGCGGGCTCGACCACCGGCCCGGTGAAGAAGGGACGTGCCGAAGTTCCCGAACCGGCCCCCGCCAAGGATGGCGAACAAGCCACCGACGAAAAGAAAGTCGATGCCAAGCCGGCCGACGAGAAACCGCAGGAATAGCGAGCTGTAATGAGACCCCGCCGTTCATCCGGCAGGTGAATGAGATTCTGCAGCTAGCTGACCAATCTTCTTCACCTGCCGCACAAGCCGGCAGGGGTCGACATGCCCCTGGCCCAACGTCGCGGCCGCTGCGCCACTTTTCGTCCACGGCGGTCGTTGTGCCGTCACGCGAACGCCGAGATCCCCGTGATGGCTTCGCCGAGAATTAGCAGGTGCATGTCGTCGGTCCCCTCGTACGTCTTGACGCTTTCGAGGTTGGCCATGTGGCGAAAGCACTGGTACTGGTCGAGGATGCCGACGCCCCCCAGAATGTCACGCGTGGTGCGGGCAATTTCGAGCGCCATGGCCACGTTGTTGCGCTTGGCCATGGAAATCTGCACGTGCGTCGCCTTGCCGGCCGTCTTGAGCTGCGCGAGCCGCCACGTGAGAAGCTGCGCCTTCGTCAGCTCGGTCAGCATCAGCGCCAGCTTCCGCTGCACGAGCTGGAAACCGGCGATCGGTTTACCGAACTGAATCCTCTGCGCCGCGTACTTGCGAGCCTCTTCGTAACAGGCCATCGCCGCCCCAAGCACTCCCCAGGCGATGCCGTAGCGGGCGTGATTGAGACACAGAAGCGGCGACTTAAGGCCCCATGACTTGGGCAGCAGGCTCTCGGCGGGAACTGCGCAATTGGCAAATGTAAGCCGGCTGGTGTTGGCCGCGCGCAGCGACAATTTGCCTTCGATCAGCTCGGCGTGAAAGCCAATCGTCCCTTTCTCCACGAGAAACCCGCGAATCGCTGCGGAACTTGACGGATCGACCCCCGGCTCGCCGTCGACCTTGGCCCACACGACCGCCACGTCGGCGATGCTGCCCAGCCCGATCCACATCTTCTTGCCGTTCAGAACGTAACCCGAGTCGGTCTTGCGGGCCGTGGTTGTCATTCCGGCAGGATTCGAGCCGAAGTCGGGCTCCGTCAGACCGAAGCACCCGAGCTTTTCTCCCCTGGCCATCGCGGGGAGCCATTTTTCCTTCTGCTGGTCGCTTCCGAACATGTGGATGGCGTTCATCGCAAGCGCCCCCTGCACCGAGGCAAAGGTCCTGAGGCCGCTGTCTCCGCGCTCCAGCTCCTGCATGATCAGCCCGTATTGCAATGGCGAGATCCCCGCGCAGCCGTACCCCGTGATGTTTCCGCCGAAGGCCCCGAACGCCGCGATTTCGCGCGCGATCACAAGGGGAAACGTGGCCTGCGCGTAGTGTTCGGCAATGATCGGCAAAAACCGCGCCTCGACCCAGTCGCGCACGTGTCCGCGCAGCTTTACATCTTCAGGCGAAAGCAATTCGTCCAGCGAGTAGAAATCGACGCCGGCAAACGCCGCCGGGGGAGAACCGGGCGCACGTTTGAAATTTCGGATCTCGCCTGAGGCGGATGCCTCGTGCATTTCGGATTTCGGATTTCGGATTTTCTTAGACATGAAATGGGATTTCGGAATTGGGATTCGTTTCGGGGCGCCCCTCGCCTGAGTAGATACCCGATGTTGTAGACAAGTCATCCAAAAATCGAAATCCCGAGCCCGATTACAATTCCGAAGTGCGCACCAGATCCGTGTTCAATCCGTGTTTCATCCGTGGCTCTTTCTCTGAGACCTCTGTGCGCTTCTGTGGCTCCATTTTATCAGCGAGGAACGGATGGAACGACAGAGGCACAGAAAACACAGAAAACACAGAAGACAATAGCCGCAATCGTGCCGCGGTGGATTCACGAAGAAGCGATAGCAAGCGCGAACTTGCTGGCAGGCGGG